>JAWOBP010000176.1:0-51699 GCA_046484285.1 Polyangia bacterium
CCCAGGCAGTTGACCTTGAGCAGGACCCGGTCGTCCGGCCGCACGAATCTCAGCCAGGCGCGCCCCGTGTCGCTCTCGCCGGCCAGCGCGCGAACGGCCCGGTCGACCATCGTGCGCGCCGCGTCGGCCCGCGGAAACAGCTCGCCCTTGAAGCCCGGCATGTGCACCGAGACGACGTGGCCCGGCGCTCCCGCGGCCGGCGACGGGCCCGCTCCTCCGGCGGCGTCTGATATCCGGCTCCGAGCGCCGCGGCTCCGGCCGCTGTGGCGCTCAGGCGCAGCATCTCGCGGCGCGAGAGCGACGTTGTGCCGATCTCACTCATCGCCGTGGCATCATACAGGATCCGGCCCGGCGATCACGAACAGCAGATCGGCCGCGTTGGTGCCGGTCGGCCCGGTGACCAGCAAGTCGCCGGAGGCCTCCAGCGCCCGGTGGGAGTCGTTGTCGGCCAGCAGCGCCTCCGGATCCGGCCCAACAGCGCGGATCCGGCCCGCCGTGCCGCCGTCGACCGCCGCGCCGGCCGCGTCCGTCGGTCCGTCGATTCCGTCGGTGCCCAGCGCCGCGATCAGCACCCCCTCCGCTCCCTCGATCTCGAGCGCCGCGGCCAACGCCAGCTCCTGGTTGCGACCCCCGCGCCCGCCTCCGCGGACCGTGACCGTGGTCTCGCCGGCCAGCACGCGACAGAGCGGACGATCCGCGCCGGCGAGCCGGCGGGCCAGGGCGCCGGCCCGGCGACCCACCTCGCGCGCCTCTCCGGTCATCGAGAGCGTCTCGATCTCCGCCCGGTAGCCCCGCCGCAGCGCCTCCTCGACCGCGGCGCGGGCCGCTACGCCGCCGCCGCCCACCACCCGGTTGTGCACGCGCCCGAAGATCGGATCGCCCGGCCCCGGCGTCTCCGGGATCAGGCCCGCGGCGCCGCGCTCCAGCCGTTCGATCACGGCGCGCGGCGCGGCGGAGAGCAGCCGGCATCGCTCCAGCGCAGCGAGCGCGTCGGCGAAGGTGGTCGGATCCGGCGCGGTGGGACCGGAGGCGATCGCGTCGAGCGGATCGCCGACCACGTCCGAGAGCACCAGCGCCTCTGTTCGCGCCGGGTACGCCAGCCGGACCAGCTGCCCGCCCTGGATCGCGGAGAGGTGCTTGCGCACCGCGTTGAGCTCCTCGATCCGAGCCCCGCCCGCGATCAGCGCCGAGGTGACCGCGACCAGGTCCTCCAGCGAGATCCCCTCGGCCGCAAGCGGCAGCAGCGCCGAGCCTCCCCCGGAGATAACCGCCACGAGCAGGTCGTCCGCGCGCAACTCGTCGGCGAGCGCGGCGACGCGGCGCGCGGCCTCTGCTCCGGAGGCGTCGGGCAACGGGTGGGAGGCGAGCGCGACCTCGAACGCGCCTTGCGCCTCCGCCGGGTCGGCGTAGCCTCGCGGAGCCACGACCAGCCCGCGCTCGATCCCGACGCCCAGCGCTTCGACCGCGGCGCGGGCCATCGGCAGCGCCGCCTTGCCGAATCCCACCAGCCGGACCCGCGCCACCCCTGCGGTATCGATTCGATTTGCGCCCCGGCGCGCCGCCGCGGCCGGATCGACCGCCTCCAGCGCCGCGGCGATCATCGCTTTCACGGCGCGCCGCGGCGCGGCGGTCTCCTCTCTGGACGGGGCATCCGGGCGCATCGCGGGCATGATAGCATCAACCTCCCGGCCCGTCGCGGCGACTTGACCCGCCGGCGGGCCGAGGTTACCCAACTGCGAATGGAAACGCTGTGGATCGCCGTGCTGGGAGTGGTGCAGGGGGCCACCGAGTTCCTGCCCGTCTCCTCGTCCGGCCACCTGGCAGCCGCCGAGCTGCTGCTCGAGCGGCGCGGAGTCGAGCTGTCGCTGACCGAGTGCCCGCTGCTGCTCGAGGTGCTGCTGCACCTGGCGACCGCGCTGGCGGTGATCGCGGTCTACCGCCGCGAGGTCGTCGCCGCGATCGCGGGGCTGGGCCGCGCCTTCGTGGCCGTGACGCGCAGGAGCCTGGGCGAGACGCTGGCCGCCGACGACGACGCCAACCTGGCGCTGGCCCTGGTCGTGGGATCGATCCCGACCGCGCTGCTGGGCCTGGCGCTGCGCGAGCCGGCCGCGGTGGTGGCCGCATCCCCGACCGGGCTGGGCTTCACCTTCCTGGGCTGCGCGCTGCTGCTGCTGGCCAGCCGCTGGTGGCCGGGCGGCGCGCGGCGGCTCGACCTGCGCGCGGCGCTGCTGATAGGATCGATCCAGGGCGTGGCCGTGCTGCCGGGCATCTCCCGGTCGGGCGTCACGATCGCCACGGCGCTGGCGCTGGGTCTGGGGCGCGAGGAGGCGGCGCGCTTTTCGTTTCTGCTCTCGCTGCCGGCGATCCTGGGCGCGGCGCTGCTGGAGCTGGACGCGGCGCAGCTCGCCTCTGCGGACAGGGCGGCGAGCTTCGGGCTGGGGGCGCTGGCGGCGTTCGTGACCGGCCTTGTCGCACTGCTGGTCTTGCTGCGAGTGGTGCGACGCGGCAAGCTGTGGTTGTTCGCGCCCTACGTGGCGGGGGTCGGTATCGTTTCGCTCGCGCTGCTCGGCTGAGCGGTCGCGGGCCATCAGAGGAGGTGAGCGAGATGGATCACACCTGGGCTGTTGTGATGGCGGGAGGAGTGGGCTCGCGCTTCTGGCCGGCGAGCAGGAAGCGCACCCCCAAGCAGCTGCTCGACCTGGTGGGCAGCGGTCGCACGATGATCGCCGACACGGTCGAGCGGCTGGGACCCGACGTGCCGCCCGAGCGGGTGCTGGTGGTCACCGGGCGCGTGACCGTCGACGCGGTCGTCGAGGCGCTGCCCGAGCTGCCGCAGGAGAACATCCTGGCCGAGCCCGAGGGGCGCAACACCGCGCCGTGCATCGGCTGGGCCGCGCTGCACGTGCGCCGCAGGGATCCCGACGGCGTGCTGGCGGTGATGCCCTCCGATCACCTGGTCGCCGAGCGGCGGGGTTTTCTCGACGCGATGCGCACCGCGGTCGGCGCGGCTCGCGAGGGCACGCTGGTCACCTTCGGGATCGCGCCCGACCGGCCGGAGACCGGCTTCGGCTACATCGAGATGGGCGACGAGCTGCGGGCCGGGGTGCACCGCGTGCGACGCTTCGTGGAGAAGCCGGACCTCGAGACCGCCGAGCGCTACCTGGAGGCCGGCAACTTCGCCTGGAACTCCGGGATGTTCTTCTTCGGCGCCGGGCGGGTGCTGGCCGAGATCGAGCGGCAGATGCCCGACCTGCACCTGGGGCTGGCCGAGATCGACGCCGCGCTGGGCCGCGGCGAGGAGCAGGAGACCCTGGAGCGCGTCTTCCCCTCGCTGCCGTCGCAGTCGATCGACTACGGGGTGATGGAGGGCGCCGAGGAGATCGCCTGCGTGCCGGCCGACTTCGGCTGGTCCGACCTGGGCTCCTGGGAGGCCGCCTACGAGCTGTCCGAGCGCGACGGCGACGACAACGCGGTCGGCTCCGCAGCGGTCGTCGTCGACTCCCGCGGCTGCCTGGCGCGTGCGCCCGAGGGCAAGCTGGTGGCGCTGGTGGGAGTCGAGAACGTGGTGGCTGTCGACACCGGCGACGCGCTGCTGATCTGCCGGCGCGAGCGCGCGCAGGAGGTCAAGCAGGTGGTCAAAGCGCTCGAGGACGAGGGCCGCGACGACCTGCTCTGATCTTTTCTTCGACCTCCGGATCGTCGAGCCGTCCCCGATCGAGGCGGAGTGACCCGGGCTACGAGGAGACTCCCCAGCCGATCGTGATCGCGAACGCCGCGACCGTCACGGCCAGCAGGTTCATGAAGACTCCGACCCTGAGGAAGTCGGTGTAGCGGTATCCGCCGGGACCGTAGATGATCAGGTTGGTCTGGTAGCCGAGCGGGGTGGCGAACGAGGCCGCCGCCGCCACCGACACGGCGATCATGAACGGGCGGGGATCGACGCCCGCCTGCTGAGCGGCCGAGAGCGCGACCGGGAAGAACAGTGCCGCCGCGGCCTTGTTGGTCACCAGCTCGGTGAAGAGGTTGGTCAGGACCAGCACGGCCGCCAGCACCGCAACCGGTCCCAGCGCCGAGACCGCCTCGACGACCAGGCCGGCCAGCACGGCCGCCAGCCCCGTGACCTCGAGCGCCTTGCCCACGCCCAGCGCGGCGGCGATCACGACCAGCACCGCCAGGTCGATCGAGCGCCGCGCGCCATCCGGAGAGACCAAGCGCGCGACCACCAACAGCGCCGCCGCGCCGATCGCCGAGACCACCATCGGGACCAGCTCCAGGGCGGGCAAGGCGACCATGACGCCCACCACCGCGAGCACGAACGGCGCCTTCTCGTGCCGCACCGGCCGCACGTCGCCCACCTGGGAGACCAGGTAGAAGTGGACCGAGTTGTACCAGCGCCGCGCGAAGCCGGAAGGCGCCTCGAGCAGCAGCGTGTCGCCCGGCCGCAGCACGATGTCGCCGATCTTGGATTCGATACGGGCCCCGGCGCGGTGGACCGCGATCACGGCGGCGTCGTAGTGGTTGCGGAAACCGGCGTCGCGGATGCCCTGGCCCACCAGCGGCGAGGTCGGCGAGATCACCACCTCGAAGAGGCGCAGATCGCCCGCCCCGCCCTCGCGGCGCACGTCGAGAGTTCCGGTCTCGTCGACCACAGCCAGGCCGGGGATCGCCTTGAGCTCGACCAGGGTCGAGACCAGCCCGGTGAACAGCAGTCGGTCGCCAGCCTGCAGCACGTAGGTGGGGGGAACCGGCCCGATCACGTTGCCCTCCCGCTCGACGTGCACCAGGTAGAGCCCCTCGAGGTGGCGCAGGCCGGCGTCCTCGATGCTCTTGCCGATCAGCGTGCACTCGGGGAGCACCTCCATCTCCAATAGGTACTCCCGGCGCTCGTCGGCCAGCTGATCGGTGATGTCGCGGCGGCTGGGCAGCAGCTTGCGGCCGACCAGCACCATGAATGCCAGGCCGACCACCGCGATCGGCAACCCGGCGCGGCCGATCTCGAACATTCCGATCGGCTCGAAGCCGTGGTCGACCATCATCCCGCTGACGACCAAGTTGGTCGAGGTGCCCACCAGCGTGCACATCCCGCCCAGGATCGAGGCGTACGAAAGCGGGATCAGCAGCCGCGAGGGCGAGATGTCGTGGCGAATCGCCCAGCCGCGCACGACCGGCACGAACATCGCGACCACCGGCGTGTTGTTGAGAAACGCCGAGACGGCGACCGTGGGCACCATCAGACGGAAGACGGCCGTGATGTGGCGCCTGGAGTTGCCCAGCAGGGCGAGCGCGATCCGCACCAGCCCGCCGGACTCCTGCACCGCCTGGGCCACCAAGAACAAAGCGGCGATCGTGAGCAGACCCTGGTTGCTGAAGCCGTCCAGGGCCTGGCGGGGAGTCAGCACTCCGGCCGCCAGCAGCGCGGCCAGCGCCACGCCCAGGACCACGGGCGGTCCCAGCCACTCGCGCACCAGCGCCACCACCATCGCCAACACCACGGCTCCGGTGTACCAGGCCTGCCACCCGAGATCCGAGAACTCCACCGCTGTGCTCGTCGCCACCAAGCCTCGCTCCGTCGACTGTGTCGGAGCTTACCCCAACCGCCGGGGCAGGTGTCAAAAGGAACGGCGCCTGCAAAAAAGAGAATCGGCCAGCTCGCCGGGCTCGCCGATTGAGTCGCGCGCTCGGGAGCGAAGCTGGACCCGGAAGTGGAAAGCGGCTAGTTTCTGTTGCCGGGAATGGCTATCAGGCTCACCATCATCGATCCGGCTCGGCCAGACACGGAGCACACCCGCGGTTTCGTCCAGGACCGGGTCGTGATCGGCAGAGCGCGCTTTTGCGACATCTGTCTGCCCGAGATGGCGGTCTCGACCAGGCACGCGGAGATCCGCCTCGAGGGCACCGACTACGCGATCGCCGATCTGGGCAGCCTCAACGGCACGCGGGTCGGCGGCGTCGAGCTGGTCCCGCACAGGCCGCGCATGCTGAAAAACGGTGACTCGATCGGAATCGCCGGGTTCGAGATCCGCTTCCGTCTCGGCGTGGCGCCGGGCCCGGCCGAGCCGCGCGACGCCTCGGTCAGGCAGGCGCGACAGATGCTGGCCGCGATGCTGGCCCGCTCCGGAGAGCCGCGACCGGGGCTGGCCCTGCTGGTGCTGGACGGCCCGGGCAAAGCCAGCCGCCACTCGCTGCCGGAGGGCCCGGCCCAGCTGGTGATCGGACGAGCGCGCGAAGCCGATATCCGTCTCGACGACCGCGACGTGTCCCGCGAGCACGCCGTCTTGCAGGTAGACGAGCGGGGAGAGCTGTCCCTGCGCGACCTGGGCAGTCGCCACGGTATCTCGATCGGCGGCGAGCTGGTCGAGAGCGCCCCGCTGCGGCCCGGGGTCTCGTTCGTCCTGGGCGGCACTACCCTGGCCGTGGAGCACCCGCTGGAGGCGCCGCTGGCCTCGGTGATGGAGGCGCCCGAGGAAGAAACCTCCTCCTACTCGCCGCTGGTGGAGACGGAGCGGCCGGAAGAGAGAGACCCTTTTGGAGACGAGCCCGCGGACGCGGCCGAGAGCGACGATTCCGAGGACGAAACGCCTGATCCGGAGGCGCGGGAAGAGGAGCTGCCGGTCGGTCCGCCGGATCCGATGGCCTACCCTGGCCAGGCCGGCTACGTGCGCACCGAGCGCGAGATCCGCCGTCCCGAGCTGGAGGACGGATCTGACTTCGGGCTGATCGTGGTCGGCGCGATCATCGTCGTCGCCGCCGTGGTGGGGCTGGTTCTGCTTCTGGCCTGAACGACGATTGCCCGATCCGACCGGCGCGTGCGATAATCTCTCGTGTCGGCTCAGGCGCCGGCGGAGGAGGGGCGCGATGGGGCTCTCGCTAGACCGGCCGATCATCTTCTTCGACCTGGAGACCACGGGCACCGATCCGCGCCGCGACCGCATCGTCGAGCTGGCCGCGGTCAAGCTGAGGCCCGACGGCTCGCGCGAGGACAAGTGCCGCCGCTTCAATCCGCAGATCCCGATTCCCAAAGAGGCGATTGCGGTGCACGGGATCACCGACGAGGAGGTGCGCGACGAGCCTCCGTTCGCCAAGGTGGCCAAGGGCCCCCAGGGCGTCGCCGCCTACTTCGCCGGCTGCGACCTGGGCGGGTACAACGTGATTCATTTCGACATTCCGATGCTGCGCGCCGAGTTGGAGCGCGCCGGCGAGAAGCTGGATCTCTCCCAGGTCTCGGTGATCGACGCCTACCGGATCTTCACCAGCCGCGAGCCGCGCGACCTGTCCGGCGCGGTCCGCTTCTACCTGGGCCGCACCCACGGAGAGGCGCACAGCGCGGTGGGCGACGTCCGGGCGACGATCGAGGTGCTCGAGGCGCAGCTCGACCGCTACCGCGATCTGCCGCGCGAGCCCCGCTCGCTGGACGCCGCCGTCCGCGACCCCGAGGAAGTAGACCTGCGCGGCAAGCTGAAGTGGATCGACGGCGAGGTCGCGATCAATTTCGGGCGTCACAAGGGACGCTCGCTGCGCTACCTGTCGCGCGAGGAGCCGGACTACATCCGCTGGATGATCGACAGCGACGTGGTCCCCGACGCGGTGCACCATCTGCACGACGCGCTGATCGGCCACTTCGAGACCCGGGAGGGCGGCGACGAAGGAGAGAGCACCTGAGCAACCGGATTCCGAAGGCGCCACCGCCCATCGATTCCCAAGGCATCGAGCCCTGAGCCGCGGCGGCGATCCGGCCGCTCAGCCGGCTTGCGGGTAGTCGAACCTGGCGAGCAGCTCGCGGTCGCGGCGCGAGTCGGCGGCTCTCGGCACCGCCGGCAGGTGCACGGAGATCGGCCGGATCGAGGCCGCGGCGGCCTCCGGATCGGCGGCGCGGCGGACCGCCTCCAGCAGGCAGTCGCTGCACAGCAACTCGTCCCCGAAGGCGGCTACCGCCAGGGTGGAGCAGTTGTCGCAGAAGATCGGCATCTCGCTTTCCAGCACCATCACCTTCCCTTTTCGTTCCCAGCGAGTCGTTCCTCTTTATTAGTCTTTTACCGTGCTCGCGTTCGTCAACGACCAAAGCGCGGTTTTTGTTCCCGGTAGAAGGTTTTTGTTCCCGGTAGAAAAGGACAAATCAGTGGGTCTGCGTGATGCCGAACAGCAGCTTCCACGGCGGGCGGGTCCGCTCGACGGTCGTCCCGTCGTCGCGCCGCATCTCCCAGCTCCGGTCCAACGGCGTGATCGGGACGCCCAGATCCAGCGCCAGCAGGTACTGGGTGGCGCCCAGCGAGAGGGTGTGCAGGCGCAGCCCGTAGCCGACCTCGGTGAAGATCCGCCCCGGCGAAAAGAGTCCGTCGTAGCCGGCGGGACGCGAGATCGTTCCCCCGGCCGCGAACAGCGCTCCCTGCAACCTGTCGAACTGGATTGCGGTCGTGACGCCGCAGCCCGCCAGGTCGACTATCTTGTGGCGGTACTCCGCCGCGAGGTACGCCCCGAGGCGCCCGTAGGTCTCGTCGAGGGCGAAGCCGCGCAGCAGCTGGCGGTCCGAGAGGCTGGGCAGGTCGGCGGCCGCCGGGTCGCCCGCCACCGCGGTCAGCCCGCCGTACAGCGCGAAGGTGTGCCCCAGCCGGGGCGTCCAAAGCCCAAATAAACGCGTCGAGGCGCTGCCCACGTGAATCGTCCTTCCGCTCTCCGCGCGCCCGGCCGCGTAGGAGGCGCCGACGCGGAACGACGTGCCCCGGCGCGGATCCCAGAAGTAGCCGATGTCGCTGCGACCCAGCGAGAACCCCACCCAGCCGGTCGTGGCCTCGAAGAGGCTCCGCTCGGGGATCTCGAAGCCGGCCTGCTCGACGTCGAGATAGCGCGTCACGCCGAGCGCGGGGCCGAGGTACCAGACGCGGCTGTTGAGCGTGCGCTTGGATCCCAGGTGGTGCAGGTAACTCAGCGAAGCGCCGTAGCTGCGGGGATCGGTGTGGGCCGAGAGGTGCAAGGAGTGGGTCAGGTCGTACTGGCGCCGAAAGGCGAAGCCGACGTCCAGGTGGGGCTCGCCGGCCACGGCGTCTCCCCAGATCACCAGCCGCGTCAGCAGCGGTGGGCGCCAGGGCAGCGGCTCGATGTTGTCGGCGGTCGGATGGTCGTCGACGAGAGTCGGGTCCTCCACCAGCCGCCGATGGGGGTCGAGCACGGTTCGTTCCAGCGGCGCCGGCGAGCTCCAGCTAACCTCTCCGCGCCGGCCTTTCCCGCCCCAGGCAACCTCCTCGACGCGGCCGTCCTCGTCCTCGAAGCGCACGGTGACCGGCTCGACGATCTCGGCTCCCTGGCGGATCACCTCGGCCGAGTGTCGCACCTCTCCGTTCGGCAGCGGCGTGTCCTTCACCTCTCCCAGCCTGTAGCCGACCGACGGGTAGGGTCCCCACCACTGGGCGCGGAACCGCGCGGCATCGTCGCCCAGGTAGCGACGCAGCAACCGGTCGAGCCCGCCTTCACCCGCCAGGTAGTCGGCGACCAGCCGCTCGCTTTTTTCCAGACCGAGGCGATCCTCCAGCTTGGCCTGGATGCGCCTGCCGCGCGGCAGGCGGTTCATGAAGCGCCAGGGCGCGTCGCGGAACGGATCCGGCTCCTCGGGAGAGGGCGAGTAGACCTCGCGGAACGGCACCTGGGGCGAGTACAGCAGGTTGTCGATCCGGGGCAGGAAACTTGCGAAGCCGAGCAGATCGCGCAGGCTGGACTTGCCGCCCAGCACCTCCCGAGCGTAGCGCCGCGCCAGCCGGGCTCCGATGATCTCGGCGGCCAGGTAGCGATCCCCGCCCCGGTCCGCGGCCGCCGCCGCCGGAGCCGCCAGCGCTGCGCCGACCTCCCGCAGCAATGCCAGATCGTGGAAGGCCAGCACCTGCTCCGCCTCAACCACCCGCCAGATGCGGTCCGAGAGCAGCAACGGCTTCGGCCCGCGCTGCACCAGCCGGTCCCGCGCCGGCACCTCCACCAGCACCACCCGCTCGGGCAGCGGGCAGCCGGGAGCCGTGCCGCGCAGCATCGCAGCCGCGCGCTCCACCAGGTCCAGCGCCCGCTTTACGCGATCGACCCGGTTGATCGCCTCCAGCCCCCGGGGCAGACCGTTTTCGTCGATTCCACCTGTGTCCTCCCACTCCGGAGCCGGGTCGGGCAGCTCGCGACCGACGCGGATCACCTCTCCCCAGGGCAGCTCGCGCGTTGCGATCTCCATCCGATCGAGCACGATCAGAGCCAGCGAATCCACCTCCAGCCCTTCCGCCGAAATCTCCCGCTGGCGCTCGACGGGCTCGAAGATCAGGTCGTCGAGCACCGCCCCGCTGCCGGCCGGCAGACGCACCCGCACGTCGACGCGAATCCGCTCGGGAGGCAGACCGGGACGCGCTCCGCTCAGGTCGGCGAGCGGCCGCGGAAACCAGCCCCCGGCCAACATCACCGCGCCGTCGTGGCGGCCGAACCTGCCGCGGCGGTGCGGAATCTTTACGCTGAAATCGGCGCTCAGCAGGCCCCGCTCGCCGGGCGGCAGGGCGCGCGGCAGCTCGACCCGCGCGATCGCCGGCGCGTCCGCCGGAGCGCCGCCCGGGGGCATCGGCGCCCGCCTCACCGCGTCGTCCGGCAGCGGCTCGCCGTTCCACGAGACGCTCTCGATCCCGGCTCGGCCGCTGCTCGGTCCGTCGGGGTAGATCCAATTGACAGTGCGGTCGGTCACGCCGCGCTCCGGGTCGCGGAAGCGCTCCGGGTAGAGCCACAGCGGAATCGTCTCGAGCGGAGCTCCGCTGTCGTTGACCAGGGAGATCTCGACCCTGCCCCCGATCCGCTCCCCGCCGTCCTCGAGAGCGGCATCGATCCGAATCGACACGGCCGGCTCGCCCGCCGCCGCACCACCGGCGGCCGCCAGCGCGGCCAGGGCGAGCGCCGCGCCGGCGAGGCGTCGGTGCGGGTCGGGGTGCATGATCGGACAGTATCGACCCGCCGACCGGCCGGTCAATCGGGAATCGCGCTGGCGTCGCGCTCGACTGGAGATGCAATGGCGCCTTTTCGCTCGAGGCGGTACGATCGAGGCCGTCTCGAATCCAGGAGGTCACCATGAGCAGATCCGTCTTCTCGTTGTCCTGGGCGCTGATCACCGCCCTTGCCGGCTGCGGTCAGCCCGAACGCCAGGTGGTGCCCGCCGCGGCCGACGCCAGCAGGGAGGGCGCCCCCGCGGCGGGTGCCGGTCTGGCCAACCCGGCCAGCGAGCACTGCGTCGAGGCGGGCGGAAGGCTCGAGATGCGGCGGGGCTCCGAGGGCGAGTACGGGGTCTGCGTCTTCGACGACGGATCCCGCTGCGAGGAATGGCGCTTCTTCCGCGGCGAGTGCCGGCCCGGAGAGTGCCGCGATCCGGCCGGAATCTGCGAGAAGAACGCCGAGTAGACCCCGTTTCAGGGGCTCTCGCGGCGGGCGGTGAACAGCTCGGCGTCGAGCACGAGCCGGCCCGAGGCGTCCTCGGCCAGGGAGTGATCGTCCGAGCCGGCCGGCCAGACGCAGCTTCCCTCTTCGCGGCGGGGCGGATCGGCGTCCTCGAAGCCCAGCCAGCGAGCCGCTTCCAGACAGCCGAGATCCTCGGGGACCCGGTGCGCCAGCTCGACGGCGAGATCGCTCTCGTCGTAGCGCACCTCGAGGTGCTGATTGTAGCGCACCCAGCCCGCCTCCTTTTCGCTCTCGTCTGCTCCTACCGTCGTGAAGAGCGTCTCGATGTCGTCGCGCGCCTTGCCCAGCACCCGGGCGATCGGCAGCGCCGGGATCGCCGTCATCCCCACCGCCAGCGGAGCCGCGCCGATCTCGTGGTCGGTGTCGACCGCGGCGTCTACGCCGCCGTCGTTCCCGTCGGCCGGCGCCTCGCTCTCCTCTTCCGGCAGGTCGATCTGCTCCGCCTCGGCCACCTCGTTGTAGTCCCGGGGCAGACCCCCGCAGGCCGCCAGCGAAAACGCCGGCGACAATACCGCGAGAGCCCGCACCACCATTCCCGACGACCGCTTCATCGGTCACCTCCTCGCCCGAATCGTCACGATATCTAATAACAGAGCCATCGTATCATCTCACCGTCGCGCTTTCGCCGCAAAACGGCGCGCCGCTCACTTCTCCTCGCGCTCGCCCGCCATGTCGAGCTTGGCCATGAAATCGCGCACCGCGCGTTTGGAATCGATCTTCAAGTAGCGCGCGAACTCGGTGACGAAGCCGCGCACGAACACCTCGGCCGGGAGATTCTCGTAACGCTCCTCCTCGATCGCGCGCAGGTAGCTGACCGAGATCTTGGCCCGGTTGGAGATGTCGATCAGCTCCACGTTTCGCTCGCGCCGCACGCGGCCGAGGAACTCGCCGTCGACCATGTCGTCGTCCGCCAGCTCGACGTCGGGCAGCGAGTCGCGGGTGGCGGCCACGGTTCCGGCGATGCTGTTTCTCGCGCGCTCGTAGCGCTCGCGCGCCGAGGAGAAGCCCTCCGGAAAGTGGTTGCGGTCGTACTCGCGGCGCTGGGACTTGTCGAGCAGGCGCGCGTGCGCCTCCTCGGCCCGGCGCTGATACTCCTCCCGCTCCTCGTCCGAGCAGGCGCCCCGCGTGGCGAGACCGTCCACGCCGAACCACTCGCGAATCCTCTTCAGCGCCCGCCGCACCTCCTCCTCGGAGGCTCCCGGATAGATCTCCAACAGCTCGTAGAGGTTCTGCTCGCTGGTCGGCGGCGGCACGACACCGGGGGCGAACAGGTCCTTGAACTCCTGGCCGAGCAGGCGGCGCACGATCCGTTCCAGGTCCTTGCAGGCGCGGCTGCGCCTGAACTCGGTCAGAAGCGGCAGGCCGCGGCGCAGCGAGAGCCACACGTTGTCGTCCCAGCCCACCGATCCCAACAGGCGCGGCACGAGGCCGAGCCAGCGCGCGGCGGCCGAGACCATCGCCTCGCCGACCTCCTCGTCCGCCTTGATCCGTGTCTCGTTGACGATCAGCTGCGGGTGGAACTCGGCCTGCAGCTCGCGCGCCAGCTCCGAGGCTGGCAACCCGTTCTCCTCGAGTGTCTCCGCAATCTCGCGGGGGCTGGCAAGGAGTCCCCGCCGCGATCCGAGCCGCTCCAGCAGTCCGCGCGCCGAGTCGTCCGTCTCCCTGCCGATCAGCTTGCGCAGGAAGGCCGCACAAAGAAAGCGGTAGGTCGCCTCGACCGAGTCCGGAGTGGCGGCCGTGCTCACGATCGGGACGTCGGCCGCTGCGAACAGGTCCAGCGCCAGCGGCGTGAGACCGGAGGGCAGATCGATCAGCACGAAATCGGTCTCCAGGTTGCGCAGATGTCCGCGCAGCTCGCGCGCCGTCGAGGCGTCGACCCGCAGGGGGCCGAGGAGATCCGAAACCCCGCCGAGCAGAAGGAGGCCGGTCACCGGCGTCTCTGAGATCACCTCCTCCACGCGCGAGGCCCGGCCCCACAACAGGTCTCCGATCGTTTTCTCCGGAGGACCCATTCCCAGCCAGGAGTGCAGTCCCGCGCTGGAGGTGCTGGCGTCGACCAGCGCCACCTGCTTGCCGATCTGGGCCAGGAAGATACCCAGGTTGGTGGCGATCATGCTCGAGCCGACGCCACCCTTGCCAGAGCCGAAGGCGACGATGCGGCGCATGCCCTGAGCCGGACGCACCGAGTGCTTGCGACCCTCGCTCACTCCGTCCTCAGCCCAGCTTCTCCGCGGCGATGCGCTTGACCATCGCCGGCTCGACCTCGTCGCGGTGACCTCGCATCACCGCGCCCACGACGCGCCCCACCATCTTGGGCCCGGCCGCGCCCAGCTCCGCGATCGCCTCGTCGACCAGGCGGCGCACCTCGTCCTCCCCCTGCTTGGCGGGAAGAAACGGCGAGAGGTACTCGATCTCGGCGCGCAGCTCGTCCACCCGCTCGGCGGCGGCCTCTCCGTGCTTTTCGTACTCGGCCAGCGCCTTTTTCTGCTGTTTGACGTAGCGGCCGATCACTCCGATCCAGAACTCGTCGTCGGTCTCGCCGGAGAAGCCCGGCTCGGATCTGGCCTTGGTCCCCAGGGTCTTGACCATCCGCAGCGCCTCTCGCTCGAGCTTGCGCCCCTCGCGCATCGCTTCAGTGAGCCTGCTCGTCAGTTGCTCTTCGATTGTCATCACGCCTCCCGCAAACAGTGGCGATTTCTTCGGTTTTACGTATCGTTTATAGACGATGGACGGAGCGGGACACAACTCGACGGACGACCGGACGGCCGAAGGCATCCTGGGCGAGCTCGTCTCGCTGCGCCGCCGGGGCCGCATGATCGCGCTGGCCTCCGGGCTGTGCTGGGTCGCGATGGCCGGCACGCTGTTGCTGGCCTCGCTGGTCACGGCGCTGGGCTGGTGGGGGGGCGAGCCGCTGCGCATCGCCGGCTGGACCGCGGCCGGGGCGCTGGTGGGCGCCGTGCTGATCTTCGCGGTCGTGCTGCCGCTGCGACGGATCGGCGATCTGGAGTCGGTCGCCAGGCGGATCGGGCGCATCTACCCCGAGCTGGCCTCGGACGCGCTCTCCGGTTGCCAGCTGGCCGCCTCTCCGCAAGCGGCCCGGGAGTTCTCGCCGCGGCTGCTGGGACGGCATCTCCGGGACGTCGGCGACCGCCTGCGCCGCGTCTCGCGCCGCCGGATCTTCCCCGCGCGTTTCGCCGCGCTCCCGATCCTCGCGCTGGCCGCCTCGATCGCCGGGGCCGCGGCGGCCCGGACCGCGTTTCCCGGAATCACGGAGACAGGCCTGCGCACGCTCTGGAGCGAGCCGCGCGTACCGGAAAGGAGCGTGGAGGTGCTGGACGTGCCGCAGCCCGTGGTGGGGGATCTGTCGGTGACGCTGCGCTATCCCGGCTACCTGCGTCGCTCCCCGCGGCAGCTGGAAACGATCTCGGGTGGGCTGGTCGCTCCGGCCGGAACGACCGTCGTGCTGGAGGGCCGCTCGCTGCTGCCCGGCGCCGACCAGGGCCTGGTCGTCCTGCCCGGGGGCGCCGAGGCCGACCTGACCGTGCACTCGGACGGGAGGGTCACCGGCCGCTTCGTCGTGCTGCAGCCGGGTACGTTCTCCTTGCGTTTGGGAGACGATTCCAGGCTGCTGTCCGGACCGCGGCGGCGGCTGGACGTCGAGCAGGACTCGCCGCCCGGGATCCGGTTGCTGCGCCCGGCGGGCGAGGTCGAGGTCGACCGCACCGGCGAGCTGATCCTGGAGTTCGAGGCCGAGGACGACCACGGCCTGAGCCGCATCGACCTGGTGGTTCGGGCCCAAGATCGCGAAGCGGTGCGCAAGACCGTGATCCGCGCCGGGGACCGGGTATCCCGGCTGCGCCACCGCTACCGCTGGTCCCCGCAGAGCATGCGCCTCGAGGAGACGAAGCTCGAGCTGGAGCTGGAGGCCTACGACGACGACACGATCGGCGGTCCCAAGCGGGGTCGCACCCGCCCGATCGCGGTCGAGGTGATGACGCGGCGCAATCGCCATCTGGCCGCGGTCGAGGAGCAGCGCAACGCCCTCGACGCGCTGATCGACCTGCTCGCCGCCCGGCTGGAGAGCAGCGTGCCGCCCGACCGCAAGCCCCGGGAGGCCGGGGAACGCTTCACCGCGCTGCGCCGTCGGACCGAGGACGTGCTGGGCCGCACCGCTCGCTTGATCCACCAACTGGACATGGATTCCCTGACCCCGCAGCGGACGGTCGAGTCCTTCGTGCAGGTCCGCGAGGACCTCTCCAACCAGCTGCTGCACGAGGCGCGTCTCTACCGCGATCCGCTGGCCGATTTTCCAAAGAGGCAGTCGGTGGATCGAGTCACGATTCGCCTGCTGGAAGCAGCGGTAATCCGCGTCGACGACGTGCTGCTGGACCAGCAGCTGGGGCGCGTGATCGCCGACGGCGACCTGCTCGAGGAACAACGCTCCGAGCTCGGCGATCTGCTCGACAACTTCGCCCGCACGCGTACCGAGGCGGCCCGCCGCGCGCTGATCGACGCGATCGAGCGCTTCGAGCGCGCCGTGGACCGCTTGCACGACGAGCTGGAGAAGGTTCGCGGCAAGGTTGCCGACACCTATCTCAATCCCGAGGCCGTGGAGGCGATCGACCTGGGCAACGCGCTGGCCCGGATCCGAGAGCTGGTCGCCGCCGGAGAGATCGAGGCCGCGATGCAGATCGCCTCGCGGATGGAACAGGATCTTGCGCGGCTGATGGCCGGGCTGGAGAGCGGCCTGCTCTCGTTCCGCACGGATCGTTTCGGCGAGGCCGAGAAGTTCGTCGGCGAGCTGCTCGATCGGATCATGGAGATCGAATCGGAGCAGCTCCAGGTACGCCGCCAGACCACCGCCTTGCAACGCCGCTACCAGGAGCGCCTGGTCGAGGTGATGCGCAGCAAGATCGATCCCCTGGTGCACAGGCAGCTGGAGCGCACAGAGGAAATCCGCGCTGCGCTGGACCAACTCGATCGCCCCGAGCCGGCCGAGCGCAGGGAGCGCCTGGTCGCCTTTGGCTCGCTGGTCCGCGAGATCGATCTCGCCCTCGAGCACGGCGATCTGAACGAAGCGCGCCGTGCCGCGGAAGGGATCGGCTCTTTGGCCGGCGACTGGCGCCGCGAGATGGTCCAGGACGACGGCGAGGCCGCCTCCACGCTGGAGAAGGTGAGGAAGACCGCGCGGCGGATCGCGGCGGAGGTGACCGACGCCTATCCCGGCCCGACCCAGCTGCTCGGCGAGCGCGATCGCCTGCGGGTCCGCGCCCAGACCAACCGCCAGCGACACGTGACGTTCCGCACCCGGCGGATGCGCGCCTGGATCGGAAACCGCGAGCAGGAGACGCGCTTTCTCGGGCACCGCGCCAGGGCTTCGCTGCGGACCGCCGAGACACACATGAAAAAAGCGGTGGCCCGCCTGGAGAACAAGGCCGTGCGCGAGGCGCTGGTGGAGCAGTCCGAGGCGCTCGACGAGCTGACCCGCCTGCGAGACGACCTGCGCCGCGGGAACCAGGCCGCGCCGCTCGAATCCCGGCCGGTGGTGCTGGGCGCCGACGTGGAGATCCCGGATCCCAGCGAGCACCAGGTTCCGGCCGAGCACCGCGAGGACATTCTCGAGGCGATGCGCGAGGAAGTGCCGAGCAGCTACCGCGAGGCGATCGAGAGGTACTATGAGACGCTGGTTCGCTAGGCTGGCTGTCCTGGCGGCGCTGCTCGCGCCGGCGAGCCTCGCGGCGCAGGGCGATCAGCTCGATCTGCTCGCCAGCGAGGTGCGCTCGCTGCTGCTGGAGAAGGCCCGCGCTCGCCTCGAGAAGCTGGATCCCGAGCTGGCCGGCTCGCCGCGGGGCCTGTTCCTGCGCGGCAGGCTGGCCTTCTACGAAGGGCGCTTCGACGAGGCGCTGGAGGTGCTGGGAGCGGCGCTGGCCGGGGCGCGCGCCGAGCAGGGCTGGCGTGCGCTCAGGCACAGGGTCGAGGCGACGCGCGGCGAGCTTGCCAAGCTGAAGCGCGCCGAGGGCGCCAGCGACGATTTTGTCTTCTTCGTCCCCGCCGGCAGCGAGGAGCTGCTGGTCCCCTACGCCGAGCGGGCGCTGGCCAGGCAGCTCGACGAGCTGGAGAGCGTCTTCGGCGACCGCCCGCAGTTCCCGATCGAAGTGGTCTTCCTCGGCGACGCCGAGGCGCTGGCCGCCTGCAGCGGGCTGACCTCCGAGCAGATCCAGCGCACCGGCACCGTGGCGGTCTCCAAGTACGGGCGCGTGATGCTGCTTTCGCCGCGCGCGCTGGCGACCGGGTATCCCTGGATAGACACGCTGGCCCACGAGCTGACCCACATGATGATCGCCCGCGCCTCGCTGGATCGCGCTCCGATCTGGCTCCACGAGGGAGTCGCCAAGCTGCTAGAGGGTCGCTGGCGCGGTCAGCTCGCCGGCGAGCTGACGCCGGGAGAGGCCTATCTCCTCGACCGCGCCGCGCGGGAGCGACGACTGATACCGCTGAGGCGCTTCCATCCATCGATCGCACACCTGCCCAACCAGGAGGACGCGGCGCTGGCCTACTCGCAGGTGCTCAGCTTCGTGCGCTACCTCGACGAGCGGCTGGAGGACGGCTGGCTGCGCGCGCTGCTGGCGCGACTGGGGCGCGGCGAGTCGGTCGGCGCGGCGCTGGCCGAGCTGTCCCGCTTCTCGCTGGAGCGTCTCTACCGCTGGTGGCGCCAGACCGCCAGCGGCGCCCGCCAGACGCCGATCCCGGCGGTGGAGCTGATGAAACGCCGCTACCGGCGCGGCGCCACCACCCTGCGCGATCCCGAAGAGTCCGTACTCAGCCTCGAGGTGCGACGCCACCTGCGGCTGGGCGACCTGCTGCGGCTGCGCGGGCACGACCGGGCCGCCTCGCACGAGTTCGAACGAGCGCTGAAGCTGGCCGAGTCGCCCTCGCCGGCCATCAGCGACCGGCTGGCCGGCTGCCTGCTGAACCTGGGCGATAACGAGCGCGCAGCCGAGCTGCTGGAGAGGATCGCAGAGCTGTACCCATTCCACGCCACCGCGCTGGTGCAGCTCGGCACCGCCAGGCTGCGGCTCGATCAACCCGAGAAAGCCGCCGAGGCATTCACCCGCGCCAACGCGATCCACCCCTTCCACCCGGCGCTGCACTGCCTGCTGGCCGACGCCCACGAGCGGCTGGGCCGCCACGAGCAGAGCGACACCGAAAAAAAGCGCTGCCGCCTGCTGGCCTCCGAGCGGAGCGGCGAGCGTCGGGCAGAAGCTCCCCGCTAAACCAAGGGCTCGCGCACGAATAACTTCGGCATTCGGCCGCCGATCCGTTCCGGCCCGCTTCTCATTGCATCGGCAAGATCAAATACACCGGACCAGGCGTATTTTATATGCCTTTGAAGCTTTTTAGGCTAATTTTATTTGCCCCGGATAAACAGAAAGAATACCTGTCAGTCGGGCTCTGCAGTGGCCGGCCACGACCACGAGCGGCCTCCCGGGACCGAAAAACGCCCAAAACAGGCCGATTAAAGGCCGCAGGGCGTCTCGAGAGGCGTTTTTTGTAGTATTTTCATGTGCTTCAGGCAAAAACAACCGTCGAGGAGACAATCGACCGCCTCTCTCCCGGCAGTTTTGTTCCTGGCCGGTACATGCTGCTCGTCGAAGAATATTTGCATTTTATGCTTCTGAGCCGCATTCTGTTCGGTTCGTGATCCGCCGGCCCAGGGCCCCGGATCTGCGTGTCAAAGCCGACGACTTCCTGTCGCTAACGTTACCAGTGGCAGTCGTACTGGATCTCGCTGGCGTGGCGGCCCAGGACCAGGACCGGGTTGTACCCGTCCGGGCCGCCGGCCGGCTCGCAGACCCCGCCGTCCGGTGGCGAGACCTGCGCCTCGACTCCTCCGTCCAGCGGCGGGGTGTTGAAGAAAAAAACCGAATCGTACGGGCCGCCGTCGGGGACGATGTTACCGCTCTGGGCTCCACCGGGGCCGAAGACCACTGCGTCGGCGTCGCCGATCCCGACCAGCCAGACCTGCACGCCGACGGCGACCCGCACCTGGAGAAATCCGCGCGAGTCGTCGAGGACCAGCCCGGGCACCTCGCCGCCGATCGACTGAAGCAGGCTGTCCGGGATCAGGTTGAACTCGATGCCGCTGTCGCCGGACGACAGCACGCGCGCGATGATCCGACCCCACCACTCGCCCGCCGGCGGCGTGGCGACCAGGTGGATCTTCTCGCCGACCGGGACGTCGTCGATCTCGACCCCGCCGTCCGCGCCGCTGATCGCGACTCCCAGCTCCGGGTGCTCGAAGACGTAGAGCTCGGCGCCTTCGATCGGCACGGCGCCGGCATCCGTGTCCGACTCCTGGATCACGCCCTGCAAGGTGAGCTGCATCGCGTTGCACTCGGCCCACGGCACCAGGTCCACCGTCCGCCCCGGGGAGAGATCGGCACAGGGATCGCCGCCGCTGGCCGAGCAGTGGTCCACCAGCGCGATGCTGGCCGGATCGGGCCTGACCATCGACACCCCGCAGGGAGTCTCGCCCGCGAAGTAGATCGCCTCGTCGGCCGGATCTCCGAAGCCGTCGCGCACCAGGATCGAGCCGGCCGTGTCGTCGATCTCCATCGAACCCCCTCCGGCCGCGACGCTGCACGCCTCGTACACCTCCAGCGGGGACGGGGCCTGGGGACCGCCCCAGACCGTGACCGCCGCGCCCGGATCGAGCCAGAACCCATCCTGGAACTCGTGCAGCGTCGCGGCGTCTCCGTCCTCGAGCGTCCAGCCGCTCAGGTTCAGCGAGCCGTCGGTGGTGTTGACCAGCTCGACGAACTCGTCGCCGTCGTCGACCTCGCCGTCGCCGTTGAGATCGAGGGTCGGGCAATGGTGGATTTCGGAAACGACCAGGTCCGAAGCCGACCCGACGCAGGCCGGGTAGTCGGCCAGGTCCGGATCGGCTCCGGGCGAGCTGGCCGCACAGGGCTGCGCGGAGCAGACCCGGTCGTGCGGCTCGAAGGCGATGTCGAACAGCCGGGGCCGCCCCAGCGACACGCCGCAGTCGAGGTCGGAAAAATCGTAGTCGACCCAGTCCACCTCGCGGCCCAGCTCGTCGCGCACGACCAGCGCGCCCGAGGTGTCGCCCAGCGCGGGCGGTCCCTGGCTGAAGGCGATCGCGCAGGTGTGATCCAGATCGTCAGAGTCGGGCAGCTCCGGCCCGCCCCAGGCCATGATCGCCGCGCCGGGGCCGACCTCGGCTCCGTAGGGGAAGGTGTGCAGCAGGTTCTCCTGACCGTCCTCGATCGTCCAGCCGCCCAGCTCCAGCTCCTCGCCGGTGGTGTTGACCAGCTCGATGAACTCGTCGCCGTCGTCGACCTGGCCGTCGCCGTTGAGATCCTCCACCGGGCAGACGTGCAGCTCGGCGATCGCCAGGTCGGGCCGGCAGTGGACGCGCACCGAGGAGAGGTGGTCGTCGATCACCAGCACCGGCCGGGTGTCGTTCCAGATCCGGGGTCGCTCGAGCGTGTCGCAGCCGTGGGCGGTCTCGGGAGGCTCGGCGACCCCGACCTCGACGAAACCCCGGCCGTCGAACTCGTCGGGGATGTTGAAGACGTACAGCTCGCCGCCGTCCAGCTCGACCGGCTCTCCGATTGATCCGGAGCGCTCGATCTTGCCCAGCGCGTCGGGGCGGATCGCCAGGTGCACGATTCCGTATCCGGGCTGCGGGACGACGTCGCCCAGGCTTGCGATCTCTTCCAGCCGCTCCCGCTCGACCAGCTCGAGATCGCGGGCGGAGACCCCGGATCCGAGCGCGGTCGAATCGACGCGCCCGAGGTGCTCCCCGTCGCCGTCGGCCACGATGTGGATCAGCTCCCCGGCGGGCAAATCGTTCAGCTCGTAGGATCCGTCGCCGCCGCTGAGCGTCTCGAAGCTCGACTCGGGCCACTCGAACTCCATGTAGCGGAAGACCCGCGCCCCGGCGACCGCGGAGATCTCGGCGCCGGCGTCCGGGTTCGGGTAGTCGATCGCGCGCACCTCGCCCGTCAGCGTCGCGGCGGTGTCGCTATCGCCGTCCGCATCGGCGTCGGTATCCGTGTCCGCGTCGGTGTCCGTATCCGCGTCCGCGTCAGCATCGGTGTCGGTATCGGTGTCGATGTCCGAATCAGAACTCGAGTCCGTGTCCTCTCCGTCCCCTGTGTCCTTTTCGGAATCCGAGTCCGCATCTCCGTCCGCGTCCGCGCCGGTGTCGACTCCGGAGTCGATTCCACCCGCCGGATGCTCGCGCCCGCCCAGGTCGCAGCCCCAGGCCACGGCCGCCGTCAGCGCAACGAACCCCCAATGTCTTCCACGCATGATCTCAACTCCCGGTACCACAACAGTTATGTAAGACGAGCCCGCCCGTTTCAAGTTGTTGCACTGGACGCCGGACACGGCTCACGATGCGGCTCGACAGCGATCGCGTCGAGCGATACCTTGTCCATCGGAGCAACGAGCCGTCGAGGAGAAAAAGAACCATGAGACACACGATCGACAGGCGCAACTTCATCCGGATCGGCGCGGCCGGCGCCGCCGCCGCGCCGGTGCTGCTGACGTCGTGCGCCCACCCGCCGGCCGCGGTCGGGCGACCGCAGGCGGCGAAGAAGAGCGCAGCGCGCGCCGACTACTTCGCGAGCAACTTCGGCGTCGACGAGGAGCTGCTGCGCAAGGTGATCCGCCGCGGGATGTCCAAGGGCGGCGACTTCGCCGAGGTCTTCGTGCAGCACCGGGCGGGCGACTACATCGGTTTCGAGGACGAGCAGGTCAACCGCGCCTACGCCCAGGTCGACCTGGGCGCCGGGATCCGCGTGCTCGAGGGCGACCAGACCGGCTACGCCTACACCGAGGAGCTGACCGAAAAGAGCCTGCTGGCCGCGGCCGAGACCGCGGCCACGATCGCGACCGGCCAGCCCGGGTCGGCGCCGAGCTCGTTCTCCAGCGTGGAGATGCCCCGCCTCTACGAGACGCGGCGGCTGTGGAGCGCGGCCGCGCCCGACTCCAAGATCGACCTGGTGCAGCGGGTGGGGGAGAAGGTGCGCGGCGGCGATCCGAGCATCGTCAAGGCCGCGGTGCACTTCATGGACGAGGACGAGGTGATCCTGGTCGCCAACTCCGAGGGGCTGATCGCCGAGGACACGCGCCCGCTGACCTTCCTCTACGCCACCTGCGTCGCCGAGAAGGACGGGCGCGTGGAGAGCAACTCCTACTCGCGCAGCCGCCGCGAGGGCCCGTCGATGTACAGCGACGCGCTGATAGACGAAATCGCCCGCGAGGCGGTCGATCGCACCATGCTGCTGTTCGACGCCCGCGTGCCCGAGGCGGGGGAGATGCCGGTCGTGCTGGCGCCCGCCACCTCGGGAATCCTGCTGCACGAGGCGATGGGCCACGGCTTCGAGGCGGACTTCAACCGCAAGGGGACCTCGATCTTCTCTACGATGATGGACGAGCCGGTGGCCGAGAGCTTCGTAAGCATCGTCGACACGGCTCTCGAGGAAAAGGCGCGCGGCTCGATCAACATCGACGACGAGGGCACGCCCGGCCAGAGCACCGTGCTCGTGGAGAACGGACGGCTGGTCTCCTACCTGCACGACCGCATCAGCGCGGCCCACTACGGAGTGGAGCGCACCGGCAACGGACGGCGCGAGGACTTTCGCTGCGTGCCGCTGCCCAGGATGCGGGTCACGACGATGGAAAACGGACCCCACGATCCCGAGGAGATCATCCGCTCGGTGAAGCACGGGCTCTACGCGGTGGACTTCGCCAACGGCGAGGTCAACATCGGCGCGGGCGACTACAGCTTCTACGTCAAGACCGGCTACCTGATCGAGGACGGGAAGATCACCTCGCCGGTCAAGGACGTCAACCTGACGGGCAACGGCCCGGACAGCCTCTCCAAGGTGGTGATGGTGGGCGACGACAAGCAACTCGACGGCGGAACCTGGGCCTGCGGCAAGGACGGGCAGTCCGTGCCGGTCGGGCTGGGGCTGCCCACGGTCAAGGTTTCGGCGATCACGGTCGGCGGGGTGAACTCATGAGCGGAACACAAGAGCTGAAGAAGATGGCGCGCACCGCGCTGGACGGTGCGCTGAAACGCGGAGTCAAGGGCGTCAGGGCGGTGGCCTACCGCTCGCGGAACGTCTCGGTCACCTATCGCAAGGGGCGCCCGGACAGGGTCGAGGAGTCGTCGCGGCGCAGCCTGACGCTGCACCTCTACATCGACGGGAAGTACACCGCCTGCGAGACCAACGACCTGCGGCGCGAGGCGCTCGACTCCTTTCTCGACGACTCGGTGGCGATGGCCCGCGCGATGACGCCGGATCCCTTTCGCGAGATGCCGGATCCGAAGCTGTACGAGGGCCGGCGCGAGCTCGACCTGGAGCTGTACGACCCGGCGATCTCGAAGGTCGGCTCCGAGGAGCGCCGCCGCCTGGCCGGCGATATCGAGAGCGCCGCGCTCGACGAAGCGGGCGAGCGGGCGATATCGGCCGAGACGAGCTACGAGGACGAGCAGTCCGAGCTGTACCAGATCCACTCCAACGGGTTCGAAGGCTCCAGGCGCGGCACCCAGTTCTGGATGTTCGGCGAGCTGTCGCTGCGCGACGAGGGCGACCGGCGGCCGAGCGGCTGGGACATCTCCGGCTCGCGGCGGAGAGACGGTCTGCCCGACCCGGCCGAGGTGGGGCGCGGCGCGGCCGAGCGGGCCCGCCTGCGGCTCGGCGCAGAGCAGGTCGGCACGCGACGCACGACGATGATCGTGGAGAACCGCACGGTCGGCAGGCTGCTGGGCAAGCTGCTGGCGGTCACCAGCGGGCGGGCGGTGCAGCAACGGCGCTCCTTTCTCGCCGACGCCAGGGGCGAGAAGGTCGGCTCCGAGCTGCTGACCCTGATCGACGATCCGTTCGTGCCGGGCGGCTTCGGCTCGCGGCTGTTCGACTCAGAGGGGATCGCCGCGGAGAAGATGCCGGTCTTCCAAAACGGGGTGTTCCGCAACTTCTACATCGACACCTACTACGGCAAGAAGCTGGAGGCGGAGCCGACCACCGGCTCCCGCTCCAACGTGGTGATACCGCCCGGCGAGGCCGACCTGGAGCGGCTGATGGCCGACGCCGGCGACGGGATCCTGGTGCGCGGCTTCATCGGCGGCAACTCCAACCCAACCACCGGCGACTTCTCGCTGGGAGTCTACGGCACGCTGTTCGAGGGCGGAAAACCGGGCGGCGCGGTGGCCGAGATGAACATCGCCGGCAATCACCTGGAGCTGTGGAAGCGGCTGGTCGCGGTGGGCAGCGACACCTGGAAGCACGGCCGCCTGCGCGTGCCGAGCCTCGTCTTCGAGGGCGTGCAGTTCTCCGGCAGCTGAGTCGGGCTCGATCAGCTGCTCGGCGCGGCGGCGGCTATCGCGGCGAACGCTCCTTTGCCGTGGCCGGGGCGGACCGGCTCGTCTTTCGTGATCTCGTCGAGCGGGGCGAACAGGGTCTGGCGAAAGGCGAGATCGACGAAGCCGGCCTCGCGCAGCGCGGCGGCGACCTGGGAGGCGGTGTAGAAGGTGGCCTCTTTGTAGAAGGCGCTGCTGGAGCGGCCCCGTTCGTAGGCCCGGCCCAGCTCGGTGTCGAGATCGACCAGGCCCACCACCAGCCGCCCACCGGGCCGCAGCACGCGCAGCGCCTCGGCAAAGGCGCGCTCGGCGTCGTCGAGGAAGCAGAGGGTCGTGACCATCAGCAGCGCGTCGCACGTCCCGCCGGCCAGCGGCAGCTCCTCGCCGCGCCCGCCGACCGCGCTCACTCTGCGCCGCAGGGCCAGCCGCGCCATCTGGCCGCAGGGCTCCACGCCCAGCCCCACCCCCAGCTCGGCGGCGAAACGTCCCGTGCCGACCCCGATCTCCAGCATCCTGCCCCCGGACGGCAGTAGCTCGCGAATCGCCCGCAGCTCGGCGCGGTAGACCGGCTCGTGGCGCTCGAACCATTGCTCGTAGCGATCGGTGTACGCTTCGAAAGCCGCAGTGCGTGGCATCCTCTCCTCCCCGCGCCGGAGCCCGTCCGTTCCGAGAACAAATAGCACATCCTCATGGAAAACAGCACCGACATGATCGCGCTCCAGCCCTACCCCTGCATCACCGGCGAGCCGATGGTCCAGGCTCCGGAGCGACAGGCTGAGAGTGCTCGAAAACGACGCGCTGGTCGCGCCGGACGGAACCGCCTACCTGGTCGGAGAGTACGGCCTGATCGCACGCAACGGCTGCCAGTGAGCCTCGACCGCGCGGACGGACGGCTCCGCGCGCGGCGCCCGTCTGGACAGCGGCGGCCGCTTCGCGTATCTGTGGTCCCGGTTTTGGAAAGGACCGTGAACGGCTTCTTGGACCAGCTCGGTTCGCTTCCCGGCGAAAGTGGGTAGCCCGTGATGATCGACCTCCCTCACGACGGCGGCGGAGGATCTCGACGCCCGCGGCGCGTGCTGGCGGTGGTGGCGGTGGGTACCTTCCTGTCCGCGATGGCCGGCTCGATGGTCAATCTGGCTCTGCCGACGATCGGGCGCGAGATGTCGGTCACGGTCGAGACCTCGCGCTGGGTGGTACAGTCCTACCTGATGGTGATCGGTGTCTTGCTGCTGCCCTGCGGGCGGCTGAGCGACATCGTGGGTCACGGCCGGCTCTACATGGTCGGCTTCTCCGTCTTCGGCCTCTCGTCCATCTGGTGCGCGACGGCCGGCGGGCTGGGCTGGCTGGTGGCGGCGCGCGGTCTGCAGGGCGCCGGCGCCGCGATGGTGATGGCGACCGGTCCGGCGCTGCTGACCACCGCCTTCCCCGACTCTAAGCGCGGCAAGGCATTGGGCACCCTCTCCACCGCGACCTACACTGGGCTGATGCTCGGTCCGCCGGCGGCCGGCTGGGTGGTGGGCAACCTGGGGTGGCGCTGGGTTTTCTGGGGCGTGCTCCCGGTCAGCGCGCTGGTGCTGGGGCTGGGCTGGTTGCACCTGCCCAGGCAGGACGGCGCCGAGCGGGCGCGCTTCGACTGGGCCGGTACCGCGGCGCTGGTCACCGGCCTGCCGCTGCTGCTGCTGGGTCTCGACCGCCTGCGCCCCGGCGGAGATCCGGGCGCGGCGAGCTGGGCCGCCGGCGCGATCGGGCTGGTCGGCCTCGCCGGTTTCATCGCGCTGCAACGGCGCTCCGGATCGCCGTTGATCGACCTCGAGATGTTCCGCTCCCGCGTCTTCACCGGCGCCGCGCTCAGCGCGCTGGCCAACTACGTGGCGCTGTTCGGCATGATCCTGCTGACCCCTTTCTACCTGGAGGAAGGCCTGGGTCTCAGCTCCGGGCAGACCGGGCTGGTGCTCGCCGCGCAGCCGGCGGTGATGGCGCTGGTCGCCTCTCCCTCGGGCTGGCTCTCCGATCGAATCGGCAGCCGGGGCCCGGCCACGCTCGGAATGCTGATCCTGGCCGCCGGGCTGGGCGGGCTCTCGTTTCTCGGGGCGGACGACGATCGCCTCGCGGTGGCGCTCTGGCTCGGCGTCTGCGGGCTGGGGACCGGGATCTTCATCTCGCCCAACTCCAGCGCGCTGATGGGCGCCGCGCCGCGCCGGCGCCAGGGCACGGCCGGCAGCCTGCTGGCCGAGGCGCGCATCTTGGGGATGCTGATCGGCGTGGCGCTGGCCGCGATCGTGTTCGCCGCCGCGGGCGGAGTCACCGGCCGCAACTGGAAACCGGTCGATTTCGGCGCCTTTACCGCGGTGATGAGGGTCTCGGCGGTCGTCGCGGCGCTGGGAGCAGCCACTGCCGCCCTGCGGGGAAAACGTCGAAGCTGACTCGCTTTTTCGGAATCGTCGGTTCCTCACAGCGGCCAGGAGGCGCGGGGGGCCAGGTCCAGCGATCCGCGCTCGCCCCGGCGCAGCGCGATCCAGCCGGCGTGCGCGATCATCGAGCCGTTGTCGGTGCACAGCTCGGGCGGGGGCACGAAAAGATCCAGCTCGAGCTCGGCGCAGCGCTCGGCCGCACGGGCTCGCAACCCGCGGTTGGCCGCCACTCCGCCCACCAGCACCACGCGCGCCAGCTGCCGCTCGCGCGCGGCGAGCGTCACCTTGCGCACCAGGATCTCCACCACCGAGCGCTGGAACCCGCGCGCCACGGCCGCGATCTGGTCGGAATCGGGCTCTCCGTCCAGCCGCGCCAAGTGCTGGGCCACGGCGGTCTTGATCCCCGAGAAGCTGAATTCGTACGAACGACGTTGCCGCAACGCCTGGGGAAACTCCACCTCGCGCCCGGGATCGGCCGCGAGGCGATCGATGACCGGCCCGCCCGGATAGCCCAGCCCCAGCAGCTTGGCCGCCTTGTCGAACGCCTCGCCGGCGGCGTCGTCGCGGGTGCTGCCCAGGCACTCGATCTCGCGCTCGCCGTCGACCTGGTAGACGGCGGTGTGGCCGCCCGAGGCGAGCAGCGCCATGTAGGGGAAATCGGGGCGGAGACGCTCGTCGCCGTCGTCGATGCGCGGGGCGAGCAGGTGCCCGGCCAGGTGGTTGACGCCGATGAACGGCAGCCCGCGCGCCGCCGCGATCGCCTTGGCGGTCTGCAGCCCCACGATCAGGGAGCCGACCAGCCCGGGTCCGGCGGTCGCGGCCAGCGCGTCTATCTCGTCGAGCTCCAGGCCGGCCCGCTCCAGCGCCGCGTCGATCACGGGCAGCACCGCGGTGGTGTGCCGGCGGCTGGCCAGCTCGGGCACCACTCCCCCGTAGGGGCGGTGCAGCTCGATCTGGCTGGCCACCGCGTCGCTCAGGACGCGGCCGTCCTCCACCACCGCGGCCGCGGTCTCGTCGCAGGACGACTCCAGGCCGAGCACTCGCATTGCGCATCTCCCTGTTCGATCCGGGCCGCGTCCCGAATAGCAACCGCGGCCGCGGCGCACAAGTTCCTACTCCAGGTGGGGCGGCAGCCGCGCTTGGGGAGACGCGCCGTAGACCAGGTCGTCGGCCCACAGCAGCAGGCGGTCGAAGGCGGACGTCCCGGCCACCAGCCAGCGCACCGCGCGGTGCAGCGCCGAGTCGGGCTTGGCGAACGGGCAGGTGCGCACGCAGACCCCGCAGTCGGTCCCCTGCGTCCGCCAGTAGTGGTAGCAGCGCTCCGCCGCCAGCGGCCACTTGAGCGCGCCGCGCACCACCTGCGGGTCTCCCTCGGGGATCGCCCCGGCGGGACAGTTCTCGGCGCACTTGCCGCAGATCCGGCAGAAATCGGCGATCCCCCAGCAGCGCGGCCCGTCCGGGATCAGCTCGGCGTCGACCGTGACCGCGCCCAGGCGCACGCCCGGCCCCAGGCGGCGATGGACCAGGATCCCGTTGCGCCCCAGCTCCCCCAGCCCGGCCTCCACGGCCAGCGCCGGACAGATCACCAGGTAGTTGGAATCGACGTGAGCCCGCGCATCGTAACCCAGCCGGCGCAGCGTCCCGGCCAGCGCGAAGCAGGCCGCCGCCGCCCGCTGGTAGACTCGCGCCGTCTCGGCCGTGCCGATCATCTCCGGGCTGGCCTGGAGATACGGCTGGCGCATCTCGAAGACCAGCACCACGGCGTAGCGGTGCTCGAGGCCGATCGGCTCGCCGAAGCGCTCCAGCGGCCGCCCGCGGTGGGAGTAGACGAAGGACCGATCCAGCCTCGCCACGCCCGCGTCGTCCGCTCCGAGAAAGGCGGCCGCCTCGCGGGCGAAGCGCGTCAGACCCTCGGGAGAGCCGTCCGCGAGCCGCCGCTCGGCCGCGGCGGTCTCGGCGGGAGCCGCGCCCAGGCCCGAAGGCAACCCCGGCGCCTCGCCCCGCTCCTCGCGCTCCACCGCCTCGGCGACCAGGTCCGAGGCCGCGAACTGCGACTCGACCAGGGCGGACGGGGACGCGCGGTAGCGACGCGTCTCGGGCGAGGCCAGCGGCGCGAGCCGTCGAGTACGATCGTCGCTCTGCTTCAGATCCCGGCGACCGCGGTAGTAGGAATCGTACACGTCGCTTCCGGGCCGCAGCCGCGCTCGGGAAAAGACGGTATCGCGCTCGTCGAACTGCGTCAGCGGACCGGGATTGGACAGCGGCCGTGGGGACATGGCGGATCCTCCGGCAAGATGCTACCGCATTGATCGCCTCGGAGGCAAAGCCGTGCCGTCTGGAGCAATCCGCGCCGTGGAAAAATCGAGCCTTGGGATTCGGCCGACTCGATGGTGGGTCCCGGCATTCGATGGGCCCGTTGTCCCGGCCGGGCGGGCCGTGGCATACTGGGCGCGATGGATGTCAGCGACAGAACGTGGCGGGTTCGCCTCGGGGACGGCGAGGAGCTCGGGCCGCTGGTCGAGGAGGAGTTCCAGCGCCGGCTGCGGGCCGGAGAGTTTCCGCTCGATTCGCTGATCCGCAGCGATCGCATGGACGAGTGGAAGCCGCTTTTGGAAGTGGTCGCCGGGGACGAGACGTTCCGCCGGGAGTCGACCTCGCCCCCGCCCGCGCCGCCCGACGAGGAGTGAGCGGGCCCCGGATTTGACCCCTCGACCGCGTCTGCGATATCGTGCGGCGACTATCGCGGCGGGAGGTGAGGTGCATGTCTGACGGGCGCGACCACTGGGGTTCCCGGCTGGGCTTCGTGCTGGCGGCGGCCGGATCGGCCGTCGGTCTCGGCAACCTCTGGAAGTTCCCCTACATCTCGTGGGAAAACGAGGGCGGCGCGTTCGTCCTGGTCTATCTGGTCGCGGTGATCGTGCTGGGCTTTCCGATCATGCTGGCCGAGATCCTGGTCGGACGCCGCGCCCAGCTCAGCCCGGTGCCCGCCTTCGAGAAGCTCGGCGGCCGCGGCTGGAGCGTGGTCGGCTGGCTCGGCGTGCTGGCCGGCGCGGTGATTCTCTCCTACTACATGGTGATCGCGGGCTGGTCGCTGTGGTCGTTCTACAAGTGCCTGGTCTGGTCGCTGACCGAGTACGACGCGGCCTCGCTCGACTTCGACGGTTTCCTCGCCGACGGGACGATCCAGGTGATCCTGACCGCGGCGTTCAGCGTGCTGACCGCCGGGATCGTCTGGCGTGGGATCGGGGGCGGCATCGAGCGGGCGACCAAGGTGATGATGCCGATCCTGGTTTTGATCATGCTCTACCTGGTGATCACCGCACTGACGATGGAGGGTCGCGCCGAGGCGCTGTCCACCCTGTTCGTGCCGCGCTTCGACAGGCTCGAAGCGGGCGGCGTGCTGGAGGCGGTCGGCCAGGCATTTTTCTCCCTGTCGCTGGGGCTGGGAGCGATGATTGCCTACGGCTCGTACCTCTCGCGCAAGGAGTCGGTCTTCCGCTCCGCGCTGTGGGTCGTGATCCTCGATACGACCTTCGCGCTGCTGGCGGCCACGGCGATGTTCACCATCATCTTCTCGGTGCCGGGGCTCGAGGACGATGTCTCCGGCTCGACCGTGGGGATGCTGTTCATCACGCTGCCGCGGCTGTTCTACACGCAGATGCCGGGCGGCGTGGTGCTGGCGCCGCTGTTCTTCGTGCTGGTCGCATTCGCTGCGCTGTCGTCCACGATCTCGCTGGGCGAGGTGGTCACCTCGCTGATGATCGACAAGCGCGGATGGTCGCGGCGCAAGGCGACGGTGATCTGCAGCTCGACCGTCTTCGTCGTCTCGATCCTGGCGGCGCTGTCGGTCGGAGCCTCGGAGCCGCTGTCCGGATTCGAGATCTTCGAGGACAAGGCCGGCGTGCTGGCCAGCCTCGACCACCTGGCCGCCAACTACCTGCTGCCCCTCGGCGGGCTGGGCACGACCGTCTTCGTCGGCTGGTTCCTGGGTCGCGAGGCGCTGCTCGAGGAGCTGGGCCTCGAGCGGGGCACGTGGGCGTTCTACGTGCTGCTCTGGATCTTGAGGATCGTGGCGCCTTTGGCGATCGCGGCGTTGCTGGTGGCGGTCTTCCTCGGCTGGGACTTCGCCTGAGGTGCGGCACGGCGACGCGAGCGCGGTTCCCCGCCGCGTGTGGATTTTCCTGGCGGTCGGTCTGCTGGCCGCCAGCCAATCGGGCAACATCATCCGGATCGGCGACGCGCACCCGGTCGCGATCGCGGCCTGGCGGCTGCTGATCGCCACCGCCTTGCTGTTGCCGATCACGGGGCGCCGCCTGCTGCGGCAGCTGAAGCGGCTGGGCCGTCTCGATGCGCTGCTGGCGGGCGCCGCGGGCGCGGCGCTGGCGGCCCACTTTTTCGCCTGGATCGCGGCGGTGCAGATGACGACCGTGGCCGGCGCCGCAGTGGTCTTCGCGGTCAATCCCGTGATCACCGCCAGCGCGGCCTGGGCGCTTTTCCGCGACCCGGTCAGCCTGCGGCTCGCGATCTCGATCCTGCTGGGGCTGGGCGGGGTCGCGGTGCTGGGCTGGGACGACCTCAGCTTCGCGCCGGAGCACCTGCCCGGCGACGGGATGGCCCTGGTGTGCTCGCTGTTGTTCACCGTCTACTTCCTGTTGGGCAAGCGGCTGCGGCGGGGGCTCGACACCGACGTCTACGTGACCGCGGTCTACGGCGCCGCGGCCGTGGTCTCGCTGGCGACTCTGCTGGCGCTGGATCTGCCGCTCGTCGGCTACGGCGCGCGCAACTGGCTGTGCTTCGGTTTGATGGCGCTGGTGCCGACCCTGATCGGGCACACCTCGTTCAACAACGCGGTGGCGTGGATCCCGGCGGGTCGCATCACTGCGCTGATGCTGAGCGAGCCGGTATTGGCCGGCCTGGTCGCGGCCTGGGCCTGGGGCGAGCGTCCCAGCCCGGGGCTGGGCCTCGGCTACGCCCTGATCTGCGCCTCGGTGCTGGTGCTGGTGCTGGAGAGGAGAACACCGCGCCCGGGAGGCAACGCAGGGCGGGCTTCGTGATAGAATGAGCGCGGCGCCGGGCGGGCTCGAACGCGGCGCCGTCCCAGGAGGTGGTCGATGAGCATGCCGATTCCGGTCGAGGAGCTCTCGGAGCAGGTCAGAAAAATCTGCGCGCCGGGGGCTCCGCCCAAGCTCAAGCAGATGGCGGCCGCGGGCGTCGCCCCGCTCGGGCCGGCCGACCTGGTCAGCGCGCTGGCGGTGCTGGCCCGCGACGAGGACCGGTCCGTGGCCGACAAGGCGCGCGGCTCGGTCGTCGAGGTTCCCGCCAATGTCAGGCACGGCGCCCTGGAGGGCGATCTCCACCCGGCCGTGCTGGACGCGCTGTCCGATCTCCTGATCGAGGACGAGGCGGCGCTGGAGCGGATCCTGCTCAACGGGAGCACGCCCGACGAGACCGTGGCGCGCCTCGCCGATCAGCTCCGCTCGGAGAAGCTGCTGGAGATAGTCGCCGCCAACGAGCAGCGGATGCTGCGTCATCCGGCGATCATCGAGGCGATGTACATGAATACGGCGGCGCGGATGTCGACCGTGGACCGCGCCGTGGAGCTGGCCGTGCGCAACGGGATCGAGCTGGACATCCCCTCGTTCGAGGAGACCAGGGCGGCCCTGGAGGGCGAGCTGATCGTCGAGGCCAACGAGGAGCCGACCCCGGACGACCTGCTGTTCAACCAGGCGCTCGACATGGAGGAGCTGGAGGACCTCAGCCACGAGCTCGTCGAGGAGACGCTGGAAAAACACGCCGCCGGGGAGGAGGACGAGGAGGAGCAAGAGAGCCGCAAGGTCAACAACCTGCTGACCAACCTCTCGCGGTTGAGCGTCTCGCAGAAGGTGCGGATGGCGACGCTGGGCAGCTCCCAGCAGCGCTCGGTGCTGATCCGCGATTCGAACAAGATGGTGATCATGGCGGTTCTCAAGTCGCCCGGCATCGGAGAGAACGAGGTGGTCCGCTACACCAAGGCGCGCTCGCTTCCCGACGAGGCGGTGCGCTACATAACCTCGAAGCGCGACTGGACAAAGCAGTACCAGGTCAAGCTCAACCTGGTGCAGAACCCGCGCACTCCGTTGCAGGAGGCGCTCAAGTTCCTCAACCACCTGCGCGCGGCCGACGTGCGTTCCCTGGAGCGCAACCGGGACGTGCCGCAGGCGATCAGCCGGGCGGCAAAGCAGCTTCGTGAGAAACGCAGTCACTGATAGGAGAGTCGTCCGCCGCGATCCCCGCGCCGCGGGTCGGAGCGGCGGGCGGCTGTTCGCGACCACGGCGGCCGGGCTGGAGGAGGTCCTGGCCCGCGAGCTGCGCGAGCTGGGCGCCCGCGAGGTTCGCCCCGCGGCCCGCGGGGTCGCCTTTTGCGGTGACGCAAAGCTCGTCTACCGTGCCAACCTGTGGTTGCGCACCGCGCTGAGGGTGCTGCGTCCGATCGCCGAGTTCGATGCCCGCGACCGCGACGAGCTGTACAAAAAAGCGCGGGCGGTGCGCTGGTCGGACCACACCACGGTCGATCGCACCCTGGCCGTCGACGCGGTCAGCCATCGCTCGCGGCTGGATCACACCCAGTACGTATCGCGGCTGATCAAGGACGCGATCGTGGACTGGTTCCGCGACAGCTGCGGCCGCCGGCCCTCGGTCGACGCGCGATCGCCGGATCTGGGGCTCAACGTGAGGCTCAACCGCGATCGCTGCACGCTGAGCGTCGATACCTCGGGAGCGAGGCTCAACCGCCGCGGGTATCGCCCCGCGTTCGGCGCCGAGGCTCCGCTGGCCGAGCACCTGGCCGCCGGGATCCTGCTGCTCAGCGGCTACGAGGGCGGGCCGCTGCTCGATCCGATGTGCGGATCGGGCACGCTGCTGGTCGAGGCGGCGCTGATCGGGACCAACACCGCGCCGGGGCTGCTCGGCAGGCACTTCGGGTTCCAGCGCCAGCCCGGCTTCGACCGCAAGCTGTGGAGAGAGCTGGTCGCCGAGGCGCGAGGGCTGGCACGCCGCTCGGACGAGACGGGCTGGATCGACGGCTCGGACGTCTCGGAGGAGGCGGTGCGGGCCGCGAGGGCGGCGGCCAGCGGCGCGGGGGTCGACGACGTGGTCCGCGTGCGCCGCGCCGAGCTCGAGGAGATCCCGCCGCGCGGAGAAGGACACGTGGTGACCAATCCGCCCTACGGAGAGCGACTGGGAGAGCTGGCCGAGCTGGCCGAGCTGTACGGCCGGCTGGGAGACGTGCTCAAGCAGCGCTGCCGGGGAACCAGCGCCCACGTCCTGACCGGCTCGCGCTTCCTGGCGGGAAAGATAGGATTGAGGCCCGCGCGGCGCGATCCGCTCTGGAACGGCCCGATAGAGTGCCGTCTCTTGCACTACGATATTTACTGAACACCGACCAGTACCAAAACAAATCTCTCCCAGCTGGTCTGATCAGCTCGTACCGAAAAAAGAGGCGGAGCGTTTCGTCTCACGTTGCGCGCCACACGGCAGTACTTCCATCACGCGCAATGTGTCCTCCAGTTCGATTGGAAAGACCTCGGACACGATCCCGAAAAGCACGTCGCCCGCGGGCCGGATCGCGTCCAGGCGCCCGATCGCGGAGTAGCGGTGGAAGATCTCCTGCAGCACCTCGCTGTCCGTGACGAGCCTGCACCGCTCGTTTATCGGAAGGTCACCGCGCCGCCGATTTGCAGCTCCGGGCGGGCTGTGGCAAAGGTGGTTAAATTTATAGTCGACAACTTTTTTCTGGGGATCGGCCGCGCGGGCAGAACCTTTCGCGGCCGTAGACCGGCCGCCGGAGGACGCCGGACGGCCGCCGGGGATGTAGATGCCAAGAAGAATCTGTCTTTTCATCATGGCGCTGGTGCTGGCGCCGCAGCTCGCCGCGGCCGGCAGCAAGCTCGTCGAGAACGGCCAGGGGATGGACGCGCGCCTCTTCCGTCCGGCGGCCGACACCAAGGGGCACTTCACCGTCGATTCGACGCCGGTCCTGCCCCACCTCTCGCTGTCGCTGGGGATGATGCTCGACTTCGGCTTCAACGGCTGGGTGGCGGTCGAGGCCCAGGACAACGCCGCCTTTCCCGACGCCTACGACGATACCAGGATAGACCGCTACATAACCACGATGCTGATGTTCAACTTCGGCCTGTTCGACCGCCTCGAGGTCGGCATGCAGCTGCCGCTGATGATTCCGGCGGGCACGATGCTCTCGCTGGACGACGACGGCGAACCCAGCAGGCGGAACTGGTCGAGCAAGGGCGCCTTCGGCGACCTGTCCGTACACACCAAGCTCCACCTGACGCGCGCCAACTTCCACCTGATCGGCGTCGGTCTCCTGATCCGCTACCAGGCGCCCACCGGAGACGCCGAGCAGCTGACCGGCGACCCGGGCGGCGGCACCCTGGGCGGCAAGCTGATCGTCGACGTGGAGCCGGCCAGGTGGTACCGGGCCGCGCTCAACATAGGGGGGCGCTACACCTTCGGCGCCAAGAAGACGAATCAGCTGGCCTGGAGCGGCCCGATGGACATCCCGCTGTTCGAGTACGGTCCGATGCTCACGATCGGGCTCGGGCAGAGCTTCGAGCTGTGGCCCGGGCTGATGGACTTCGTGCTCGAGGTCTACGCCAGCCAGCTGGCGACGGGTTTTGGCAATCTGGGCTACACCTCGCTGGAGGCCAACGGCGGGTTCAAGTTCTACATCGAGGAGAACTCCTACCTGATGGCCGGCTACGGGCACGGCATCCCGCTGGGGGGCACCGACTCGGGCTACGGTTTCCAGAACATGGAGCACCGCATGTTCCTCGGCTTCGCCTTCGAGCCGTCGATGCCGGACCGCGACGGGGACGGGATCACCGACGCGGACGATCAGTGTCCCAACGAGGCCGAAGACCGCGACGGCTTCGAGGATTCGGACGGCTGCCCGGATCCGGACAACGACGGCGACGGCATCCCGGACGAGGAGGATGCCTGCCCGCTCGTGCCCGAGGATTTCGACGGGGACGAAGACGAGGACGGCTGTCCTGAGAAGCCGTCCGATCCCGAGGGGGACCAGGACGGGGACGGGATCAAGAACGAGGTGGACGAGTGTCCCGAGCAGCCCGAGACCTTCAACGGCTTCGAGGACGAGGACGGCTGCCCCGACGAGGGAGACGTCGAGGTCTCCGGAGGGGTGATCAAGACGCTCGAGAAGGTCTATTTCGAGTACGACTCGGACAAGATCAAGAAGGAGTCTTACAAAATTTTGGACGTGGTCGCCGCCACGATCAAGGGCAACGACAAGCTCGATCTCATCGAGATCCAGGGACACGCCGACGAGCGGGGCCCGGAGCGCTACAACCTGAGGCTGACCACCAAGCGCGCCGCGGCGGTCAAGCGCTACCTGATCAAGAAGGGAGTCGAGCGCAAGCGGCTGCGCTCGATGGGCTACGGCGAGTACTGCCCGATCAAGCTCGGCAGCGACGAGGAGGCCTGGGAGGAGAACCGGCGCGTCGACTTCAAGGTACTCGAGATGAACGGCGAGCCGACCGGAGTCGAGGCGGGTTGCCCGCGCGCGCGCCGCAAGGGAGTGGTCTCCCCGCCGGTCAGGTGAGCGCGACGCAGGCCGGTCCCGAGGAGGTCCCAATCAGGTCGGCGCCGGCCTCCACCAGCCGCTCGGCCCAGCCGCGATTCCGGATTCCGCCCGAAGCCTTGACCCCCAGCCGCTCGCCGACGCAGGCGCGCATTGCGCGCACGTCCTCCAGCGAGGCGCCGCGCGGCCCGTAGCCGGTGGAGGTCTTGACCATCGCCGCGCCCCCGGCCTCGGCCGCGGCGCAGCCAGCGGCCAGGCCCTCCGGATCGAGGTGGCCGGTCTCGAGGATCACCTTGACCGGCATTCCGCGCGCGGCCTCGACCACGCCGGCCACCCCGTCGCGCGCAGTCGCCGGATCGCCGCTGCGCAGGGCGCGCAGGTCGGCGACCATGTCGACCTCCCGGGCGCCGTCGGCGAACGCTCGGGCGGCCTCTGCCGCAGCGCCAGCGGCCCCGCCGCCGGCCAGCGGGAAGTCGACCACCGTGACCACCAGCACGCCGCTGTCCTCCAGCAGTTCGCCGCAGGCCGCCACGTCGCGCGGCAGCACGCACACCGAGCGGAAGCGGTGCTCGCGAGCCTCGCGACAGAGTTTCTCGACCTGCTCTGGCGAGGCGTCGGCGCGCAGCAGGGTGTGCTCCACGCGGGCCGCCATGCTCTCGATCGCGGGTCTGCCCCGACCGCCACCCGGCTGGGCGCCGAGCTTCGACCAGGCGCGGCGGTTGGCGGCGAGCACCGGCTCCAGATCTTGTGCTTTGTCGTTGTTCATCATTGCGTGGGGATAGTACCATGACTGCTCGCGATTGGGACCGCTTCGCGCTCCCGGTCGAGGTAGAGTGCGAAGAGCAGGGGGCAGCGGAGGTCGAGACGATGCACGAGGAAAGGAAGCCGCGACGCACGGCCGAGCTGACGCTGGAGCTCGAGCCGTCGACCCTGGCGGAGCGGATGCGCGGCGGCAAGGAAAAGCGCGCCTGCCTGCTGGTGATCGGCGGCATGGAGATGGGAAACATCATTCCGCTCGACGGGGAGAGCACCGTGATCGGACGGGACCCGTCGTGCGACGGGACCGTGGGTGACGACGGCATCTCGCGCCGTCACGCCGAGGTGCTGCGCGACGGCGATCGCTACATGCTGCGCGATCTGGGCAGCACCAACGGCGTGTTCGTCGACGGCGACCGGGTCGCGGAGCACCCGCTGGCCGAGGGAGACAAGGTGCTGCTCGGCAGGCGCACGGTGCTCAAGTTCGTGCTGCAAGATCCGATCGAGGAGCAGTTCAGGGAACGGATGTACGAATCGACCGTCCGCGACGCGCTGACCGGCGCGTTCAACCGCAAGTACTTCGACGAGCGGCTCGACGCCGAGGTTTCGTTCTCGCGGCGCCACGGGGCGACCTTGACTCTATTGATTTTTGATCTCGATCACTTCAAGAAGATCAACGATCGGCTGGGACACCAGATCGGCGACCAGGTGCTGGTCGCGGTGGTGCGGGCGGTGCAGGATCGGCTGCGCAGCGAGGACGTGCTGTCCCGTTACGGCGGCGAGGAGTTCACCGTGATCGCGCGCGGAATCGGGGACGTGGGCGGGCTGGCGCTGGGCGAGCGACTCCGGGCGGTGGTGGAGGAGCAGCAGGTGAGAACTTCCGACGGCGAGCGGGTGCCGGTCACGATCAGCGTCGGAGTGGCGACGGCTCCGGGCGGAATCGAGGCGACGCCACAGCAGCTGCTGGCGCTCGCCGACGAGAAGCTCTACGAGGCCAAGCAGAACGGTCGCAACCGCGTCGCGGCGGCGCGATACGAGGCGGGTCAGGCCCGCGGATCAGGGAGCGGATAGCGATGAACGATCAGGCGGAAACCGGATCGCTGCTGGGGCGCGGAAGCGGGTTCGAGGGCAAGCTGACCTTCCTCGGAACGGTGCGCGTCGAGGGCAGCTTCGAGGGGGAGATCAGCTCCGAGGAGACGCTGGTGGTGGCGGCCGGCGGCGAGCTGCGCGGCAAGGTCGAGGTGGGCACGCTGATCGTCACCGGCGGCCTGGTCGAGGCCGAGGTGGTGGCCAGCCGGGCCGTGGAGCTGCACCCGCCCGGCGAGCTGCGCGGCAAGGTCAGGACGCCGTCGTTCGAAATCGAAAAAGGAGCGGTCTTTGCCGGCACCTGCGAGATGCCGGCGCAGGAGCAGGCCGGCGAGGAGCAAGTCGAGGACGAGTGAGTGGCTCGGTTTACCGCAGCGGGCAAAGCGGCTAGACTCATCGGGTTCGCGAGCAACGGAGAGCAGAGCAGATGCCGACCTTGACCTGGAGACAGAAGAGCGGCGAGCGGGCGGTGTACAGCATTACCAAGAGCATCGTCACGATCGGCTCGGACCGCGCCAGCGACGTCGTGATCCAGAAGCTGGGGCTCGAGCCGCACCACGCCCGGATCGTGTTCGACGGTCGCGACTTCAACCTGGTCGAGGCGGACGGTCCGGCGCGGATCGAGGTCAACGGCAAGCGGCGGCGCAAGGTCAGGCTCTCGCACCAGGATCGGATCCGCCTCGGCGAGGCCGAGCTGCAGTTCGGCATCTTCGACTCGGGTTTCGACGCGGAACGCGAGAGGGACGAGGGCGCGACCGCCCAGCTGGCCGGCCTGCGCCGGCTCCAGGAGTTCTCCGCGGTGCTGATGCAGCGCGAATCGCTCGACGAGCTGCTCGAGGAGCTGATGGATGCGGTGGTCGACCTGACCGGGGCGTCCAAGGGCTTTCTGGTCCTGTTCGAGGACGAGCGACCGGTGATCAAGGTCGCGCGCAACTTGAAGCGCGAGAACATGGACTCCGCGGTGACCGAGCTGTCGGACAGCATCGTGGCCAAGGTGGTCGAGACGCGCCGGCCGATCATCGTCTCCGACGCCCAGAAGGACGACCAGTTCTCCAACGCCGAGTCGGTGATCAACCTCAAGCTGAACTCGGTGATGTGCGCTCCGCTCAAGGAGCGCGGGCGCCTGTTGGGCCTGATCTACGTCGGCAACGAGGAGGTGACCGGCCTGTTCGATCCCAGCTCGCTGGAGCTGCTCAGCGTCTTCGCCGCCCAGGCCTCTTTGCTGATCCGCAATGCACTTTTGGTCGACGATCTCAAGCTGCGCAACCTCTCGCTGTCCGAGGAGCTCGAGCAGCAGCGCTTCGGCGAGATCATCGGCGCCTCCGCGACGATGCGCGAGGTCTTCCGGCGCGTGGAGAAGGTGGCCGGCACCGAGGTCTCGGTGCTGATCGGCGGAGAGACCGGAACCGGCAAGGAGCTGATCGCCAGGGAGATTCACCGCCGCAGCGCGCGCCGCGACGGACCGTTCGTCACCGTCAACTGTGGAGCGATCCCCGAGACGCTGATGGAGAGCGAGCTGTTCGGTCACGTGCGCGGGGCGTTCACCGGCGCGGTCGGATCGCGGCCGGGCAAGTTCCAGGCCGCGGACGGCGGCACGATTTTCCTCGACGAGATCGGCGAGATGCCGCTCAGCCTACAGGTCAAGCTGCTGCGCGCCCTGCAGGAGCACCAGGTGGTGAGGGTCGGATCGACCAAGCCCGAGGATCTCGACATCAGGGTCATCGCCGCGAGCAACCGCGACCTGGAAAGCGAGGTCGCCAGCGGAGGCTTCCGCGAGGATCTCTACTACCGGCTCAACGTGGTCCACATCCACCTGCCCGCGCTGCGCGAGCGGGGCGACGACGTGGTGCTGCTGGCGCGCTACCTGCTGGGGCGCTACGTCGAGCAGTACGGCAGCAAGGTCAAGGGCCTGACGCCCAACGCGCTGATCGCGATGCGCAAGCACGCCTGGCCGGGCAACGTGCGCGAGGTGGAGAACCGGATCAAAAAGGCGGTGATCCTCTGCGAGGGATCGATGATCGGCGCGGCCGACCTCGATCTGAGCGATGACGTTCTGCCCGACGTGCTTCCGCTGGCCGAGGCCCGCGAGCGTTTTCAGCGCCGGTACGTGCTCGAGGTGCTGGAGGCCAACGGCGGCAATCGCACCAAGACGGCGCGCGAGCTGGGCGTGGATCCGCGCACGATCTACCGCTATCTCGAGAAGGCCTGACGCATGCGGAACAGGGGGCGGAGATCGAAAGTAGCACTCGCCGCGCTGGCGCTGGCGCTGGCGCTCGGCGGCTGCATCGTCACCGACGAGATCGATTTTCGCGACGTGGTCAACCATCCGCCCGAGCTGATCGACGTGGAGCCCTCCAACGCCTACATCAATACCGTCTGTTCGGAGCTGCAGACCTTCACCATCGAGGTCTGGGACGCGGACGAGGACGACGCGGCTTTCTACGGCGCCCAGATCTACGTGCGTTGGACCCCGGGCGATACCGGCAGCTGGAACGACCAGCGTCCCTGCAATCAGCCCACGGAGGTGGCCTCCCTCGAGGACGGAGCGGGAAAGAAGGGGGGCGTGCGGATGCGGATCACCTGCGAGCTACCGCTCGAGTACTACAGCATCGACACGGCCGAGCCGTACCTGCTGGTGATGGTCCGGGTCTCGGACCGCGGCTTCTTCCAGGGCTCGATCGACGAGGGCGCGCGCAAGGTCGAAGCGCTCTGGGCGCTGGAGCTGCTGCCGGACGTCGCCTGCGCCGAGGTGGAGCAGTGATCCGCTCTGCGCCGGTCGCGCTCGCGGTCATGCTGCTCTCGGCGGCGTGCGCCGAGGTGGACGAAGATCACGACTGGAGCTACGACGGACCGGTCAACGAGTGCGAGACCGACGCGGACTGCTCGGCGGGCGATTGCGCGGTCGAGCTGGGGCGCTGCGCGGTCGGGCCCCCGGCCGGCGGCGAGACGCTGTACGTCGAGGTCTTTCCGCCCGGCGAGGCCGAGGTGCCCTCGCAGGTGTTCGAGGTCGAGCTCGGCGCCGACGGCGTCGTCGAGGAGCCGCTGGAGGTGCGCCGGCCGGTCGTGGTCCAGGGCGAAACGCGGGCCGGCGAGGAGAACCTCGAGGCGCTGGTCGTCTTCGTCTACCGCGGCGACCGGCTGCCGGGGAAGAGCGCGCGCCGCACGGTCTACAATTCCTCACAAGGGGTCTTCGACCTGGAGCTGCTGCCCGGGCTCTACGACCTGCTGGCCCTGCCCGAGGGAGAGCAGGCCGAGCAGTACCCGCCGTACTACCTGGACGCCGTCGAGCTGACGGTGCAAGGAGAGCTGCGCCGGGACGGAGGTCCGCCGCTGGATCTGATCGTCCCCGAGCCCGAGACCGAGGTCAGCGGAGTGATCCGGATGGGCGGCGTGCCGGTCAACGGGTTGAGCGTGCAGGCCGGCTCGCCGGACGGAACGCGGCGGCTCTCCACTTTGGCGACCACCGCCTGCCGGGGGCAGGGGAGCGAGCGGGTCTGCGGCGCGTTCACGATCGAGCTGGCAAGCGGCACCGAGCAGTTCTCGCTGCTCGTCTCGCGCCAGGGGCAGCCCCACCACCCGCAGATATCGATCGACGGCTTCGTCGTGGAGGAGCCGGGCGAGCCGCTCGACTTGAGCGGAGATTTGCGACTCTCGCTCGATCCGCTCGGACCGCCGATCCGTTACCACGCCACGGTCGAGCGACCGATCATGACCGACGCCGGCCAGCTGCTGCATGACCCGGCGCCCCGCTGCTTCGTCCGTTTTTCCTCCAGCTCGATCGCCGGCGGACGGGTCGAACGCTGGGTCGAGACCAACGAGGCCGGGGCGCTGGAGCAGAGCGACGGCGTGCTGGGCGTGATGCTCTACCCGGGCGAGTACGAGGTGATCGCGATTCCGGCCGAAGCGCTGAGCGACTCGCTGACCGACTACACGCCGTTCGTCTCCGGCGATCCGGTCGTGATCAGCGGCTCGGGCGAGATCGGGGGACAGGTCTTTCCGCTCTCCTGGCGCCCGCTGTACAAGGGGTTGGTGCTGGCCGGCGGGCGCGAGGTGCCGGGCACATCGCTGGTCGCCGAGCCGCGGACGGGCAGCGCCACGGTCCGCTCCAACGCGACCGGGACCGGCTTCGACGGCGAGTACGCGATCTGGCTCGATCCGGGCGAGTACCACCTGACCGCCGAGGCTCCGCCCGAGAGCGGCTACGCCTGGGCCACGACCGAGCTGGAGGTGGAGGGCAACGGAAGCCTGGATTTCGAGCTGCCTTTGCCGTACATCGCCAGCATCCGGGTCGTGGCCAGCGGCGACCAGGTGGATCCGATCGAGCTGGGCGGCTCGTCGGTGGTCTGGTATCGAGTCGTGGACGGCGCGGCCCGCGCGATCGCGCGCGGCGCGGCCGGAGAGGACGGCGAGGTGGTGGCGCTGCTGCCGCCGCCGGGCTGATCGGAAGTGAGGCTACCATGACGGAGATGCTGATACTCGTCGACGAGCAGGACCGGCAGACCGGAACCGGCGAGAAGATGGAAGTCCACCGCAGGGGGCTGCTGCATCGCTGCTTTTCGATTTTCGTCTTCGACCCGCAAGGGCGGGTGCTGATGCAAAAAAGGGCCGCGGGCAAGTACCACTCCGGCGGGCTGTGGACCAACACCTGCTGCAGCCATCCGCGCGCGGGAGAGGAGCTGATCGACGCGGCCCATCGCCGGCTGCGCGAGGAGATGGGCTTCGACTGCGAGCTCGAGGAGAAGCTGACCTTCATCTACCGCGCCGAGCTGGACAACGAGCTGACCGAGCACGAGTACGATCACCTGCTGGTCGGTACCTACGTCGGCCCGGTCGCCCCCGAGCCGGAGGAGGCGGACGGCTACGAGTGGATCGAGGTCGAAAAGCTGCGCGACGAGATCCGCCGCCGCCCGGAGCGCTTCACCGTCTGGTCCAGGATCGCCTTCGACGAGCTGATGCAAGCGAGGTGAGTCGCTGTCGGGCTCTTCAGCGGTCTGTAGAGCTCTGCGGGGGCGCGGTTTCCCGCCCCATCTCCCTGTCTGTGTGGACCAGGGCCGAGGCGGCGCACAGGTGCAGCGCCACCAGCGCCACGAGCGCGAGCGCCAGCCCGGGCGGCCGGCTCTTGAAGCGGGCCAGCACCAGCGCTCCGGCCAGCGCCGGCACCGCAGCTCCGGCCAGCAGCGCGCAGTGCTGCGCGGACAGCGGGACCAGCAGCGCGTCGAGCCGCGGCGCCAGCGTCTTGATCTGAACGCCCAGCCCGAAGAGCAGCCCCCAGCCGCCGAAGACGTTGGCCGAGGCGCCCAGCGAGACCGCGGCGATGCGGCTCTCGGGGCTCGCGATCGAGCGCAGGCCGATCAGGCAGCCGGCCAGGCTGGCCGCCACTCCGAGCCAACCCCAGTGCGGAATCCAGCTCGAGTTGAGCCCCAGCAGCCCCAAGACCAGTCCCAGCGTGTGCATCGCGCCGACAACATACCATGCTTCGAGGAAGCTTGCGCGCGGCTCGCAATGGGGACAGAGTGTTCGCCGGGGAAGGAAAAGGAGCGGGCCCATGACCGAGATCACCGAAACCGCGCTTAGAGACGCGCACCAGTCGCTGTTCGCCACGCGCCTGCGCACCGACGACATCGTGCGGGCCGCACCGCTGCTCGACCGGGTCGGCTACGCCTCGCTCGAGGCGTGGGGCGGCGCCACCTTCGACGCGCCGCTGCGCTTCCTCGCCGAAGATCCCTGGCTGCGGCTGCGCGCGGTCGAGGCGGCGGCGCCGAACACTCCGATCCAGATGCTGCTGCGCGGCCAGAACCTGGTCGGCTACCGGCACTACGCCGACGACGTGGTCGATTACTTCGTGGAGCTGGCGGCGAGCAACGGCGTGGACGTCTTCCGCATCTTCGACGCGCTCAACGACGTGCGCAACATGCGGCGCGCGATCGAGGCGGTCAAGCGCGCGGGCAAGCACGCCCAGGGGAGCTTTTCCTACACGACCAGCCCGGTGCACACCACCGAGAAGTTCGTCGAGACCGCGCTCGAGCTGCGCGAGCTGGGCTGCGACTCGATCTGCATCAAGGACATGTCCGGGATCATCCTGCCGGCCGTGGCCGGCGAGCTGGTCGCCGAGCTGAAAAAGCGGGTCGGGCTACCGGTCGTGCTGCACGGGCACTGCACGGCCGGGATCGCGCCGATGGCCTACCAGGCCGCAATCGCGGCCGGCGTCGACCGTCTCGACTGCGCGATCTCCCCGATCGGCGGCGGCACGGCCCAGCCTCCCACCGAGTCGGTGGCTTACGCGCTGGCCGGCACCGGCCAGGACGCGGGTGTCGACTTCGAGGCGCTCGGCGAGGTGACCGCGTTCTTCAAGGAGGTGCGCGAGCGCTACTCGTCGCTGATCAACCCCATCTCCGAGCGGGTCGACACCCGCGTGCTCGAGTACCAGGTGCCGGGCGGGATGCTCTCCAACCTGCTCAGCCAGCTCGAGGAGCAAAGGAAGCTGGACAAGCTCGAGGAGGTGCTCGAGGAGGTGCCGCGGGTCCGTGCCGACTGCGGCTACCCACCGCTGGTCACGCCCACCAGCCAGATCGTGGGAGTGCAGGCGGTCTTCAACGTGCTGCTCGGACGCTACGAGGTGGTGGGCGGCGAGACCAAGAACCTGATCCGCGGGGGCTACGGCCGCACGCCCGCGCCGATCGACCCGGAGTTCAAAAAGCGGATCCTGGGCGGCACCGAGCCGATCGACTGCCGGCCCGCCGACCTGATCGAGCCCGAGCTGGACGCGCTGCGAGAAGAGTTCGAGCCGACCGGCCTGGTGAAGAAGCCCGAGGACCTGCTGACGCTGGCGATGAACCCGCGCGTGGGAAGGCCCTTCCTGGCCGGAGAGGTCGAGCCCGAGCCCAGGCCCTGGGGCTGATCTGGCCAGCGAGTTGAGGCGGTCGAGCGTCGTGCGCGAGCAATCGGCTCGTCTTCGCATTCGCTGTTCGTTCGACGGCGTCACGGTGGCAGTTATTCTATAAACGAAGCAATCGAGCAAAAATAATACACGAAACGCGCTAAAAAAAAGCTAGAAATGGTATTGATAAATTAGCACTATTGGTGTAAATTGTTCTCGTGAGCAGGGCTTTTGAAATAGAGACGGCGCTCGAGACGCTCGGCGAGTTACTTGAATCGCGAGGTCTCACATACGAAATCGTCGCAATTGGAGGCGGCGCGCTGTGGTTGATGGGGCTGCTAACCCGTCCGACCAAAGATGTAGATGTGCTCGCTACAGTTCGCGAGGGAGAGTACGAAACAGCAAACCCGCTACCGGATGACCTCCAGAGCGCAATAGAGGACGTCGCCAGCTCGTTGGGTATCCCGACCGACTGGATGAATCCAGGACCGACAAAACAGCTGGAATTCGGTCTGCCCAAAGGCTTCAAACAACGAGTGGAAACTCGTCGATACGGAGGCCTGATTCTGCACCTGGCAGGGAAATTCGACCAGATTCTCTTCAAGTTCTACGCTGCCGTGGACCAGTTTCCTGACGAAAAGCATCTCAAGGATCTGCGCCTCCTCAGCCCGACCCGTGAACAGTTGCTGGAGGCAGCAGGTTGGGCCTGCAGCCAGGATGTGTCACCGGAGTTCCGCGAGATGTCGCGACAGGCGCTGGCATATCTGGGCGTGGAGGAAGATCGTGACGGCCGATAGCGACCGGATCCTGCACAGAGTGCTCGACATGGCTTGGAGCCTTTGGTCCGGGCTCGGTCTTCCGGGCCAAGTGGACAACCACTACGACCACCTCGTCGACCCTGAGCCCCTCGTCGTCTTCACGGCCGCACTGGGCGAGGAAGACCCGCGCCTGCGAAACGAAGCATTGGACTGGTGCATCCGTTACGGAAGCCTCCTTTCGGGGTCGCGCCTCAAGAACCTGATCGCCGCTGAAGAAGAACATGTTCAAAAGCGGTTCGGTGAGTTCGCCGCGACTGTGGCCGCTCATTCGACCGTTCGATGGCCGGGGCGAACCCAGGCTCGCCGACACACGCCCCGGAAACGACCTAGAATAGACGCGTTCACCCGAATGTCACAGATGGTTGTTCGTCTGCGGGCCTGGATAGGCATTGGCGTGCGCGCCGAGATCCTCAGGGTGTTCGTCTCCTGGGAGGACAGGGACTACAGCGCGGCTGATCTCGCTGTGGAGACGGGATACTCGAAACGCAGCGTCGCCCAGGTGCTCGACTCTCTTTGTCTGGGAAACGTGTTGCAGTCTTTAACCGTCCGCAACCAGATACGTTACAGGATGCCGCAAAAAAACGTAGGCAGGCTGCGCGACCTTTTCGCGCCCGCACCCGTCTTTGCCGTTCGATGGCCGGCTGTGCTTCGGGTGCTGAGGGTGGCGTTCGAGGCCTTGAGACGATTCGAATCGAAAAAGATGTCAGTCCGCGGAGTCGAGGTGCGCGCTGTCGTGGAGAAGATGAGCGATATGATCCGCCTCGCCCGGCTTCCAGATTTGCGACTCGAGGTACGTGGATCCGACTTTTGGAGCGAGTTCTACAATTGGCTTCTGGCCGTAGCTGACAATTTGGCCGCAGGCAGGGAACCGGCGACGGACCGCTTCCGGTCACGCTGGACCAGGCTCCTTGAGCCGTTCAACGGCGAATCCATGGAGCAAGGTGGATTCGCCGTCTGGGAGTCTCCTGTACAGGGCCTTTCGTTACGATGGACCTTCGGCATTTGCCAGGGAGGGCAACCCCAAAGAGAGCTCGACCAAGGGGTGCGATATTCGACCGTCGAGGAGGCTAAGCGGGCCGCGGAAACCCGTAAGTTCACCATGGATAGGCAAAAAGGCCCGAGGACCTGCTGACGCTGGCGATGAACCCGCGCGTGGGAAGGTCCTTCCTGGCCGGAGAGGTCGAGCCCGAGCCCAGGCCCTGGGGCTGATCGCCGGTGATGTTTCTATGTATGAATTGACATACTGATGTAGCACCGTTATGATCCCAGGCATGAGGACTACCCTCACGATAGACGACGAGCTGCTGTCGCGGGCCAAACGGGCGGCTCGGGAACGACGCGTAACCCTGGGCAGGCTGGTGGAGGACGCCCTTCGCGCATCGCTCACCGTTCGCCGGGGCTCCGAGGTGCCGCCCTTCGAGCCGGTGACCTTCGGCGGCGACGGAGCCAGGCCCGGGATCGACCTCGACAAGACGTCGCAGCTGCTGGCAGCCGAGGACGAAGCGCGTTACGGCCGAGAGTGAGCGCGTGCTTCTGCCCGACGTCAACGTCTTGATCTACGCCCATCGCGAGGAGTCTCCCGAGCACCCCGCCTACGCGCGATGGCTGGCGAGCGTGGCCGAGGGACGCGAGCCTTTCGGTCTCTCCGAGCTGGTTTTGAGCGGGTTCGTTCGAATCGTGACCAATCCCCGGGTCTTCTCCACCCCGACTCCTCTCGATACCGCCTTGGCCTTCGCCCGCTCGCTTCTCGTCCGGCCCAACGCGGCGTCCCTTCGACCGGGAGCTCGCCACTGGGCGATCTTCGAAGAGCTCTGCAAGCAGACCGGCGCCAGGGGCAAGCTCGTCGCCGACGCCTACCACGCGGCGTTGGCGATCGAGCACGGATGCGAGTGGATCTCGACCGATGCCGACTTCGGACGCTTTCCCGAGCTGCGCTGGAGCCACCCTCTGCGTCCGTGAGGACCAGGCTCTGGATCCCCGATTCGTCCCGGCGGCAGACGCCGCACTCGAGGCCCACCGTTCCGCCCGCGTCGCTCGGCATGGGAAACGGGATACCGCCTTCGACCCACCTTGGACGGCTCTTGCGAGCGTCCGTGTTGGCGGCGCGTTCTTCTCCAGGGACAAAACTTGCGCTCGTGCCCTTTGCGCGCGAGGCTGGATCGGAGAGGTCGTCGAGGGAGGTGATCCGATGAGCTCCGTTACTTCCATTCGCGCCTACGAACGCCCGGAGCTTCCGCTCGAGCAGCGGCTGCCTTCGCTGGCGCGGAGATTTCCGTGCCTCGCCGGCGCCGCCGGCCTGGATCCCTGGAACCCGCGGGCCCTGCACGCCTGGATCCGGGAGCGGGGCGAGGGCTCGGCGGCCTGGCACGCCGGGCTGCTGCTGCTCAACCTGTGGGGCGAGGGGGGCTGGCCGCGCTTCGACTCGCTGGCCGCCGCCCGCGTCTGGGAGGAGGGGGACAAGCAGGTGTTCGTCGACTGGATGCGCGTCTGGAGGTTCTGAAGGGATCGGAGAAGTCTGCCGAGCCCGCTCAGTCGCCCCCGGCCGCGCGGCGGATCGGCCCCAGCAGATCGTCGGGCACGTACAGCGAGCCCGGGCCGCGACCCAGGCGGATGTTCGGCTTGACCTCGCCGTGGAAGTCCGAGCCGCCGCTGCGGACCAGGTCGCGGTTTCGGGCGATCAGCTCCAGCTCGCGCGTGAGCGGCGGGGTGTGACCCGAGCAGAAGACCTCGATTCCTCCCAACCCCATCTCGACCAGCTCGTCGGCGAGCCGTTCCAGCGCCGCGCCGCGCCGCTTGGTCTGCAGGGGGTGGGCCAGCACCGGCAGACCTCCGGCGCCTCGGATCAGTCGGATGCACTCCTCCGGCTCCAGCCTTTGCTTGGGCACGTGCGCCGGACGTTCCCGATCCAGGAAGCGGCGGTAGGCCTGCTCCGTATTCTCGACGTGCCCCTTTTCAACCATCGCGGCCGCGAAATGAGGACGCCCCACCACCTCGCCGCCGGCGAAGCGGGCCGCCTCCTCCACCGAGACCGGCACGCCCAGGCGCTCCAGCGCCTCGGCCATCTTCGGGTTGCGCTCCCTTCGCATCTCCCGCACGCGCTCCAGCGCGGCCAGCAGCTCCGGATTTTCGCGATCCAGGTAGAGCCCCACGATGTGCAAGGTGCCCCTCTCGTCGCGCGCCGAGAGCTCCACTCCCGGGACGAGCTCGACGGCGGCTCCGCGCGCGGCCCGCTCGGCCTCGGCCAGGCCGGCGACCGTGTCGTGGTCGGTCAGCGCCAGCGCGGTCAGGCCGATCCGCTCGGCCAGCTCGACAAGCTCCGACGGAGTCAGCGTGCCGTCCGAGGCGGTCGAGTGACTGTGCAGATCGAGCATGGCCGGTGTCTACCCGCCCGCGGCCCGGCGGTCAACGCGGCTTTTTTTCAACCTTTTGTGCTGGGCGCGCCACATTCGTCCTATAATTCCAAGCGAGGGTATCGCTAGGAGAGGAGGTTCCAGATGCGCAACACGATGGTCCCGCTGGCGGTTCTGCTCGTTTTTTCCGCAATCGGTTGCGACGACGGCGGACGCGGTTTCAACGCCGGCGACGCGGACGCGGACGGAGATTCGGACGGCGACGGCGACGGCCAGACCGGGCCGATCCCGACCGACTGCTCGGACTGCCCGGCCACCGGGTACAGCGCGGAGGCGATGCTGTGCGCGTTCGACATCTGCGACGAGTCGACGATCGACGGGACCGGGTACGGCTCGCCGACCGGCTCCGAGATCGAGGGGACCTACGCGGCGGTCAGTCACTTCGGATCGACGAGCAACGGGCTGGCGCCCAAGCTGAACAACTCCTACGCGCTGGTGGCCACAGGACCGGCCGAGGGGACCGAGCACTCCGAGGACATGGGCGGCGGCTCGGCGCCCGATCCCTGGGCCAACGACGAGTACGGCGACGCCGAGACCCACGACAACATGGAGTGGACGATCGAGCTGACCGCTCCAGGCGAGGCTCACGGCTTCGGTTTCAAGTACGTCTTCTTCTCCGAAGAGTACGACGACTTCATCTCAACGCAGTACAACGACAAATTCTACGTGTTTCTCCAAGCGCCTTCCACCAACGGCGGGGAGAAGACGATCATCAACTTCACCGACTGCCGCGATCCAGACAACTATTTCGATTTCGAGTGCGGCTCCAACCAGACGGGCTGCGATCCGGGACAGCCCTACTGCTACATCGCGATCAACTCCGCGCTCTCTGACTGCTGCTGGTTCGACGGCTGCCCCGATGGGACCAGCGACCAGGTCGGGACCGACATCAGCGGCACGGGCTTCGAGTGCGCGGCGAGCGAGATGCAGGACGGACCAACCAAGGGCTCGTCCACCGGCTGGCTGAAGACCACCTGGCCGATCCAGCCCGGCGAGAGCTTCACGCTGACCTTCCACGTGCACGACACCAGCGACGGGATCTACGACTCCGAGGTGATCCTCGACAGCTTCCAGTTCCTCTACGACTCCACGGTTCCGGACACCACCCCGGTGGAGTAGCTCTCGGCCGGCGGTACCGTGCCCGGAGTCGGTTGTCAGCGAAACGGGTTGACGACCTCGATCGGTGCCCGCGAGACATCGGCCTCGTTTTTCGTGACCAGAACCAGGTCGTGGATCAGCGCGGTCGCGGCGAGGAGACCGTCGATCGGCGGCAGCGGTTGCTCCAGCCCGAGCGTTCCCCAGGCCTGGGCGACCTCGTCGTCCACGGGAAGAATACGGTCGTGGAAATCACGCCGCAGCCGGGTCAGCCAGGCCTCGAGACGCTGTGCCGAAGCAGGATCGCGGCGGCGGATCAGCTCGATCCCCCTACCGTTGCGATGCAACTCGCGCACCAGCGACGCCGCGCTCTGATGCTGGGAGACGACTCCGGCCAGCACGGCGTTCCACATGGGACGCACCGGGTAGTCGTCCCGCCCCCGCCCGCGCCGCCGCTCGAGAAAGCTCGCCAACCGCTCGTCGGGCAGCGCGTCGAGCACGAGCCCGAAACGTTTTCCCCACAGCGTGGACCCCAGCGTTGCGAAAAACATCGAGATGAAACGCGCCAAAGTGCGTCAGCAGTGGACGAGCGGAGCGTTTTGAGGACGGAAACGAACTCACCGTTCGAGACCATTGACCGTTCCTGCTCCTCTGTGGCGCTACGGTTCGAGAGACCATTGACCGTTCCTGCTCCTCTGTGGCGCTACGGTTCGAGAGACCATTGACCGTTCCTGCTCCTCTGTGGCGCTACGGTTCGAGAGACCATTGACCGTTCCTGCTCCTCTGTGGCGCTACGGTTCG
>JAWOBP010000184.1:0-5255 GCA_046484285.1 Polyangia bacterium
GCGCGGCGGGAGACCAGGAAACCGGGTACTTCGCGGTCGGATCTTGTGCTTTACTGGAGACGAACCAATCTGCGTTCGCATGGCGATCGGACGATCTCGAGAACTGGGAGGAGATGGAAAACGTTCCGCACGTTGATTTTTCGCTTTACACGAGCTGTTTTTTCGACGTGGATCTCGACGCGGACGGCACGTTTTCGCTACTGGCTGCGCAGCTCCCGACGGATCAAGCCGTTTGGCTGTCCTCCACTACACGCCACCGGATGACAATTGAAACCGATCGCCAACCAACGGCGTCAGTCGCGCTCGGGGGGCTCTTCCTCGGCGGAGGGTTTTTGCGGCCGGACCGGCCGCTCGACGTCGACCATTCAGGTCGAGACTCCGCAGCGCGGCAGCAGCCAGCGTTGCAGCACGATCCAGGCCGCGAGCACGGCCAGCAGTATCCAGATCTCGTTCATTCCGTACCCTTCCCGCTCAACCGATAACCTTGTCGATCATCGCGGCCAGGTGCTCCTTGGGCCGCACTCCGATCACCTTGTCCCTCTCCTCTCCCCCGGCGAAGAGCGAGATGGTCGGGATCGACCTGATTCCGAACTTCATCGCGAGCTGCTGGTTCTCGTCGACGTTGACCTTGAGAACCTTGAACTTGCCGGCGTACTCGCCGGCCAGCTCGTCCAGGATCGGCGAAACCATGTGGCAGGGCCCGCACCAGGGCGCCCAGAAGTCCACCACGACCGGCACCTCGCTTTGCAAGACGTCCTGTTCGAAGGTCTCGTCCGAAGTGGTTCCGACGTGCTCGCTCATCTTTCCTCTCCTTGCTCTTCACTCGGCGAAAAGGTCCACGCCTTTCAGATACATGATGTACCCGTTGTCGTTTTGGTCAAGCGCAATGCCGACCATCGCCCAATCCCGCGCAACCCGCCCGCCGCGACTTGACCGCCCGGGCGCTGGGCGGGTATCCCCTTTGCGATGAGGTTGCCGTTTTCGATCCTGCTCGTCGCGCTGGCCGCCTGCGGCGAGGGGACCGCCGCGGATGACGGCGGCGTCGACGACGGATCCGCTAGCGACGCCGGATCCGCGGTCGCAGGCGAGCGGACCGACGCCGCCCCGGACGCCGCTTTGGACGGCGGGAGCGACGGTTCGGAGCAGACCGACGGCGAGACGCGGCCCGACGACGACGAGACGCCGACCGGCCACCAGGTGGACCGCGTGCGCCCGCCCGCAGCCCAGTGGAGCTTCCCGGAGCTACCGGCTCCCGAGTTCTCGCCTCCCGAGGCGGGCGAGGTGATCTCGATCCCGGGCGGCACCCTGGCGCGGGGCAGCCATCCCAGGGATCCGCTGCGCGACCAGTACGCCGAGAACGACGAGGTCGCGACTCCGATAGCGCCCTTCGAGATGGACGCCCTGCCCTACCCCAATGATCCGGAGCGCCCGTTTCTGACCGGAGTCACGCGCGCCGAGGCCGCGGCGCTGTGCGCCGAGCAGGGCAAGCGGCTCTGCACCGAGGTGGAGTGGGAGTGGGCCTGCAAGGGCGAGGACGGACGCCGCTATCCCTCGGGCAACCGCTACGAACACGAACGCTATCCGCCGACCGACCCGCTGCCGCCGGCCTCTCCGTTCGGAGTGTTCGCGCTGGGCCGCATTCGCGAGTGGACCTCCAGCCAGTGGGGGCTGGAGCCGGACCAGGTCGAACGGGCGGCGCTGCGCGGCTACTCGCCAGGCGCGCTCACGATCGGAGAGCCGACCCCTCCCAGGCAGGGAAGGCGCTGCGCCAAGCGCTGGCCGCAGCAGCCGGACCTGGCGGCCGAGGACCTGGGCCTGCGCTGCTGCCGGGGGGAGCCCAACGAGGAGATCTGCTTCATCGAGCGCACCCGACCGGCGCACAGCCTCTACGCCAACATGAAGCCCGACAAGTTCGCCCGGGTGATCCGGCAGGTGCCGGAGCTGGAGATGATCCACGACAACCCGCACATGTTCTCCGAAGCAGACATCCGCGCCGTGCTCGCCCGCCGGCGCAGCGACCGCGAGAAGCTGGCCGATCAGGGCATTCACTTCAGGTGGAAGCCGATGCGCTGGATTCCGCGCCAGGGGACCGAGCTGTGGGTCGCGGTCGGCCGCTCCGATCTGCACTCCTTCGTGGTGGCGCTGCACGAGGTGGTGGACAACGAGGTCTACGTCCACGCCTCGAGCCTGATCCTGTACAAGCAGCCGATCCCGCTGGCGCTGGCCTACCGGGAGGGCCACCGCGACGAGATGTACTGGGCGCCTTGCTGGGGCTGCCGCGACGGAGGATCCGTGGCCTGGGACGAGGAGAGCAACCAGGTGATCATCACCCACAAGTGGTAGTCGTTCTCAGCTTGGGATGCCTTGTGAAAAGAGAAAGGCGCTAGCGAAGTTCGGAGAGGCGGCGGTCGAGCTCGGAGAGGCGCCACTGGAAGAGCTGCACGCGCTCGGTGGTGCGGCGCTCCTCGATGCTCCGCTCCAGCGACGCGTGGTCGGGCGATCCCGATCCTTCACCACTTACGAATCTCTTTTGCAGGTTCGCAATCACGTTGCCGAGCCAGTCCATTTCAGCTCCTCCTGCTCTCGCCTCGCCCCTCCAAAGTGCAAACGGCTTGCCAAAAAGGTCTTCCTAGAGGTAAAAGCTTTTTATCTCGAAGACTTAGGGTGGATTACACCGCGTCTGAGACCGCGGCTCGGCGCGAACCAAACGTAGCGAACCTTCGATGCGGGCGCTGCAAAAAGCGCCTCTCCTCGATAAATTAGTAAATATTTTCGCGCACTTGAGTTGGTGCAACGCGCGCTTCGCACCTTTTTCCCCAGTGATATCGGACAAATCGGCCCGATGCGAAGCGGCGGTAGCGCAAGGAGCACCGGCGCGAAGATCGATTGTCAGGCTCGAGCGTAGATGCCAACATGCAGGGAGCTCAACCGCTTAGACAAGGAGAGAGCCGATGAAACGCACGCTTGGCGTCGCGATCGCTTCCGTGATCTGCCTGGGAATCACAGCCTGCGGCGGAGCCCGTCCGCGGGGAGGGTCGCCCGATCTCGAATCTGTCCGCGCCGACACCGCCGAGGTGTGGATTACCGATTCGCACGGCGATCCGCTGCCCGTGTTCTACGTCGACGGCCGCCACTACCTGCTGGGCCGGATCGGAGCCGCCTACGAGATCTGGATCTACAACCCGGGCGACACCCGCATCGAGACCGTCGTCTCGGTCGACGGGCGCGACGTGATCTCGGGACGGCGCGCCGACTACCGGCGCGACCGGGGCTACGTGATCGATCCCGGCGAGGAGCTTCGCATCCCCGGATTTCGCACCAGCCTCGACGAGGTGGCCGAGTTCGAGTTCTCCAGGCCCGGCGATTCGTACGCCTCGCGGATGGGCGGCGGCGCGGACGTGGGCGTGATCGGAGTCGCGGTCTTCGAGGAGGACGTCTCGGAGCCTCCCCCGCCGATGCCGATCGCGGCCGAAGAGCGGGAAAGCGCCCAGCGACGTCGCCCGGCCGCGGCCGGGGCCGACACGGCTCCGGCCAGCTCCAAGGCGGCCCCACTCGAGATGCAAAAAGAGGCCTCGCGCGAGCCGGGCCTGGGAACCCGCTGGGGACGCGAGGTCCGCTCCGACGCGGAGCGGGTCCCCTTCCGCAGGCGCGACGAGCTCGACCCGGCGGAGGTGATCTCGCTGTTCTACGACGACGCGGAGGGGCTCGAGCGGCGCGGAGTCGAGCTGCCCGGCGACGAGCCCGGGCCGCTCGAGATGGATGACGACCCCAATCCGTTCCCCGGCGCTCCGAGGGAGACGGACCAGCGGTAGGTGGCTACCAGTATTCTTCCAGCTCGATTCCGATCAGATCCGAGAGCCCGGCGTTCTCCCGCCGGTAGTACTCCGCGAGCAGCTCGCGCGTCTCGGCCCGCATCGGCGGGTACCTGCGGGTCGTGAGGTTGAGCTTCCTCCACAGCTTTTCGATTCCAAAGTAGAGCGGGTTGCGGTGATCCCGCTCGCGCTCGATCGTGTTGGCGGTCAGCTGCTTGGCCATGTGCAGCCGCTGGAACCTGTTGAACCACAGCTGGGCCGCGAGCGAGCGCGGCACCACCGACGGGTTCCTGGTCAGCTCCAGGTCGAGGGCGTCCTCGCCCTCGGGCAGCTCCAGCCCGAGGAACTCCAGCACGCCGGCCAGCTCCCGCTCCGGCTGCTTTTTGAGCCGCTCGAAGATCACGAACGCCATCTGCTCGCGGTCGAACAGCTCGAAGTAGGTGCGCAGGTGCCGCGCGTAGCGCCCGATCTCCAGGATCGCCGGCGTCTCGAGCTTGAGCTGGTCCTCGAAGCGGTAGATCGCCCGGCCGCGCTTGACCCAGTGCCAGTAGTGCGAGTAGGCGCGATCCACGGGGTTGCGCAGCATGAAGATCAGCTTTGCGCGGGGATTGATCCGCGCGATCCGGCGAGCGGCCTTGCCCGACTCCAGGTAGTGGGTCGAGGCCTCGAACAGCAGCTGGTCCTCGGACTCGGGGCGAAACAAAGCGGAGTACTCCTCGAGCAGCTCGCTCTCCCGCTTCTCCCAGTCGTGCTCGCGCCAGCGCCGGGGAAACTCCCAGAGGTAGTAGCGACCCTGCGCGTCGAGATCGTCGCGGCTCAGGAAATGGGGCTCCTTGGGGACCGACCCGCAGATTCGCGGATGCTGCGAGAGGATCGCGTAGAAGGTGGAGGTGCCCGACTTCATCGCGCCGGTGATGAAGAAGTCGGGAAACCGCCTGCCGGTGCTCTCGTCGATCATGACCCGCGCCCTCGTCCCTAACACAATAGGCGAAATCAAGGGAGCTTTTCGACTGAGCATTCCGCAGCGCCGCTCACATTACCGGCACCTCGCAGAGGCTGGCGGGAGGTTCGTCGTCGCCCAGGAAGCCCTCTTTGGCGTAGCCATCGCAAGAAACTCGCGAAAAAACACTTGACATGCGAAAGATGCACGATGAAAATTCTTGCCGGAGGGGCGCTTGTCTCACGCTGAAACCATCCTTTCGGCCCCAGGCTCTCGCGGCACCTGTCCAGCTTCTCGCCCGAGCGGATCGCGCCCTCCAAACCGCAGCGTCGACAACGGACGCGAGAGAAGGAGGAGGAGAAGATGCCGAGGACTGGAAGAGTAAAAGCATCGGAGGGGGGTATCACCTCTTCGTAGGAACCTGGAGCCGGTGACGTACAACGCGCTGCTGTATGGCCTCGATTTCCCCACCGACGACGGCGCGCCGTTCGTCCTGCCCCACG
>JAWOBP010000120.1:0-5534 GCA_046484285.1 Polyangia bacterium
TTGCCGACCTCCCACGGGTCCAGGACCTTCTTCGCCCCCCTCTCCCAGGTCTTGTCGATCTCCCCGCCCACCTTGATGGAGAAGTAGGAGACGTACCCGCCCGAGAATGAGCTTGAGACCCGATCTTGAAGCGTGGACGTGCTACTAGTGCCTCGTCAACCCGACGATTTCGGGTACGGGACGAGAGATCATCGGCGAGGCCAAGGAACGACGACGAAGGACTGGCGGTGCCAATTCGAGGAGGAGTGACGCAGGGATCGTCGATGAGGGCCGGCCCGACCCGGCATTGTGGGGTTGACGAGGCACTAGGTCGGCCCCTCAGGCCAGCCCCAGCTCGGCCACCTGCTCCTCGTCCAGCCCGAAGTAGTGCGCGGTTTCGTGCAGCAGGGTGATCCGCACCTCGCGGCGCGCCGATTCCCGGTCGGGCGCCACCGCGGCGATGTTGGCGCGGAACAGCACGATCCTGTTCAGCGCCGGTCCGGTCGCTCCCTGCTCGGAGTAGGGCGGACCGTCGAAGAGGCCCAGCGCGCGCGGGTCGAAGCCCTCCTCGATCAGCCCGCGATCCGGTCTATCGTCGACCAGGATCGGCACGTGCAGCAGCCTGGATAGCATCTCGTCCGGAAGCTCGTCGAGCGTCTCCTCGGCGGCGCGGACCAGCGAGTCCTCGTCGAGCGAGCCGGCGTCGCCGTCCAGCATCGCGTCCAGCTCAAGCACCTCGAGGAAGGCGTCCCGCTGCTCTTTCCAGCGGCCCAGGTCGCCGAGGGCCAGCCCCAGGTCGTAGAACAAATCGGGCCAGTCGCCGCCCTCGCCGACGGCGCGTCGCAGCAGCTCCGCCGCCCTTTCGGAATCGCCGCGCTCCAGCGCGATGCGCCCCAGCAGGTGACGCGCCTCGGCCCGCAGGGCGGGCTCCCGGGTCGAGCCCAGCGCGCGGCGGGCCAGCGAACGAGCGCGCATCGCCGCGCCGCGATCGAGCGCGTTCCAGGAGCGGTCCAGCAGGTTTTCCGCGCGTCGCGACATGTTCGAAATATCCCCTACTCCCCGAGCGGGGGCAACCCGCGTTCTCGCCTCCCGGCCGCTAGCGTGGTAGACAGATCCGCGATGCGGTGCTCGACAGCGATCGCAGTGGGCGCGGCTCTGTTGGTCCTGGTCTGCGCCGCCCGGGCGCGGATGGTGGGCGCCAGCCGCTACGGCCCCGCCGAAAACCCCGAGAAGCATCCCGACTGGGGCGGGACGCCGGACGCCCGCGTCTCGGCCGAGCTGGGGCTGTCGGTGGAGGAGCTGGAGGCCCTCCTGGAGCGGATCGCCTCGCCCGACGCGGACGAACGCGTCGAGGCGGCGCTGGAGCTCGCGCGCGACGCGGCCGGCTCCGAGCAGGCGATCCGCGAGGTGCTGTGGAAGCCCCACGGCGCGCGCAACACCCAGATCAAGTCGGCCTTGCGCGAGGCGCGCCGGAGGCTCGAGCAGAAGAGCGAAAGAGAGCGAGAGGGCGGACTGCTCGAGGTGCTGCTCTCGATGGATCCCACCGATCCGGACAGCGGAGACGGAATCAGAGCCGCGACGCGGATCCTGGCGATGCTGGTCGCGCTGCACCGGCTGGACAGCATGGCCGGCTACAAGGTGATGCTCGAGTTCTCGGAGAGGCACGCCGGCGCCTTTCGCCACGAGATCGGACGGATGATGGTCGCCGCCGGGCTGAAGGCGCTGCCGGCGCTGGTCTACGGCCGCGGCAGCTCCAACGACGAGCTGCACATGTTCTCGGTCAAGTGGATTCGCGACCTGGGCAACCCCAAGCTCGGCGAGCAGGTGCGCGGAATCGAGAACCCGCGGCGGCTGGCCCAGCTGCTCGAGGCCTACGCCTCGGTCAACGAGTTGGGCGCGATCGACGTGACGCTCTCGTTCACCGACCACGGCTCGGTTTTCGTGCGCAGCGCGGCGCGGGCTTGCCTCGAGGAGTACGGCGTCAACGCCAAGTGGAAGATCCGCGAGAAGTACGAGAACACCTTCTCCCGCGAGCCGAAGGAGGGCACGACCTACGAGGACTGGCGCGAGGAGCTGTACCGCTTCTACGACGAGCGGCGGATCGAGCCGGCGACGGAGCGCTTCGAGCGCGGCCTGGCCGCGGCCGATTCCGGCGACTGGGATGAGATGCACCGGCTCTACCGCGAGGTGCTGCGCGAGTTTCCCATGTTTCCGCGCCGCTTCGAGATGGCGGCCGGTCTGCTCGATCGCGCCGACCGCCTCGAAGAGCAGGGGCGGCGCGACGAGGCACGGGAGTCGACGCTGCTGGCGCTGCGGGTGGCCGAGCCCGGAAGCCCGGAGGCGGGGCGGGCCGAGGCCCGGCTGCTGTGGCTGGAGGCCGAGGCAGCGCGGCTGGGGGGCGTGCTGGACGAGGGCCTCTACCGCCGGGCGCTGCGGATCGCGCCGGGGCTCACGAGAGCGAAGCGCTGGATCCACAACGGCCGGGGCGCGGGCCCCGGAGAGCTCGTGGTCAAGGGCGTGATCGTCTCCTTTTTCATCTTTTTGGCCGCCTTGCTGGTCTGGCGCCGCGTTCGCGCGGTAGACTGACAGGGAGATGTCGGGAGCAAGAACAGCGCGAATCGCGATCTGGGCGCTGATTTCGGCGGCCTGGGCGGCCGGCGGCTGCCACCACGTGGGACCCACCGAAGAGGGCGAGGCGGACGGCGGATCGGAAGACAGCGGCGACGAGGACGTTCCGGGGGGCTACGGGGGATACGAGTGCGACGGCAAGCCGGGCAGCTGCTCGCAGATATCCGCCAGCGAGGGGGGACAGCAGGTCGGCTGCTGCTGGGACGACACCGCCTACTGGTGCGAGTCGGGAAACCTGAAGCACCAGAGCTGCGGCGGAGGCGAGGAGTGCCGCTACGATCCGGTCACCAACTGGGTCCGCTGCCTCTGAGAGTCGCGGTCGGAGTCCGGGAAGGCCAGGGCGCAGATCACCGCCGCGGCGGTCGCCAGGGCGAAGGCGGCGAAGCGCACCGAGATCAGCTCGTCCAGCCCCGGCACCCATTTCCACAGCGCGGTCGAGACCGAGCCGGTCACCATCGAGCCGATCACACCGGCGCCGTTCATCTTCTTCCAGTGCAATGACAACACGAGCGCCGGTCCGAACGACGATCCCAGCCCGGCCCAGGCCAGCGAGACCACGTCGTAGATCAGATCGTCGCTGGCCAGCGCCAGGTCGAAGGCGGCCAGGCCGACCAGCACGGTCACCAGCCGGCTGAGCACGACCATCTCGCGCTGCGAGATCTCGCGGCCCAGCGCGCGGGCGTAGAAGTCTTCGACCGCGGTGGATGTCGTGATCAGCAGCTGGCTGTCGGCGGTCGACATCATCGCCGCCACCGCGCCGGCGATCAGGATTCCGGCGATCCAGGCCGGGAAGAGGCGGCCGGCCAGCACCGGCAGGATCCGCTCCGGGTCGGCTCCGTGGCCGACCAGCCCGGCGGTCGGCACCTGGGCGTGGTGGACGAGCGTGATTCCGACCACGCCCACCAGCGCGGCGCCGGCGTAGGCCAGCACGGTCCAGACCATCGCCACCCGCCGGCTGACCCTGATCGAGTCGGCCGAGTCGATCGCCATGAACTTGGTCACCAGGTGCGGCTGGCCCAGGTAGCCGAGCCCCCACGACAGCCCTCCGATCACGGCGGCCGCGCCGGCCCAGCCCCCCTCGCCGGCGGTCAGGGAGGCGGTCTCGCCGGTGGCGGCCATCGCCGCGCCGATGTCGTAGCCCTGCGTCGTGATGAAGACGAGGCCGATCACCGGCATCACCACCAGCGTGATGATCATCAGGATCGCCTGGACCACGTCGGTGTAGCAGACCGCGGTGAACCCGCCGGCCATCGTGTAGATCACGACCACGAAGGCGGCCAGTGGCACGCCCCACCAGACCTCGAGCCCGAAGGTGACCTCCAGCACCTTGCCCGCCCCGAGGAACTGGGCCGCCACGTAGAACGAGAAGAAGAAGACGATGATCAGCATACCGATCACGCGCACCGCTCGCCCGTGGCGGCCGCTGAAGGCGAAGAAGTACTGGGGCAGGGTGATCGCGCCCATCGTCTCGGAGACCACGCGCAGCTTGCGGGCCACGACGAACCAGTAGACGACGATCCCCGAGACGCAGCCGATCACCGTCCAGATCTCGACCAGCCCGGCCGAGTAGAGCGCGCCGGACAGCCCCAGCAGCAGCCACGACGACTCGGCCGCGGTGCGCTCGGAAAAGGCGATCACCCAGGCGCCCAGCTTGCGGCCGCCCAGGATGAAGTCCTCCTTGGTGCGGTTCTTGCCCCAGGCCCAGACCGCGACCGCGGCGATCAACACCAGGTAGAGAACCAGTCCGATCAACGGGGAATCCATCCGACCTCCGGCACAGCGGCGATGCGGCAAAGCTACGAGCACCCGGCCGAGCGGTCAAGCCGGACGAGACGAGAAGAGGCCACGAGGGGGAAAGCGCGAGAGCGCGGTCGTCTACATTATTCAAGGGAGATAAATCCAGGTTGACATCCATGGGGGGCGACACCATCGGCCCAAGATCACAGCGTGTAAATTCGCGAAGCAGGGCGGCGCGCGGTCGAGGCGGGTCGCTCGTTCGCTCTGACCTAGTAGCACGTCCACGCTTCAAGATCGGGTGAATTCTTGCCGAAAACTTTACCCGGCCAGTGACGATCCTGCAGATGATAGAGATGAAACTCTATAACATCAATCTCACGGAAGAAGAACGGGAAGAGCTGGTTCGCTTGACGACGACGGGTCGTCACGCCGCTCGCAAGGTGATGCGTGCGAGGATTTTGCTCAAGGCCGACGAAGGCCTGAAGGACGAGCAGATTGCCGAGCACCTGGACGTCAGCGTTCGCACGATTGAGTTCGTGCGGAAGAGATGTGCGCTGGAGGGGATCGACGCGACGTTGACCCCCAAGAAGCGGCCGCCAGGGAAGACGAAGCTCGACGGCGAGGGCGAAGCGAAGCTGGTACAAATCGCATGCAGCGCGCCTCCGGACGGCAGGCAACAGTGGACCTTGCGCCTCTTGGCGGACAAGCTCGTGGAGCTCGAAGTGATCGACAGCATCAGCCGCGAAACCGTCCGACAAGCTTTAAAAAAACGAGTTGAAACCGTGGCGAACCCAACGGTTCTGCATCCCGCCTGAGCAAAACTCCGCGTTCGTCGCGGCGATGGAAGACGTCCTCGAAGTTTACCGCAGACCATACGATCCCAAGCGCCCGCAGGTATGCATCGACGAGACGAGCAAGCAGCTACTGGAGCACACCCGAATTCCCATACCGGCATCCTCCGGAACGCTGGCTCGCGTGGACGACGAATACAAGCGCTGTGGGACCGCCAACATCTTCCTCTGCGTGGAGCCCTTGAAAGGCAAGAGCATCGTCGAGGCCACCGAGCACCGCGCCAAGGTCGACTTCGCCCACTTCATCCGCGACCTGTGCGACGGCCCGTACCGCGACGCTGAGAAGCTCGTCGTCGTGATGGACAACCTGAACACGCACTCGCCCGCGTCACTCTACGA
>JAWOBP010000057.1:0-20876 GCA_046484285.1 Polyangia bacterium
GTGTCGGTGTCGGTTGCCGCGCCGTCGTCATCGTCGTCCGAACAGGCGGTTCCCGCGAGCGCGGCCACAAGCAAAGAGAGCAAAGAAATCTGCATCAAAACCTTCATTGAATCCTCCATTTGGCCAAAAAATTTTCTTGACGGTGGATATTGGCATTTTTGGTATCAAAGTAAAGGAGAATGAGGTTGTGATGATCGTTTTTTCGTAGGCGTCGATTTGACCGAGCGGACTCGTGAGTCCTATGATCGCGGCTCGAAAGGGTTCTGCTCTTGCGCGTGCTGCTGTTGCACCAACCCGAAGGGGACTCGACCGGCGACGAGCTGGCAGCCGGCGGTATCGAGGTGGTGCGCGCCTCGGATTTGAGTGACATCGACGCGGCGCTGGCCGAGAGCGGCGCCGATCTGTGCATCCTGTGGGGGCGCGGCGACGAGGACACCGAGCTCTGCGCGGCGGTGCGCTCCACTCCGGTGGGTGCGGTGCTGCCCGTACTGGCCGTGGGAGGAGAGGGCTGGGCGATCTCGGATCGAGAGACCGCGATCGAGGCCGGGGCGGACTCGTTCGTGGACGGGACGGCGGATCCCTCGGCCGCGCTGGCCAAGGCGCGGACCCTGCTCGGGCTCGGCGGAGGCGAGGTCGAGGAGACCGACGTGCCGGTCGAGCGGGCGCTGGAGGCCGCCAAGGGGCTGGGCGCGGAGGGAGAGCCGACCGCCGTGCGGGGGGACGAGCGGGAGACGGCCGCCGGCGAGGAGTCGGTTTTGGAGGTGATAGACAGGGTCGAGCGCAGCCTGGGCTCCGAGTCGGAGGCCCCCGGGGAATCGACCCCGCCGCCGACAGAGGACCTGGACTCGCTCGACATCGAGGCCGATCTCGGCAGGCCCGCGACCGAGGCCGAGGGCTGGGCGGAGGAGAGCGAGCCGCACCGGGAGCGGGACGAGGAAGCCGCGTCCGAGCGGGGAGACGATCGGGACGCGGGAGCGGAAGAGGAGCGAGACGTCTCCGAAGAAGTGACCGTTTCCTTCGGGGATGACGAGCAAGAGACCCAGAGGTTGACGGGTGCAGGTTTCGATGCGGGAAGGCTCGAGGACGAGCGCCTCTGGGATCTGCTGGCGCGCCTGCTGTCCGAAAAGAGAAGCGGCGTGCTGGCGTTGCGCAGCGACGAGGTGGAGCGGCGCATCCACCTGGATCGCGGCGAGCCGATCCTGGCCAGCTCCTCGTCGCGCGAGGACCGCCTCGTGGAGCTGCTCTATCGCGAAGGCCGTCTCACCGAGGAGCAGTACCAGCAGGCGGTTCTGACGGTCGGCGCGAGCGGGCGCCGCGTGGGCGCGGTGCTGGTGGAGCGCGGCTTCATCGCCTCGCGCGAGCTGTTTCCGCTGGTGCGGCATCACTACGAGACTCTGATTTTCGACACCTTCGGCTGGCGGGAAGGCACCTGGCGCTTCGAGAGCGGCGAGGAGCTGCGTCGCGAGCGGATCCTGCTCGATCTGAGCGCCGGAACGCTGATCGTGGAGGGCGTCCGTTCGCGGGCCGATCCGCGGGACGTGGACGCTCTGATGCCGCCCGGCGCCCACCCGGTGGCGAGGGAGCGCGGGATCTGTCCGCTCGAGCAGATCTCTCTTTCGCCCGAGGAGAGGCAGCTTCTGGAGATCTGCGACGGCACGTTGAGCACGGAGGGGATCGCGCTGCGGCTGGGGATGGACGGCGGCGAGCTGCGCGCCTTGCTGCTGGGCCTGGCCGCCCTGGAGTGGGTCGGGCCGGGGGAGGTGCGCGAAGGCGAGCGAACGGGAACCGCCCGGCGGAGCGGAGCCGCGAGAAGCGCGGCGGGCTCGAGCACCCGCGTGGAGCGCGCGCGGGTGCTCGACAAGAAGGACCAGGTGGAGGAGGGCACCTACTTCGCGATTCTGGAAGTGGCGCCCGCGGCGTCCGGGCACGAGACAAGAAAGGCGTACCGCCGGCTGCGCGGCCTGTTCGCTCCCGAGCGGTTCGCGGTGGAGGATCTCGCCGACTTGCGAACGGATGCGGAAGTGATACGTACGATTCTGGACGAGGCCTACGAGATCCTGCGCGATCCGGCCCGGCGCGAGGCCTACCGGCAGGCTCTCGAGGAAGGGCCCGCGGCCTGAGCGGGAGGAGTCGCCTTTGCTGCGACTGTTTTGAGATGGCACTACTCGACATAGTCATTTACCCCGAGGAAGTCTTGAAGACGGCGGCCGAGCCGGTGGAGCGCGTCGACGACGAGATTCGCCGGATGGTGGACGACATGGCGGAGACGATGTACGCCGCGCCCGGGGTCGGCCTGGCGGCGAACCAGGTCGACTCCCTGAAGCGCGTGGCCGTGATCGACGTCGCCTACACCGAAGGGGATCCCGAGCTGATCGTGCTGATCAACCCCGAGATCGTGGAGCGTTCCGGCCGGATCACCTGGGAAGAGGGATGTCTCAGCTTTCCGGAGATCAACGTCGATGTCGATCGCTCGCAGAAGGTCGAGGTCCGCGCTCTCGATCGCGACGGAAAGCCGTTCGCAATCGAGGCCGAGGACCTGCTGGCGGTGGCGCTGCAGCACGAGATCGATCACCTGAACGGCGTCACGCTGGCGGACAAGGTCAGCTTTCTGCGCCGCAAGACGATCGTCCGCGAGCTGAGCAAGCTCGAGAAGAGCAAGGCCAGCTGACGGGCCTCGCATGACGGACCGATCCGATAGCAGCGCCGGGCTGGCGACGGTCTTCATGGGTACTCCCGAGTTCGCCGTGCCGGCCTTGCGCGCGTTGGCGAGCGAGACCGACCTGCGCCTGGTGATCACCCAGCCGGATCGACCCGCGGGGCGCGGAAGGAAGCCGGCGTCTCCGCCGGTCGAGCTGGCGGCCCGAGAGATCGGCGCGAGGGTGGAGCAGCCGGAACGGACCAGGGGACGGCGCTTCGCGGAACGGATCGGCGAGCTGGAGCCCGACCTGATCGTGACCGCGGCCTTCGGTCGTATGCTGGGTCGCCGCTTGCTGGCCTTGCCGCGTCTCGGCTGCGTCAATGTCCACGCCTCGTTGCTGCCGCGCTACCGGGGAGCGGCGCCGATCAATCGCGCGATCCTGGACGGCGCCGAGCGGACCGGTGTCTCGATCGCGAAGATGGTGCAGAGCCTCGACGCCGGTCCGGTCTACCTGCGCGAGAGTGTGCGGATCGGTCCCGAGGAGACGGCCGGCGAGCTGGCGGAGCGTCTCTCCCGCGTCGGGGCCGAGGCCCTGGTCCGCGTGCTGCGCGAGATCGACGCCATCTATCCCGAGCCCCAGGATCCCGAGCTGGTCAGCTGGGCTCCGCAGCTGCGCAAGGAGGAGGGGCGCGTCGACTGGTCGCTGGCGGCCGGGCGGATTCACGACCACGTGCGCGGGATGCATCCCTGGCCCTGCGCCTTCACCAATCTGGACGAGCGGCGGCTGCGCATCCATCGCTGCGAGGTGCTGGAAGCCGGCGGCCGCGAGTCCGAGCGCCCCGGCGCGGTGATAGCTCACGGCCCCGCTGGCCTGGACGTCGCCTGCGGCAGGGGCGCGGTTCGCTTGCTCGAGCTGCAGCTTCCGGGCCGCAAGCGGCTCGACGCCTCGCAATTTCACGCCGGCTGTCGGCTGGAGCCGGGGGCCGTGCTCGGATTCTGAGCGAGGGACCGATTGACAAGCGGCGGGTTTCGTGGACGCATGGTGAATCGAGCTTGGAACAGATACTGCCGGAGCGAAGCGATGGCCAGATGTAGATGTCCACGATGTGGAGAGTCCTTCGAGAAGACCAGGGCCAACAGAAAGTACTGCTCGGAGAAGTGCAGGAAGCTCGAAGAGAAGAAGCGCTATCGCCACCGCATGAGACAGGATCCGGAAGAGGCAGACAGTCGTATTTTTCGCCGCGCCGCGTCCCCGCCAAAGGCCAAAGAGCCCGAGCCGAATCGAGCCTTGGCGCGACGGCCGGTCAGGTCGAGGCCGAGGCGCGTGATGAGCATCTCGGAGTATCGACGCGGCATGCGCTTGGCGATAGAGAAAGCCGTCTCGAGCTTCGTCGAGGAGCATCCCGGAGCCGATGCCGATTCTGTGTCGGTACGCCTGGGGCTGCCCGTAGGGCGCGCCCGGAGCGTGCTGGAAGAGATGGAGCTGCGCGGCGAGCTACGCGGCAAATCGGAGCCCCACGGGCGCTTCTATTTCTTGCCGGATGAGAAGTAGGCCGGGGGGTTACTGTCCGGCCTTCGAGAAGACCCGGATCGCCAGCTCGCCTGCGCCCTTGTCGGGCTCGAGGAAGACCTTGTAGCCGCCGGCGACTGTCGGGCAGTAGTTCTGGATCAGGGCGGCATGCTGCTTCTGCTCCACGCTATCGTCCTCGTCTTCGTCCAGCTCGTACACACCGCTGGCCACCTTGTTCTCCGAGGGATCCTCGAGCTGGATGCCGAACTCCTCGACGTCGTCCTCGGCCACCGCCGCGATCGTGTGGCAGAACGGCGGTCCGGGTAGATTGACGTCGTAGCCCTGCTCCTCGCCCTTCTTGAGCTCGACGCGCATCATCGCGCTGGTCGGCTTCCAGCCGGTGGCCTTCTCGTAGGCGGCCATGCCGAGTCGGTCGGTCAGCTCGTCGCCCGTGGGTGAGGGTTTTTCCGGCCGGGCCTGCTGCGCGGGCTGCCGGGCCTGCTGCGCGGGCTGCTGCATGCCCTGCTGGGCCCGTTGAAGTCCTTGCTGGGCCTGCTGGAGAGCCTGCTGCTGGGCCTGCTGCTGCGTCTGCTGGGCCTGCTGCTGCGCCTGCTGGGCCTGTTGCTGGGCCTGCTGCATCAGCTGCTGCGCAGACTGGTCGTCTCCGCCGAAGAGGTCGCAGCCGCCGCACAGGACCGCGACTGCCAACGTGGAGGCCAGGACAAAAACGAAATTTCTCATGATCGTGCGCGCTCCCTTCCTCGTTGGTCGTTAGGAACGAATGGATTGTCGCCGATCCGCGAGCCGAGGGCAAGGGGGATGGAAACATTCGGGAGCCTCCACACCCCGAGATCGGGATCGAAAGGCATCCTGCTATTTGGGATGAGTGGGTATATTGGGAAGAGAAGCTGGACCAGGATGATTGGCTGAGCAGGGCGAAACTGAAAAAGGTCGATGTGGAGCTCGAGCAGAGGCGCCACCAACCCTGGCCCGACAAGCGCTTCTACGTCAGAACCCGAGGCAGGAGCCCGGTGCGGTAGTTCCAGTTCTGACTCTGTTTTTCCGCTTCGCATTCGCGCCGCCGGCTAGTACGATTGTTGCTCTCACAACAACGGAGGTGGCGAGATGAAACGAGTGGCCGGAGCCGTGATCAGCGTGGTGGTGCTGCTGGGATTCTTGGGATTTCAGTTCTTTTCCGGGGGAGAGCTGGGCGGGGAGTGCAAGAACGATCTGATGGGCTGCAAGGGCTCGGTGATGGGCTGGTTCGGCCCCACCTGTCTCGTGGACGTCGCCACGGGCGTGGGCTACTGCACCGTGGAGTGCGAGACCGACCAGGACTGCGCCGGCGAGATGGGGGCGGGCTGGGGTTGCTACGGCTCCGAGGTGATGGACGATAGCGGAACGACCACCGGGGAGATCCAGCAGGTCTGCTACAGCCCCGAGGACATGGAGATGGTGCGCCAGATGCAAACTCAGCAGCAGATGGACGAGGGCGTCCAGATGCAGGGCGCGCAGCCTCGACCGGCCGGCGCCCAACCGGCTCCGGCCCAGCCCGCTCCCGCCGCTGCTCAGCCGACCCAGTAGACGAAATCGACCTTGCGAGTTGCTTCACCCTGATTCCTGGTAAGATCTGTGTATGTGTTCTCGCCACTGGTCCAGGGCGGTTCTCGCGGCTCAGCTGGTCGTGGCGGGCGCCTGTTGGCGCGCTTCCTTGGCGGATGAGACGGCGGACGAGGACGGTGTGTCGGACACAGGGGACGCAGAGGACGTAGCAGAGGACGTAGAGGACTCGGGGTCGGACTCGGACTCGGACTCGGACGCTGACATGGACGGTGATTCCGACTCGGACTCCGATTCCGACAGTCTTTCTTCCTGCTGCCAGGGCGATTTCGTCGTCGAGCTTCCGGCCGATGTGGAGTTGCTCTCCGGCTGTGCGTGTATCACCGGTGATCTGAAGATCGGCGAGGAGTCCAACTACCTGTGGAACGATCTGCTCGTCGAGGTGGATCTGGGATGGTTGCAGCACGTGGGCGGCGCGCTCGGTGTGAGGCGCAACGCCTCGCTCGAGGAGCTGGACCTGGGGGGCCTCACGTTCGTGGGTGGGGAAGTGGAGCTGGTGGACAACCCCCTGCTGGCCGAGCTGGACCTGGGCGGGATCGAGTCGGTCGACTCGGTGCTGTTTTTGCGCGACCACGCCCTGACCGACCTGTCGGGACTGGCCTCGCTGGCTCATCTCGCCGAAGACCTGAGGATTTACGACAACGACTCGCTCGAGACGCTGGGCGGCCTGGAGGCGCTGACCGAAATCGACGGCAGCCTGCGCGTGAGGAACAATGCCTCGTTGGTCGACTCGAGCGGGCTGGGCTCCCTGGGCTGGGTAGGTTGGGATCTGGAGGTGAGCTGGAACCCCTTGATCGATAATGTCGTCCTCTCGGAGCTGGAGGGTGTGGGGGACGACCTGTGGATATGCGGAAACGCGTCGCTCGGCGACTTCCACTTTCCAGCACTGGCAGAGATCGGAGACGAGCTGAACGTGAGCTGGAGCGTCGGTCTTCCGGCCTGCAGGGTCTGCGATCTGATAGGGCAGCTCGACGCTCAGCCGGCGACGGTGGAGGTCCAGCAGCTCCAGGACGACGAGTGCTGGCAGGGCAACGACCTGATCTGTCCCTGAGCGCCGGCGGCGAGTCCTTTTTTTTCGATCATTTTCCGTTCAATGTCAGTGTGAGACAATAAGAAGACAAGGGCCGCGGCTCGGCGGCCTTGGAACGGATCGAAAAAACGGGAAGGTAGCGATGAGATATCTCGAGAAAGGCGCGCTTTGGATCGCTGCGGTATTGGCCGCGGCGGCGGGAGGATGCGCGGGGGGAACCGCTCCTTCGGGAGGCGGCGGTTCGGACGGGGGCACGGACGGCGACACCGATCCCCAGTCGCTGGTGTCGATCGACGTGATCCCCGCCTCGGTGGACCTGGTCGTGGAGAACGGAGTGCCGGTGGAGCAGTCCTACATGGCGATCGGCCACTTCCAGGACGGGTCGGCCGGCGACATCACGAGCGAGGTGGAGCTCGAGGTCAGCCCGGGCACGATCGGCGTCTTCGACGGGGAGGTGCTGGCCACCTCCGACACCTTCGGTGGAGCCGGAGAGGTGATCGCGAGCCTGGCCGGGGTGAGCGGCACCGGCGAGGTGACGGTCCATCAGCACGGCGTGCACCTGGAAGAGGGCGTGCCGGACGGGGCGGAGTCGATGTTCGAGGGAAGCGACGATCCGTCGCGGGCACCGGAGCTGCTCTACCCGCTGGACGGGGTGCTGCTGCCTCCCAACTTGGCCGACGTCCGCTTCCAGTGGGACGGCGGGGAGGGCAACGACCTGTGGCGGCTGGAGATGAGCGGCGATTTCTTCGAGGCCGAGATCTACACCTCTCAGCCGTCGTTCACTCCCTGCGACCTGCTCTGGGAGCAGGCCAGCTGGGGTAACGCCGGCCTGGGTCCGATCGAGGTGCGCGTCAGCGGGACGTCGGCGGCGGACAGCTCGACGATGGGCACCTCCGACGGAACCGAGATCTCGTTCGCCGAGCAGGCGGTGCAGGGCGGGATCTACTACTGGGCCGCCTCGAGCACGGTGGAGTCGGACTACGGCATCTTCCGCTACGACTTCGGCGAGCCGGGACAACAGGCCGAGCAGGTCTTCACCACGGCCCAGACCGGGGATCGCTGCGTGGCCTGTCACGCGCTGAGCCACGACGGCGAGCGGATGGCGCTCAACTACGACGGCGGGGACGGCCCGGCGGACATCATCTCGGTCGCCGCGCAGGAGTCGATCGTTCCGGCCGAGAACGCATACTACGCCAACTTCCACACCTACTCCGCCGACGACACCTACGTGCTGTCGGTCTACCAGGGGATCTTCACCCTGCGCGACGGATCCAGCGGCGCCGTGGTCGAGACCCTGGCGCTCGACCACGTCACCTACCCGGACTGGTCGCTGGACGGGAGCGTGGTGGCCTTTACCCGCGCCACCCGCGACACGGAGACGATCTATTCCGACTGGTCGTTCCACGGCGGGCAGATCGAGCTGATGACCTACGACGGTCCGGGGGCCTGGGGCTCGCCAGAGATTCTCGTTCCGGCCGAGCCCGACACCAACATCTACTACCCCGCGATCAGCCCGGACGGCGACTGGGTGGCGTTCAACAAGTCGTCCGAGCTGGGCGAGTACGACGGGGCGGGCGACAGCTACAGCGACGACGACGCGCGACTCTGGGTAGTGTCGATCGAGGGCGGCGAGCCGATCGAGCTGGCCAACGTCAACCTCGAGGGCGAGCTGCGGACCTCATGGGCCAAGTGGTGTCCGGAGGTGCAGAACTACCACGGCGAGCCGCTGATGTGGCTGACCGTCTCCAGCATGCGGCGCTACGGCTTCGAGCTGGCGAGCGGCGAGCTGCCCCAGCTCTGGATGGCGGCCTTCAGCCCGGCGGTCGCAGAGGACGGGCTGGACCCGACGCGCGCCGCCTTCTACCTGCCGTTCCAGGACATCACGACCAACAACCACATCGCGCAATGGACCGAGGTGGTGGTAGACTACGAGTGACTGGATTTCGAAAAAGGAGGGCACCATGTCGCCATCGTTCGTTTGCTTGCGTCGATTGATCGCGGTCTTTGCCGGCGCGGTCCTGCTGTCTGCCGCGGCCGCGGAGGCCCAGGTGGTCGGACCGCCCGAGCTGCCCGACTGGGCCGGCGAGGCGCAGATCAAGCTCGGCTGGGAGTTCGATGATTCCCTCGCGCCTCAGACCTCCAATCCGCTCCAGGGCTGGGACGTGGCTCCGCAGTCGATTCCGAGTTGGCACTACTTCTCGGACGCGATCGAGTACGAGAATCCGGCCCAGTGGCAGGTTCAGCTGGACAACGGCGAGGGCACAGGCGAGCTGATGCGCTTCTTGGTCAGCTGGGTCTACACCTACGTGGGAGACCACGGCTTCTACACCTCGATCGCCTGGGATCCCTCGGACAGCTACGAGAATTTCGACACGCAGGAAGATTACTTCGACGACCAGGGACAGGCGGTCGACGACCCGCAGCAGGCGTCCTTCGGGCGCTTCACCCAGACCGTGGACATGTACCCCGACCCCGACACGATCGACGTCTACCTGGGAGTGGATTTCGACGCGGAGGGCATGCTGCTGGCCGAAGCATACCTGCTGGGCGCCTCGCAGGGAAGCGCGGACGCGGACAGCGACGGCGATACCGATGCGGACAGCGATGCGGACAGCGATGCCGATACCGACACCGACACCGAGACAGACACGGGCACCGGCGGCGGATCGAGCGACGACGACTCCGGTGACGACGGCTGCGGCTGCGCCGTTCCGGGAGGCGCTCCCTCCGCCTCGAGCCTGGCGCTGCTGGTCGGGTTGATCTGAACCTCACCGCGAAACGGGATCATCGAATTGTCAAAATCCACCGAAAAGCAAAAGCACGTGCGGGCGATCCTGCGCTACCTGGAGAATCGTCGTCCGCCGGGAGGGCGGCTCAAGGCTCGCCGGCTGGCGAGGAAGATGGGGATCTCCGAGCAGGAGTACGGAGACTTCCGCGCCGCCTTCAAGCAGCTGCGGGACTCGGGGAGGCTCCTGATCGGCGGGGGGGGATCGCTGACGCTGCCCCTTTCCCGGGCGGTGGTGGGTCGCTTCAGGGCCCACCCGCGCGGCTTCGGCTTCGTCGTGCCGGACGAGCCGGACAGCCGCGGAGATCTGTTCATCCCACCCGATCGCACCGCCGGCGCGATGAACGGGGACCTGGTCGCGGCGCGGGTCGTGCGCCGGCGCGGGGACGACCGGCGCACGGGGGAGGTCGCCGAGATCCGCGAGCGGGGCATGACCCGCGTGGTGGGCACGCTTGAGGAGAGCGACGGACACTGGTTCGTGCTGCCCGACGGCCGCGTGCCGGTGCGTCCGGTGCTGGTCCGCGATGTGCCGGCTCGAACACATCCGCCCGGGACCAAGGTCGTCGTGGACCTGATCGACTACCCCGAAGGAGACGGGCTTCCCACCGGCGTGATCGTGGAGAAGCTGGGCGCCTCGGGGGAGCCGCGCGTGGAGATCGCGGCGGTCGCGCGCTCGCACGGCCTTCGCGAGCGCTTTTCCGACGACGCCTACGAGCAGGCGCGCCGCGCCGCGCTGGAGTTCGATCCTGCCGACGCCGACGACAGGGAGGATTTGCGCGGGGCCACGATCGTGACGATCGATCCGGTCACGGCGCGCGATTACGACGACGCGATCAGCATCGAGCGCGAACAGGGAGGCGGCTGGACGCTCGGCGTGCACATCGCCGACGTGGCGCATTTCGTTCCGGAGGGATCCGTGCTCGACCGCGAGGCCCGGCAGCGCGGCAACAGCGTCTACTTTCCCCGCCGGGTGCTGCCGATGCTGCCCGAGACTCTATCGGGCGGAGTCTGCTCGCTGCAGGAGGGCGTCGATCGCTTCGCCAAGAGTGTCTTCGTTCGTTACGACCGCGAGGGCAACGTGCTGGGCCGGGAGATCGCCGAGACGCTGATCCGATCGTCCAGGCGCCTGACCTACGAGCAGGCGCAGCGCATCTGCGACGGCGACGACCGCGGCTTTCCGCGCCCGATCGTGGAGCTGGTACGGGAGATGGAACGGCTGGCGCGGCGGGTGGAGGCGCGGCGCGAGCGCGAGGGGATGCTGCACCTCGATCTGCCCGAGGTGGAGCTGGTGCTCGACGACCAAGGGGCGGTCGCCGACGCCGCCCCGGCCGACCAGTCCTACGCGCACACCATCATCGAGATGTTCATGGTCGAGGCCAACGAGGCGGTGGCCGCGGCCTTCGCCGCCCTGGGCGAGCCTCTGATCAGGCGCATCCACCCTCCTCCGGACGACAGCTCGTTCGATGATCTGCTCGCCTTCGTCGGCGCCTGCGGGCACCGGCTGCCTCGTAAACCGCGGCTGCGGGACCTGCAGCGCCTGGTGGTCGATGCGCGCGGGCGGCCCGAGTCGTACGCCGTCAACCTGGCCGTGCTGCGCTCGCTGCAGCGGGCGGCCTACTCTCCCAAGCTGGAGGGCCACTTCGCGCTGGCCAGCCGGCACTACTGCCACTTCACCAGCCCGATTCGGCGCTACCCGGATCTGACCGTGCACCGCGCCGTGGGTAGCTACCTGCGAGGCGAGATCGGAGCCGATCGCGACGGGAAGAAAAAGCGGGGGGACGAGGCGGGTGGTCTGACCGAGCTGGCCAAGCATCTCTCCTCGTGCGAGCGTACGGCCGAGGCGGCGGAGCGGGAGCTGCGCATGGTGCTGGTCCTGCAGTACCTGGCGGGCCGCGTCGGCGAGACGTTCGAGGGGGTGATCACCGGCGTGGCCGACTTCGGGGTGTTCGTCCAGTCGCCGCGCTTTTTGGTGGAGGGGCTGGTCCGCCTCCCGGACCTGGGAGACGACTGGTGGGACGTGATCGCGGATCGGGGCGAGGTGCGCGGCCGGGTCAGCGGCAGGCGCCACCGGCTGGGGGATACGCTGAGCGTGCGGATCGCCTCGGTCGACGTGGCGCGCCGCGAGCTGGAGCTCGTCAGCGAGACGGATCGCAGTAGACCACGCCCTCGTCCCCGGCGGCGAAAACCGCGCCGTTCGACGCCGCCCACACGTCGCTCAGCGGAAAGTCGAAAGGCCCCTCGACCTCGCTCCAGGTCGAGCCGTCGAAAGTGAGCACCGCTCCGGAGTCGTCCCGGCTGCCGACCGCCCAGACGTCGTCCGGGCCGGTCCCGCCGACGCCCTCCAGCAGCAGATCCTCGCCCGCGGCGCCCAGCTCCTCCCGCTCCCAGCCGGAGCCGTTCCAGCGCAGCACCGCGGCCGACAGATCGAGGGAATCCTGGCCGACGACCAGGACATGCTGCGCGGAGCTGCCCCATACATCCTCGAACAGCATCATCGGCGTGTTTTGAATTCCGGCCTCCAGCATCTCCCAGCTCGTGCCGTCCGAGTGCAGGATCGCGCCGTAGGCCACGGCGTAGACGTCGTTCCATTCGGCGCCCCAGACCGCCTTGAGCGGGCCGGCCGAGGGGACGTTCTGGACCTTGTGCCAGCCTTCGCCGTCGAAGTGCCAGATCAGCGAGTCGAACAGACCGCCCGCCGCGTAGACGTCGGAGGGGGAGTTGCCGTGGATATCGGTGAGCGTATCGGTCTGGATGTTGGTCGCGTCCCATTCGTTGCCGTCGAAGCGCAACGTCAAAAAGGCGTCGCAGACCGCGAGCAGGTCGTCCTCCGCCGCGGCCCACAGGCCGGTGACGGCGAACGCGATCGGGCTGCCGGTCTCGGGCAGCGCATTCCAGGAGCTTCCATCGTAGCGAAAAGCGAGCGTCTCGGTGAGAGTGGCGCCTCCGGCGGCGAAGACCGCGTCGGGCGAGACGCCGTGCACCGAGGAGAGCAGGCCGAGCGGCTCGACCTGCCAGCTGCAGAAAGCGTCGCTGTCCGAGTCCGTGTCGCCGTCGGTGTCCGCGTCGGAATCGGAGTCGGAGGCTCCGGGCGGTCCGGCGTCGAGCTCGGCGACGACCACGCCCGCATGGCAACCGGCGACACACGCCGCCAGCGCGCAGAGCAGGACCAGAGCCAGGCGATCTCGACCAATCATCATCGGACATCATAGCACAGCGAGCTGGACGAGGGGCGGCCGCGCTAGCGAACAGGTCGCGCTAGCGGAGCAGATCCCCGAGCGCGTTCAGGCCTTGGGCCAGGCGATCTCCGGCCTGCAACCAGGCGATGCGCAGCGTGCCGGGCGCTTCGAACCAGGAACCGGGCACGGTCAGCGTTCCCTTCTCGCGGTGCAGCCTCTCGGCCAGCTCCATGTCGTCGACGCCGGCGGGCAGCTCCACGCAGCCGAAACCGACGCCGCACGGCGTGCTCCAGCGCAGCTCCGGCCTGACCCGCACCCACTCGTCGACCGCGTCGACCCCCGCACGGGTCGACCGCCGGGCGCGCTCGCGGAGCTCGTCGCCCCGCTCCAGAAAGCCGAGCCCGGCCCGCGCGCCGGGCCTGGTGGGCATCCCCATGTTCCAGTGGGCGCGCCGCAGCTCCTCGACCAGCGAGGGCTCGGCGGCCAGCCAGCCGACGCGGGCCCAGTAGGCTCCCATCAGCTTGGAGAGGCTGGAGACGACCGCGATGTTTTCGGCCGCGCCGTGGTAGCTCGGCTCGCCGGTGAAGCCCAGGTAGATCTCGTTGACCAGCAGCCGGGCGCCGCGCTTCGCCGCGATTCGGGCCAGTGCGAGCACGTCCTCGCGCGGGGAGAGGATTCCGCTCGGGTTGTGCGGCTCGGTGATCATCACCAGCGAGGTGTCGCCGCCGATCAGCCGCTCGGCCTCGTCCAGCGAGAAACGCCAGCCGCGCTCGGCCAAACGCTCCAGCCGCTCTACCGCTCCCAGCCGCTCGGCCTGGCGCAGCATCGGCTCGTAGATCGGCCTTTCCACCACGACTCTCGATCCCTTGCGGGCGAGGTGCAGCAGAGCCAGCAGTGAGCCGCCGGTCGCGCCCGGGGTGAAGACCAGCTCCGCGGCCGGGATTCCCAGCCAGGCGCCCAGCCGCTGCTCGAACAGTCGATCCATCCGCTCCATCCGGCCGGCGGGCGGTTCGATTTCGTCGGCTCCCAGCGGGGGCATTCCGCTGGCGTGGAGGTTGATCGCACCGTCGTCGGCAGCGACCCGCGGCATGTACCAGTCGAGGTAGTCGTTGCGGTGGAACGTCATCCGCGCGGGCCTTCAGTCCGAGACCCGGACGCTGATCATCCGGACCGGCTCGATCGGGCGGTCGTTGCCGTCGGTGGGAGTGCTCTCGATCTTCTCGATCACGTCCGAGCCGGAGACGATCCTGCCGAAGACCGGGTGCTTGGACGGCCCCGGCGTGAACCAGTCGAGGTAGTCGTTGTGCGCGGTGTTGATGAAGAACTGCGAGCCGCCGCTGTTGGGTCGGCCGGTGTTGGCCATCGAGAGCGTGCCCGGCTCGTTGGAGATCTTGTGCTGCTCGGGATGCTCGTCCTCGATCGTGCCGTGGGGCGGTCCGCCGGTTCCGGCCCGCGGGCTCTTGGGGTCCTTGCTGTGCGGGCAGCCGAACTGACACATGAAACCCTTGATCACGCGGTGGAAGTGCAGCCCGTCGTAGAAGCCGTCCTTGGCCAACTTGACGAAGTTGCCGGCCGTGATCGGCATCGCGTCGCTGAACAGCTCGACCTCGAAGGTGCCGAGCGACGTCTCGCAGGTCGCCGTGGGATTTCCCATTTCTATTCTCCTTTCTCGTGTTTCATGCATAGACCGGCGGCGGCGTCGAGCACAAGCCGGGAGCGCCGATTTCTTCGGCGCAGACGAGCGGGCCTCAGATCGGCTGCCAGTCGACGTGCACGATCGCGCCCTGCTTGCCCACGGCCACGAGGCGGTCGCCCTGAGCATCGCTCACACCCCAGATCGCGCGCAGTCGCGGCGTATCGTCGAGATCGGTTTCGATCAGCGCGGCGCCGTCCCGCCAGGCCTGGATCGCTCCGCGATCGTCGTCGCCGCCGGTGCCGCCGGCGGCCCAGACACCGAGGTTCACGTCGACGTGGAGGTCCATCAGCTCGCGGGGGGAATCGTGCTCGCTCTTCCAGCCGCCGCCGTTCAGGTAATGGTAGAGCGTCGATCCCTGCCCTTCGTTGTACCCCACCGCCCAGGTGTCGCCGGCCTCGTCCGCCGCGATCCCGTACATGTTGTCCATGCTGTCGTGCTGGGACTGGTTGCAGCTCCACGGCTCGGAGCAGTGGACGATCAGCGACGAGGCGAACGCGTCGTGGGCATGGCCCGCGGCGAAGAGACCGCCTTCCGGCGTGCAGGCCGCGGAGTGGAAGTCGACGCCGAGCGCCATCGCGTAGCCCTCGCTGAAGCCCCAGCCCCACCAGGCCGCCAGCGTGGAGTCGTCGCCGACCGCGTAGGCCGTCTCCGGTGCGACGGCGCAGACCGCGCGGTAGGAGCCGTCGTCCGCGTCAGGGGTGAACGCCGATTCCACCGACGTCCACGCAGAGCCGTCGTGCTCCAGAATGCAACGCTCGCCGCCCACGGCCCAGACCCGGTCCGGACCGCTGCCGGCCACGCCGTAGAGGTCGGGGCTGGCGGGGATGTGCTGCTCGATGAGCATCCAGCTCTGGCCGTCGAAGCGCAGGATCGTCCCCTCCTCGCCCACGGCCCAGACCGCGTCCCGGGAGCTGCCCCACACACCGGACAGGTCGTGGGTGGTGGGGGAGTCGACCGGTTCGACGATCCACTCGCCGACCGCGCCGGTGTCCGGGTCGGTGGGGCCGCCGCTGTGAGCGGTGTCGCCGCCGTCCGGATTCCCTCCTCCCAGAGAGGCTCCGCGCCAGCAGCCGGCCAGGAGCAAGGCTGCGGCGATCACTGCTCCGAGACGGTCCATGCCGGAGATGGTACCATGAGCGCATCGCGCTTCGGGTGTTTTAGTTCTTTCGTTTCTTGACTTCTCGCAGCACACGGGCGTCTTCGGCGTGGCGAGGCTTGTCGATGGAGCTCTTGATCTCCAGCAGCTCTTCGAGCCCGATCCAGTTGGCCTCGACCCTTCCGTAGCAGTCCCGCACGCGGCCATTCCAGGCATTTTCGAAATCGAGCGGAGCCATGCGCAGGAAGAGATCGATTCGATCCGGGGCAATCCCCAGTTGCAGCACCCGATCGTTCCGCTCGGTGTCGAGCAGCTTCGGCGAGCCGAACTCGGAGAGCGCCCGGTTGGCCGAGGCGACGTTGTCCGGGGTGAACTCGATCCAGATATCCATGTCCTTGGTGTAGCGGGGCTTGGCGTGGTAGATGAACGCGAGCCCGCCCACGATCAGGTAGCGAGCACCGTGGCGCTCCAGCATCTCGAGCAGATCCTCGAAGTCTTCTATCGTATCCATTGGCTGACCGATCGGCTCGCTACTGTTCGGAGCCCGCCTTTCGACCGCGCGCGACCTTTTCCACGTCCCGCCTTATCGCAACCAGGGCGGACAGGCGTTGCTGGGGTGTCATCTCCTGCCAGAATTCCAGATCCCAGCGTTCGGCGTCGTCGAAATCGGTGGCCACGTGGGCCACGATACGCCTCCTCCGCGCCGCGGTTCGTTCTTCGGTGGACATCGAAAGCAAGTATAGCAAAGCGGGGAAGGGCATCCAATTGTATCGCGAGTTGCCCGCGGCTATCATGTCGTCGCATCTCGTCCGAACGGGCGGAGCTGCACCCGACCTCGAGAGGAGTGATTGGATGAGCGTCAGGATTTTTCTCACGGCGCTGTGCCTGGTCGCCGCGGGTTGCGGGGCGGCGGGTGGGGAAAGCGGCGAGCCGGGGGCCGAGTCTCCTCTGCCGCTGCTCGATCGAGCCTGCGAGCAGGGCGATGCGCGCTCCTGCGAGCTGGCCGGATCCGGGCACTTCGAGCGCGACGACGCCCGGGCCCGCGAGTGCTTCGCCCGCGCCTGCGAGTCCGGTCGCGTCGATTCGTGCCTGATGGTGCTGTCGATGGTGCTCGACGGCCTCGGCGGTCGCAAGGACCTGAGAGAGGCGCGGGGCCATGCCGAGGCGGCCTGCGATCTCGACGCGCCTTCGGGCTGCTTCGCGATCGGTTCGATGCTGATCAACGGCGAGGGCGGCCCGGCCGACATGGAGCGGGGGCGGCGCCTGCTGAATCGGGCCTGCGCGGGAGGCGTCGAAGAGGCGTGTTTCGATCTGGGAGTGCTGCTGGTCGACGGGTTGGGAGGCCCGGCCGATCCCGAGCGCGGCCGGCGCCTGTTGTGCGGCTCCTGCGACGACGACGTGGCCGAGGGGTGCCTTTCCTGCGGCGCGCTGGTGCGCCGCGGCGAGGGCGGCCCGGCCGATTCGGGACGCGCTCGCGAGCTGTTTTTGCTCGGCTGCCGGCTGGGCGACGCGCGCGCCTGCCTGCGGCTGGGACGGATGTGGAGGTCGGGAGAGGGCGGCCCGGCCAGCGAGAAAAACGCGCGCACCTACTTCCAGATGGTCTGCAATTCGAACATACCGGCCGGTTGCGAGGCGCTGGACGAGCGGGGCGGAGAGGCGCCGGACTGAAGCCGGGCTATTCTCCCGCTTCCTTCTCGGCTCTGACCTTGACTCGCGTGAGGCGGTTCTGCAGGCGGTCCATCTCGCGCACCAGCGAGTCGAGGTCGACGTACAGCGGCGCGACCTCCTCTCCGCGGGCGATGCGCCTGCGCTCCCGCTCGGCCAGCTCGTTCTCCTCGCGGGCGGAGTCCATCCCGTTCATGATCACGCCGATGAACAGATTGAGGATGATCATCGTGCCGAGCAGCACCAGCGAGACGAAGACGAACGGAGATCCGTAGGGAAAGGCCTCGGGCGCGGTACAGAGGTGCGGCACGCTCTCGTAGCCGTACTGGTCGCAGCCCTTCTGGTTGATGTACATCAGGTCGGTCCAGTCCTCGAGCGTGACCGCTCTGAACAGCGAGAGCATCGAGAGCGGCAAGGTGGCGAAGTGGACCGGGTCGTTCTTGGAGAACATGAAGGTCGCCGCCACCGCGTAGACGTAGAACAGCAAGAGCAAGAGCAAGCTGACGTACGCCATCGAGGGAATCGAGCGGAGCAGCGCTCCGACGAGCACTTGCAGCTTGGGCAGGGCGCGCACCAGCTTCAGCACCCGCAGCAGGCGCGCCAGCCGCAGCACCATCACGTACTGGGCGTCGACCGGCATGAAGCAGGCCGCGACGATGAGAAAATCGAAAACGTTCCACGGATCGAAAAAGTAGCGCCACGGCCTGGGCCACTCGGCCCACATCTTGACCACCACCTCGGCGACGAAGATCCAGATGATGATCTGGTCGAGCAGGTGCATGACGAAGTGGTGTTGCTTGGCGAACTCGCGGTATGTCTCGATGCCGACCAGCACGCCCGCCAGCACGATCACGATCGTGATCCCGTTTTGGAACCACTTGGCGTCGCGAATCCTCTGCATCAGCCCGACCACGCCTCCGGATCCTCCTCCTCCGCCGGGCGTGTTGGGCCCGCCCGATTCCAGATCGATTCCTTTTCTGGGCGCAATCTTCGGCATGTCTCGCTACTCCTGTTCGATCTCGGCCTCGGCCGCTCCGAGCGCGGCGGCCAGGACTCGCTTCAACGGAACATTTCGCTCTGAGGCGATACGCTTGCAGTCCTCCAGCTCCGGAGCGGCATTGCGCGCTCCCCCCGGCCCCGCGGCCAGCTTGACCCGCACGGGGCCGTAGGAGGTCTCCACGGTCAGAATCCGCCGCCGCATCTCGACGCGTCCCACCGGGTAGTGGCGCAGGCCGATCGAGGTGGTCTCCCCCAGCATCAATCCCGCGATGCGATCGAAGTCCTCGCGCCGGCAGAGTACGGAGAGGGTCAGTGCCGGGCGTCCCTTCTTCATCTGGATCGGCGTGATCCAGGCATCGAGGGCGCCGGCCTCGAGCAGAGCGGCGGCCGCCTCGGCGGCCACCTCTCCGGTGATGTCGTCGATGTTCGCCTCCAGCACGCGGCAGCAGTCGAGCTCGAAGCGCGAGCCGGGCTCCGGGCGCCCGAGCACGGCGCGCAGCAAACCGGGCCGGCCGGGGATCTCGCGCGTACCCGCGCCGAAGCCGACCGCTTCGATCACCATCGCAGGCAGCGGTCCGAAGCAGCTGGCGGCGCTGACCGCCAGCGCGGCCCCGGTCGGCGTGGTCAGCTCGGCCTCCACCTCGGTTCCGATCACGCTGGCGCCTCGCAGCAGGTGGAGCGTGGCGGGCGCCGGAACCGGCAGGGTCCCGTGCTGCGCCTCGACGAACCCGCGCCCGACCGGGATCGGAGCGCAGACCACGTCGGCGTCGATCCGTTCGAGTGCGGCGGCTGCGCCCACGATGTCGGCGATCGAATCGACCGCGCCCACCTCGTGAAAATGGACGTCGTCGACCGGCATTCCGTGCACGCGGGCCTCGGCGCGGGCCAGTGCGGCGAAAACCTCGAGAGCGCGGCGTTTGACTCCGAAAGCCAGATCGGAGCGCTCGATCATGCGCGCTATCTCGGCGTGGCGGCGGTGCGGCTGGGATTCCCGGTCGACCTCGACGACGAAGCGGGCGGCGTCGATCGACTCGCGCTCCACGCGCTCTAGGCGGAGCTCGCAGCCAGGCAGCTGCAGCGCCTCCACCGCTTCCTCGACGGTCTCGAACGGGACGCCGAGATCCACCAGAGAGGCGACGATCATGTCGCCGGCCAGACCGGAGAAGCAGTCCAGGTACAGCACGGAACGGGCGCGATCTTCGTTTTTCGTCATCGCTTATCGTTGCGTTTCCGCGCCGGCTGGTCTAGCCGCAACGCGGTTGATCAGCGCGGCCGCATAGCCGGCGCCGAAGCCGTTGTCGATGTTGACCACCGTCACGCCGGCCGCGCAGCTCGTGAGCATTCCGAGCAGGGCGGTCACGCCTCCGAAGCCGGCGCCGTAGCCCACCGAGGTGGGCACCGCGATCACCGGGCAACCGACCAGCCCGCCGATCACCGAGGGCAGCGCGCCCTCCATGCCGGCGATCGCCACCACCACCGACGCTCGCCGCAGGTCGTCCAGCCGGTGTAGCAATCGATGGACGCCGGCGACCCCCACGTCATTCACCCGGATCACCTCGTTGCCGGCCAGCTCGGCGGTCAGCGCCGCCTCCTCGGCGATCGGGAAATCGGCGGTACCCGCCGTCACCACCGCGATCGGGCCGACACCGCGCGGTTCGATCGGCGCCTGGAGCAGCACCAGGGCGCGGGCGCCGGGGCGGTGCTCCAGCCCTTCGACGCGCTGGCGGACCGCGGCGGCCTTGTCCGCGTCGACGCGGGTGACCAGCGCGTTGCAGCCGCTGCGGCGATGCTCCTCCAGGATCGCGGCGATCTGCTCAGCGCTCTTGGGCTCTCCGAGCACCACCTCGGAAAAGCCGGTCCGCAGGGCGCGATGGTGGTCCACCGTGGCGATCCCGATCTCGGCGAACGGAAGGCGGGCGAGCGCTTCCATCGCCTCGTCCGGAGAGACCTCGCCGTCCTGCACGGCGGTCAGTAAAGACATCAGTTTTTCCGGGCTCATGGAGGGTGAGATATATCACATTTGCAGGCGGGCTGGGTACCCGGGTTTCGGTGTCAGGGAGACTGAAAACAATCTGTTGCAAACAAACAACTGGTTGGAAAGTTACAACCAGAATGATGTTTGGAGCTGTCCGCGCTGTGGGGAAAACGTTTCGAGCCGGGGGCCCGATGAGCGGCGCTCGATCGCGATACCCCGACTGTCCTCGTTTCCGCCGTAACCCAACTGGCCGGACTCGTTGCTTCCCCAGCACCTGATCTTGCCGCTGGTCATCGTGGCGCAGAGTTGCACGTACCCGACCGAGCAGTGCGCAGGAGTGCTGTCCCCCGGCCGCGACCTGCACCGCCGGCTCGCCCAACTCCACCGGGCCGACCTGGTCCGGCACCTGGCCGGCCGCCACGAAGTCGGTGTGGCCGTAGCCGAGCTGGCCCTGCTCGTTGAAGCCCCAGCACTTCACGGTGCCGGACTCGAGCAGTGCGCATGTGTGGTAGCCCCCGGCTTCGACCTGGACCGCCGGCTCCCCGAGATCGACGAAAGGACACGTGTCGGGCGTGGAGCCGCCGCAGACCTGCTCGTCCACGGGGTACCCCAGTGATCCGAATTGATTCGAACCCCAGCACTTGATACCTCCGCCGTCGACCACGACGCAGGTGTGCGACCGACCG
>JAWOBP010000023.1:0-7561 GCA_046484285.1 Polyangia bacterium
GACGATTCCTGCGTCACTCCTCCTCGAATTGGCGCTGCCAGTCCTTCGTCGTCGTTCCTTGGCCTCGCCGATGATCTCTCGCCCTGAACCCATCATTGAAGGGTTGACGAGGCACTAGCCGCGGAGATGTTCCGCATCGAGAAGAGCGCCACGATGCGCGCCTCGATCATGGCGTTTCTCTCGTTCCTCGAATGGACGAAGAAGGCCGGCGCTCAGCAGGAGAGCCTCAAGCGGGCTTTGAAGGTCTGGTTTTTCAAAGCGCAAAAGCCTGGTAAGATAATCGCCGAGGGCGACGCGATCGAGCGAATGCCCCTCGAGGAGCTGGAGCCGATGCTGTCCGAGCGGATCCAAAAGTGGCAGGACGAGCTCGTCGCCCAGGGCGAAGCTCGTGGTTTGTCTAGAGGCCGGGAAGAAGGCCGGGAAGAAGGCCGGGAGGAAGGCGAGACCAGAGGTCTATCCAGAGGCCGAGAGCAAGGCGCCGAGGAGGCCCGCCGGCGCATGGCCGCCAGAATGCTGGCCGCTGGCATCTCCATCGCCGAGGTGGCGAGCCTGACCGAGCTCGACGAGGACACCCTTCGATCACTAACGGTCGACTGAGAGCCACACCCACTACCTCCCGACACTGACCCTCGCGGAAGAAACGATCTTCAGCTCGAAACCCGAAATTCTTGGTGTCAGACTCACTGAAAGGCGGTGTTGCGACGAAGGCTCCTGGTCGCTCTCGCGATCTCCGGCCCGCTCCGCGCGCGCTGTCTGACCGCACGTGATCACGAACACCGCCAGAGCCGCCGTAAACGACCTCGAGACGAGGCCCGCGACTCCTCGCGGGGTCTCGCGCCCGACTTTGTCCAAACGCAAAGTCAAGAGTCTCCCTCTTGCTTTCCACCGTCCGGATCGACGTCCCGACGCGCCTCGGGCCCCGCGCCCGGACCGTACCCCTTATTGTCGCACCGTATATTAAAACGTAAATCGCTCGCTTTCGAGCTGCTCTTGTTGTTCGATGACGTCACCCGACGACGTCAATCGACAACGTTTCTTGACAGTCATGGTCTCCTGTGGTTTGGTTCATCGCCCTCGCGCCGGGGGTGCGGCTCGCTGCCGCAACGAGGCGAAGGGAGGTTGTCGTGAAGAGAACATACCAGCCACACAGGCGGAAACGACGCAACAAGCACGGCTTCAGGGCTCGCAGCTCGACTCCGGCCGGCCGCCGGGTGCTCTCCGCCCGCCGCCGCAAGGGCCGTCGGCGCCTGGCCGTCTCCACCTACCGGAAGTAGCCTCATCTCTTTTTCGATGGTCCACCCGACCGACCAGCGCTTTTGGGCCGGAGCCCGGATTCGCAAGCGCGCCGAGTACCTGGAGATCCAGTCCGAGGGACGCCGGGTCAGGTGCGGCGCCTTCGTGGGCCTGGTGCGGGTGCGCCCCGAGGGCGGGCCGCGGATCGGGATCACCACCAGCCGCAAGGTCGGCTCGGCCGTGGCCCGCAACCGCACCCGCCGCCGGGTTCGCGAGGCGTTCCGCCGCGGAATGATGAACCTGCCCGACGGGGTCGACCTGGTGGTCGTCGCCCGCCGCGGCGCGGCCGAGATCAGCAGCGCGGCCGCCTTCGACGACCTGGCCGGGCTGGGACGCTCGGTGCGGCGCCTGCTGGGAGGCGGGAAGTGATCCGGCGAGCCATGATCCTGCTCGTCCGCTTGTACCAGCTGGCGATCTCCCCGCTGCTCGGCCCGCGTTGCAGATTCGCGCCGTCGTGCTCCGAGTACGCGATCATCTGCCTGAGGGAGCACGGAGCGCTGCGCGGAGCGTGGCTGGCCGCCGGGCGGGTGGCGCGCTGCCGTCCCTGGGGCGGCTGGGGCTACGATCCGCCTCCGCTGCCGAAACGGACGAGGAAGAGCTGAGATGGACTGGAAGATACTCGTCGCCGTGATCGTCGGGCTGCTGATCTTCGGGATCTACCAGCTCTGCTCGAGCGGCGACGAGAAGAGCTACGACGACGTCCAGGCGGAGCTGCGCGCGGCCAGGGAGGATCGCCACGCCGACCTCGAAGCCGAGAAGGCCGCCGAACAGCGCGAGGAGGCGGTCGAACAGGCGCGCGAAAAGCGCGGCGAGCGCCCCGAGGAGCGGACGGTCACGCTGAAGACCGACGACTTCCGCGCCGTGCTGACCACCCGCGGAGGAGCGCTGCGCAGCCTGCAGCTGCTCGATCCCCAGTACCTCGAGCCGCCCCGCGACTGGAGCAGCGGCCAGCGCCTGGAGGACGCTCCCGAGGAGGAGTACGTCCCGGTCGATCTCGTCACGACCAATCCCAAATACGAGATCAACGACCCGCTGCGATTCGAGGCGTACCAGGGGCTGGAGGGCCTGCTTCCCGACGCCGACTACGAGCTGGTGCGCTCCGACGAGAAGACGGCGGTCTTCCGCTACCGGCAGCCGGATCTGCCGGTCGTGATCACCAAAAAGTATGTTGTCGGCGAAGACATCGGTCCCTACCAGATGTGGCTCTCGATCCGGGTCCGCAACACCGGCGAAAAGAAGGTCTCCTTCATGCCCGCGGTGGTACAGACCGGCTACCAGCACGGCAACGAGACCGGCGGAGGGCTGCTCTCGCAACAGCCCAACCTGCTGCAGGGGCTCTGCCGCCACGGCGACTCGATGTACCGCGAGCCTTGGAACTCCGACGAGGCCGAGCGGACCTACTCCGGACTCGGCGTCTCTTTCACCGGAGTGGAGACCAACTACTTCCTCGCGGCGATGATCCCCGCCGGAGACGATCCCACCTCGTGCAGCGTGCGGGCCGACGTCTGGAGGACGCCCGGCGCCGAGCCGCACTACGGCCTGGTGCGCGCCGAGCTGCGCTGGGGAGAGGTCGAGATCGATCCCGGCGAGAGCCACGGTTTCGAGGTCAAGAACTACCTGGGACCCAAGAAGTACGACCTCTTGCAGAGCGTGGGCCACGACCTCGAGGAGTCGGTCGACTTCGGCTGGTTCTGGCCGATCAGCCGCGTGCTGCTCTCCCTGCTGTTCATGTTCCAGAAGCTGGTGGTCAACTGGGGGGTGGCGATCATCCTGCTGACGGTGCTGGTCAAGCTGGCGATGCTGCCGCTGACCCACAAGAGCTTCCAGTCGGCCGAGAAGATGCGGGCGCTCAAGCCCCAGGTCGACGAGATCAACAAGAAATACAAGGACGACGCACAGAAGAAGCAGCAGGAGACCATGGCGCTGTACAAGCGCAACAAGGTCAACCCGCTCGGCGGCTGTCTGCCCACGCTGCTCCAGATGCCGATCTGGTTCGCGCTCTACCGCACTTTGCGCGCCGCTCCCGAGCTGTACCGCGCCGAGTTCTTCGGCTGGATCGACGATCTTTCGTCGCCCGATCCCTACTTCGTCACACCGATCGTGATGGGCGCGATGATGTTCATCCAGCAGCAGTTCACGCCGACCACCGGCGATTCGACCCAGGCCAAGATCATGAAGTACTTCATGCCGATCATGTTCACCGGTATGATGCTGTTCTTGCCCTCGGGTCTGACGTTGTACATTCTGGTCAACACGGTGCTGTCGATCCTGCACCAGTTCATCATCTACCGGCGGCGCAAGAGCTCGGACTCCGCGCCGCCGCCGGCGAAGGCCGAGGCCTCGCCGTGATAGAGGAGGCCCAGGTGAGCAGCGAAGCCACAGTCGAAACCGAAGCCTGGCTCGAGGACTTCCTGACCGGCCTGCTGGAGCGCAGCGGCCTGGAGCTGGACGTCACCGAGATCGCGTTGGACGAAGAGGGCGGGGGGCTGACCGTCCAGATCGACGGCCCGGACAAGGCGCTGGCGATCGGCAAAGACGGCCAGATGCTCTCCTCGCTGCAGCTGGTAGTCAACGCCGCGGCGGCCAACGCGGGGCTGTCCCGCGGTCGGCTCGTCCTGGACGTGGACGGCTACCTCGCGGAGCGCGACGAGCACCTGCACCGGGACGCGATCCGGCTCGCCGCCGAGGCGATCGAGAGCGAAGAGCCGATCGATTTCGAGCCGATGCCGCCCCGCCAGCGCCGCCTGGTGCACCTCGCGGTCGCCGAGATCGACGGGGTGTCCAGCGAGAGCGTGGGCCAGGGCGAGGAGCGGTTCGTGCGGCTGGTGCCCGACCCGGGTCGATGAGCTCCGGGACCGATCGCAAGGCCCTGTTCGGGGCGGCTGTCTTGAAAATGTCGATGTTCCGCAAGGGCATGATCGACGAGCCCGGCTTTCGGGTGGTCTACATGGGAACCCTGCGCGACCTGGGGGTCGACGAGGACCAGGTCAACGACTTCATCCGCGAGAACATCGCCGAGCTGGAAGCGCACCTCGAGCGGCGCGGGGGCGGGTGAGCCCGGCCGTGCCCTCCCGGCGCGACACGATCGCCGCGATCGCCACCGCGCCCGGTCGCGCCGCACTGGGGATCGTCCGCGTCTCGGGCCGCCGCGCGCGCGAGGTGCTCTCGTCGCTGGTGCCCGGATCCGGCGCCGCCGACCGCCCGCGCCGGATGACTCGCGGCCGCGCCGCGGACCCCCGCTCGGGCCGCGTGCTGGACGAGGTGCTGTGCTTCTTCGCCCCGGGTCCACGCACCGCCACCGGCGAGGACGTGGCGGAGATCCACGCCCACGGCGGCCCGCTGGTGCTGCGCTCGATCCTGGACGCGGCGCTCGCCGCCGGAGCCCGCGTCGCCGAGCCGGGCGAGTTCACCTACCGCGCCTTTCTGCACGGCCGGCTCGACCTGACCCAGGCCGAGGCGGTCAGAGCGCTGATCGAGGCTCGCACCGAGCGGGCGGCGCGCACCGCCCTGGGCCAGCTCGAGGGCGCGATCGGCTCCGAGCTGGCCGTCGACCTGGAGGAGCTGGCCGCGATCTCGGCCGAGGTCGAGGCCGGGCTGGATTTCCCCGACGAGGATCTGCCCGCGAGCGACTGCCGCCGGCTGGCCGGCCGGCTCGACGCGATCCGCGAGCACCTCGAGAAGCTGGCCGCCGGCTTCGGCCTGGGCCGCCGGCTCGAGGAGGGCGCCTGCGCCGTGCTGGCGGGTCCGGTCAACGCCGGCAAGTCGAGCCTGCTCAACCGCCTGGCCGGAGCCGAGCGCGTGCTGGTCGATCCCGAGCCCGGCACTACCCGCGACGTGATCGAGGTCCGCGCCGAGGTGCACGGCGTCCCGCTGAGCCTGCGCGACACGGCCGGGCTGCGCTCCTCGCCGGGACGGATCGAGCGGCGCGGGATCGACCTGGCCCGCGAGTGGGCGGCCCGGGCGGACGTGATCCTTTTCGTGATCGACGCGGCCGCGCCGCGCCCGGACCGCGAGACAGAAGAGCTGATTCGGGCTCTGCTGGAGGCGGCCCCCGGCGACGCCCGCGCCCTGCTGGTGCTGAACAAGTGCGATCTGCCCGGCTGGAGCGACGCGCCGCCGGCTCGACTCGAGCGGCTTCCCCGGCTGCGGGTCAGCGCGCTGAGCGGCGAGGGGACCGATCATCTGCTGGACGAGATCGGAAACGCGCTGCGCGCCCTGGCCGACGAGGAGCCGCTGATCACCACCGCCAGGCAGCACGCCGCGCTGGACGAAGCCGCCCGGCAGCTGGACCGGGCCGCGCGCACGCTGAGCCGCTACGAAGACCCGGAGCTGGCCGCCGACGACCTGCGGCTGGCCAGGACGTCGCTGGCCGCACTGTGGGGCCGCGACGCGGAACGGGAAGTGCTGGACGCCCTCTTCTCCCGCTTCTGCCTGGGCAAGTAGACGAGCAGGACGTGTCCGCCTCCGCCCTATCGTAGTCGAGGTCGAGTCCAAGCTCGAGCCGCCGGACGTGGACGAGCAGCTGGAGAGGGTCGCCAGGTTCAAGCGAATCTGGCCGCGCTGGTCGGACTGCCGGGTGATGGGCGCGGTGGCCGCGATCGTGCTGCCGACGGACGCGCTGCGCTACGCCGAGCGCAAGGGGCTGTTCGTGATAGGTCAGCAGGGCGACGACGCCGTCATCTTCAACTCCGCCGGTTTCCAGCCGCGGCAGTGGTAGTATCCAAGAACGCACAAAGGGGCGAACGGGCGGGTTCGGTCGACCGGCCGGTCAGAGCCCGGCGCAGGAAGACCCGTCCCAAGGACACCGTGCCGCTGATGCTCGCGCCTATCCCCTGCCCCGCTGCCCACTTGGCGAACTGCCCGGCGTTCGAGAGACCCACTCCGGCTCCCGCCATCCCACCCACCGAACCTACGCTAAACGACATTCCAGCGGACAACGACGCCTGACCGAAGCTGCTCCCGGTAGCCAGCGCCTGGCCGAACGCCATGCCCGCGGACATCGTCGCGGATATGCCGGCAGCGAAAGCATTGATCCCGAAAGTGGCTGCCGCCGACGCTGACGAAGCGACCATGGCTCCGCCTGTTCCCGCAATTCCGGCGGCACCGGCCAACGCCCCGGCCGCAGCTCCTGTTGTCGCGGCGATGACAGCACCGGCCGCGGCTCCGACCGCGGCCCCGATCGCCATCCCCTTGAACCCGCCCTTCATGAAGCCGGTGATCGCTCCACCGATCGCTCCGACCACCGCTCCGACTATCACGTGGATGTAGTTCCCATCCGGGTCCACAGCGATGTACGCTGTAGTACCTCGCGCCGAAGTAGTGCAGCCCGACCTCCTCGTCCTCCTCCTTGCCCGTGAAACCGTACGGCTCCTCGGCGTTGTCGTACTCGGGGTCGTCGTTCTTCCAGCGGCTCTCGTCCGCCCCGTAGGCGTAGTAGGTGTTCCACTCGACGAGGGCGCCGTCCTCGTAGTCGATCACGGCGCTCGTCGAGCCCAGGTGGTTGCCGAAGCTCAAAAAGACCTGCGCATACTCGAACGACCCGCCCTCCAGCTCCGGGTCCCAGCGCCGCTGGATCCGCGCCACGGACGAGTACCGGCCGCGGCACCGATCGTCATCCCCTCCTTTTCAGTGTGTCAGGGACCCTGAACAAAAAGAATCGTGCCTGCCGATCCCGTCTGACGCCCCCTTCTTCATCTTGCTGTCCCCCTGCTCTGTACTGCCCGTACCTATTTACTACTGATAAAAAACACCGCACTTAATTCACCGAAGCCCCTGCCGGACATTCTGAGCGGAAGTGAGGTGTCTCGTCTACTGGAATCGTTGCGGTCGGTGAAACACCGGATGGTGGCGATGACGGCGTACGGGACCGGGATGCGGGTCCACGAGGCGTGCTCGCTGAAGGTCGGCGACATCGACCGCCACGCATCTGCTCGAGAGCGGCTCCGACATCCGCACGATCCAGGTGCTGCTCGGCCACGGGTCGATCCGCACGACCGAGCGGTACGTGAAGGTGAGCCGGGCGCACGTGGGTAGGGTAAAGAGTCCGCTCGACCTGCTGGGCACCGGGGACGGCGAGCGGCTCGGGTAGCGCGCCGTGGAGTGCTGCGGCGAGGCCCGCGAGGGGCGCGCCGCCGGTAGGTCCACGCTCGAGGTCGCGGACGTCTTCCGTGTCCACGGCGACGAGTACCGGCGGACGCACGCCCTGTCACCCGTCCAGCGGCGGGTGATGGGCAACATCGAGACCTGCCGGACCGCGGGTCCTTGGCGG
>JAWOBP010000037.1:0-21273 GCA_046484285.1 Polyangia bacterium
CTCTGGCAACAATGTTTTTTTGTTCCTGAATTATGTTATGTATCCTATTTTTGCTCATATATAGTTTATAATATCTTAATCAAATATATAGATTCTTAAGTTTATATCCAATGTTTTTACCGTGCTCCTCGAGGCTCTTGGCCAGCCAGGCGCCGATCAGCTTCAGCACTCTTGGGCGGGGTAGCAGGAAGAGGCGCTCCTGCTCGCAGCGGTTGGTGACGAAGTAGGCTTTGTCGGGGCTCCAGAATCTCATCGCGGTCCTCCCGGCTTGCGGCGCGCCGTCCCATTCGGCGCTGCTCACAGTAGATATCGGCCGCTCGGCCCCTCGAGTTGCATTTTTTTGAAAACCCCAACGATCTCAACGCGATCCGTTCAGGGGGTAAGGGCGTATTGGCGCTGCTCACAGTAGATATCGGCCGCTCGGCCCCTCGAGTTGCATTTTTTTGAAAACCCCAACGATCTCAACGCGATCCGTTCAGGGGGTAAGGGCGTATTGGGCGTATTGGGATCGCAAAGGTAGGTGTCGCCGAACGAGGCGACCGACGGATTCGCTACCTGTTCCAGGTAGCCAAGTACGTTGGACGAGTCGATCAGCTCGTCGAGAATCGTGGTGTCGCAGTGGGCGATCACGTGTCCGTCGCCCCAGCGGTCCATCGCGAAGACCCGGTAGTCGTCCTCGTAGAAGTTGATGAACCCCTCGCCGTCCATGTCGTAGCCGGCGAGGATGTCGATCGCGCAGGCTTGCATCGTTTGAATATCGAACGCGATATCGACGCAGTCCTGGCACTCGCAGTCCTGGCAGACCTGGGTTTGGGGATCGCAGTCCTCTTGCACGTAGTCGCCTTCCACGCAGGTCATCAACGTGTGCTCGTCGGCGTAGTACCAGTCGCCGTCGTCGCAGCTCGCCTCGTCGGTCTCTCCGTCGCAGTCGTCGTCAACCTAATGCCTCGTCAACCCCACAATGCCGGGTCGGGCCGGCCCTCATCGACGATCCCTGCGTCACTCCTCCTCGAATTGGCACCGCCAGTCCTTCGTCGTTGTTCCTTGGCCTCGCCGATGATCTCTCGCCCCGTACCCGAAATCGTCGGGTTGACGAGGCACTAATCCGTATCCGCGTTCGTGTCCGAATCGGAATCCGCGTCCGGCAAGGTGATGTGAACCTGGGGCAAAAGCTGTTAATATGTGCTTTGCAGACGAACGACGAACAAGGAGGGACGAAGATGATACGAGCAACCAGACTGGGGATCCTGGGGGCGTTGTCGGCGGGGCTCTGTCTCGCATCCTGCGGGGGCAACGATGCGCCGTTCGACTATGACGCCGGCACGGACGCCGATGCCGACGCGGACACCGACGCGGACACGGACGCGGATTCCGATTCGGACACGGATTCCGACACCGACGCGGACACGGACGCGGACACGGACACCGACACGGATACCGACACCGATACCGACACCGACACTGATACGGACACGGACGCGGATACGGACACGGATACCGACACCGACACCGACACTGATACTGACACCGACACCGACGCCGATACTGACACCGACACCGACACCGATACCGACACCGATACGGACACCGATACGGACACCGACCCGTGCACCGAGGTGCCCGACGGATGCTGCACCGAGCAGTGCCCGTGCCCGAGCATGACCATGCAGTGCGTCTACCCGGACAACGCCGATCCGCTCGGCGTCTGCGAGGAGCCGGTCGAATTCCCGTCCTGCTGGTCGGACGAGGACTGCGCGTACGGCTACTGCGAGGGCGCGCAGGTCTGTCCCTGCGGGGACGAATGCCCCGAGCCGGATCAGCCGGGAACCTGCGTCATTCCCGAGGAAGAGTGCTGCGATGCCGATCTCGAGCCGGACATCTGCGAGGAGGGCAGCTTCTGCATGGAGATGGGCGACGAGGACACCTGCCAGCCGCTCCCCGAGTGGCCGGACTGCCTCGTCGACTACGACTGCCTGCCCTCGGAGATCTGCGAGGGCGAGCAGATCTGCAGCTGCATCCAGGATTGCACAACTGAGCCGGGAGCCTGCGAGGTATCGGACTTCGACTGTCAGACGAACGGCGGGTACTGCGGGAACAGCTGGGAGGATTGCGCCGGTGGCTACTACGAGGCGCCGGACGTCTACACCGGCTGCCCGGACTACGCGAAGTGCTGCCTGCCGGACGATCCGCCCGAGTACCCTTGGGTCGAGGTCACCGGCCCCGATCCCGTGCCCGAGGGCCTGGTGCACGTCTGGGCGGTCAACGGCTACGGCACGCCTCCGGTGAGCAGCGATATCTCGGGAGCGCTGATCGCGGTGGGCATCGCCCAGTCGGGCAACAAGGACGGCTGCGACGCGTACAGCTTCGCCACCACCGAGTCCTTCGTCGCGCTGGTGGAGCGCGGCAACTGCCTGTTCTCGGACAAGGTGGCCAACGCCGAGGACGCCGGTGCGCTGGCGATCATCATTTACAACAGCGAGCCCGGGTGGCCCTCGGGCTGGCAGGTCGAGGGCGGCATTCCGATGGTCGGCATCGAGCAGGATCCCGGCGCCGCGATGTACGAGTTCTGCGCCGACAACCCGTCGGCCACGGTAACCATCCACGCGCCGTAGAGCCGACCGACATCTTTGTCGCCGGGGCGTTCGGAGCGCCGCTCGCCCGCGCGAGCCGGGAGGAGATCCGCATGAAGATTCCCCAAGGAGAGATCGATTTCCTCGGCGTGGGAGAGCTGCTGGTCGATTTCATCTCCACCGAGGAGACCGACTGGCTGCTCAATGCCTACACCTTTCGCAAGTACCAGGGAGGCTCGCCGTCCAACATCGCGGTCAACATCGCCAAGCTGGGCGGCACGTCGGCGGTGGCGGCCAAGACCGGGATCGGCGCGATGGGCAAGTTCCTCAAGGCCGAGCTCCAGCGGGCCGGCGTGTGCTGCGACTACCTGGTGATGGATCACAGGGTCAACACCAGCGGGGTGTTCGTCTCGCGTAACACGCGGACGGCCGACTCCGAGGCGTTTCGCAGCGGCGACTATCAGCTCGATCCGGAGGAGATCAGGCGCGAGGCGGTGGAGCGCGCCAGGGTGGTGCACGCCTCGACCTGGGCGCTCTCGCGGGAGCCGTGCCGCTCGGCCGTGGCTCACGCCTTCGAGCTGGCCTCGCGGATGGACAAGATCATCTCGTTCGATCCCAACTACAATCCCTCGATCTGGCCCGAGTACCGAGAGGCCCTCCCGGTGATCGAAGCGATGCTCGGTTGCTCTACGATCGTCAAGGCCTCGCGGGACGACGCGCGGCGTATCTTCGGGCGCAACAGGTCGGACGAGCAGTACGTCGAGCGTCTCCACGAGGCCGGTCCGCAGATCGTGGTCTTCACGATGGGGAGCGATGGGGTGCTGCTCTCGCGCGACGGGGAGATGGTGCGCATTCCGGCGCACCCGGTCGACGTGGCCGACGCGACCGGAGCGGGCGACTCGTTCTGGGCCGGCTTCCTGGTGGCGCTGCTGGACGGCAACGAGCTGGAGCGCTGCACGCTGTTCGCCCGCGAGGTCGCCGAGCGCAAGCTGCAGATCGTGGGGCCGCTGCCCAACAACCTCGATCGAGACGAGATCTACGCCGCGGTGGAGCGCGCGGGAACGATCCTACCGGTAGAGCCCAGCGGGACATAGTCACGACGGGATGCCGCTGGCGGGCCGGACAGAAAGAGAAGCTCACAGCGCGGACAGGTAGCGGCGGCGGTGGCGCCAGAAGCTGAGCGTGGCGAAGATCAGGGTCACCGCCAGCACCGCCAGCACGCAGATCTCGCCGGCGGGCAGTCGGGGAACCGCCGCGGAGTAGTGCAGCAGCAGCGCGGCGGCGGCCAGCGCCACCTGCAAAGACGACTTGAGGGCCGTCCAGCGGAAACGCGGCGCGATCTTCTGGCTGGCCAGGAAATTGGCGAGCCCGCCCGAGGCCAGCTCCAGCACCAGCGAGAGGATCACGGCAACCGACATCAACGGGCCCTCGTACAGGCCCAGCAGCGCGACCAGCGCGACCGGCACCAGCAACCCGTCGAGCGCGAAGCGCGGCAGCTCGCGCGCCGAGCCCTTCTTGCCGCGCAAGGCGCTCCAGGCGTCCGCCAGGTAGGAGAGCCCGCTGATCACGGTCATGCCGGTGATCACCCACAGCGTGACGGTCAGCGCCCAGCCGGGGCCCAGCACGCGATAGAGCGCCACGCCGACGATGAACAGCGCCAGCATGGTCACGCTGCGCTTGCCCTGCTCGCGGCGCCGCGCCAGGCGGTAGACGATCACCGCCAGTGGAACCAACACCGGCGCCGTGATCAGCGGCAGGGTGAACCAGGCGTCGGGAGCGGCGGTGAAGAGGATCACGTAGCCGATCCCGAGCATCTGGATCGCGGTCTTGAACTTGGCCAGCAGCGAGGTGCGCATCGGTGCGCCGCGCAGGTGAAGGCTGGTGCGCAGTGAGGTGACCAGGAAGTCGCGGGAGAAGATGCAGGCGGTCATCCACAGCGGGATCACGCCGCGCTCGGTGAGCGGCAGGTAGATCACGGCGATGAAGATCTTGTCGGCTATCGGATCGAGCAGCTCGCCGAAGATCGTGGGTCCCTCGCGGCGCGCGATGATGCCGTCGGCGTAGTCGGTGAGCCCCAGCGCCAGCAGCACGCCCAGCGTGGCGAACATCCAGCCGTGTCCGCCTTCCTGGTAGAGCATCCAGCCCGGAAGCGGCATCAGCACGATGCGGGCGATCGTCAGTGCGTTGGCCTTGCTGCGGATGCGCTCTGGTCGCGAGTCGCTCACGCGGCGAGGATGCCGCCGCTGGTCGGGGTTGGCAAGGACTTCCGGCTTTTGCTGCCGGGGTGTAACCTGAGCGGATGCGACGCGTTGGTGCCCCGGATGGAGACATTTTCCGGCCCCGGGGGCAACTCGCCCGCGAGCTGGAGCTGGCGCGCGAGTCCCCCGAGGAGGTGGTGCGCGCGCTGGCCGGGCACATCTCGCCCAAGAGGCGAGAGCGAATCGAGCGCGTGCTGGCGAGCCGCTGTCGGAGCCTGGCGGTCGCCGTGGAGGGGGTACGCGATCCGCACAACGCCGCGGCGGTGATCCGGACCGCGGAGGCGTTCGGTCTGACCGAGCTGCACATCGTGGAGGCAAAGGATCGCTTCCTGTCTTCCCGCAAGGTGACCCAGGGATCCCACAAGTGGATCGATCTGGTCACCTGGCGTTCGCCGGAGGGCTTCTTGCGGCGCGCGCGCGCCGACGGCAGGCGGGTGCTGGTCGCCGCCGCCGACGGAGAGTCCGACCTGAGAGAGATCGCTCGAAACAGACCGGCGGTGCTGGTTTTCGGCAACGAGGTCGAGGGGATCTCGCCGCGGATGCGGGAGCTGGCCGACGGCTCGTTCTCGATTCCGATGCACGGTTTCGTGGAGAGCCTCAACGTTTCTGTGGCGGCGGCGATATCGCTGTTCGTGCTCAGGGCGGACGGCAAGGGCGATCTCTCGCCCGAAGAGCAGGCGGTGCTGCGGGCTCGCTACTACCTGCGAGCCGTGAGGCGCGGTTACGATATCGCGGTTTTTACCCGCCGCAAAAGAAAGTGACGAAAGTGTCATTTTTCTGTTGACACCATCCGGCGCGGTCCGCACCCTGTGAATGTGACGATTGCGTCACTATTTTTCACAGGTGCGAAATGACGAGACATCGAACACCGGAGCAGCGGCGCGAGGAGATACTGGAGGCGGCTGCCGCGGAGCTGATCGATTCTGGATCCAGCCGTTTGACGATGGAGGCGGTCGCCGCTCGGACGGCATTGAGCAAGGGTGGGGTCTACCGCTTTTTCGCCAATCGGGGCGAGCTGTCGCTGGCGCTGTTCGCCAGGTGCTACGAGCGGGCGCTCGACTTCGACATGCGGGAGGTTCTCGACTGGGGGCTCCCTTTGCGCGAGACCGTCTTCAGGTTGCTCTTCTCCCGTTTCGACGAATCACATTCCCTCGACGAGAGCGTCTGGGTACGGCTGATACCGGAGACGCTCCGCGATCCGCGCTTTCGCCGCGAGCGGATGCGCCTCACCGCCAGGATTCGCGAGCGGTTCGCCGAGCTGGTCAGGTGCGTCGTGGAGCGCGACGGCCTGCGCGTCAGACCCGGTTTCGACGAGAGGCTCGACACCTCCTTGATGCTGGGCCAGGCGATGCTGGAGGGGCTGACGCTGCAGGGACCGGCCGGGGAGCCGCGCGGCGAGCGGGCCGAGCTGCTGCTGCGCTTCATCGACCTCTTGCTGCACGACGCGCTGGAGGTGGGAGATGGGTGAATGTCGCAGCGAGCGATTCGTACTGTTTCGAATGCTGGCGACCGCTCTGGTCGCGGTCGGTTCGACGGCGGTTGCCTGCAAAGAGGGCGACTCGGCCGAGCGGAACTCGGAGCAACGCATCGCCGTGCAGGTGATGAAGGCGCGCGTCGAGACGGTCGAGGGCACGCGCCGCATCGCCGGCGACGTGGCTCCCAGCGAGGTGCTTCCGTTGTCTTTCAAAGTCGGAGGGCGGGTCGTCGAGCTGTTTGTCGACGAAGGGGACGAGGTGGAGAAGGGGGATCGCGTCGCTCTGCTCGATCCGCGCGACTACCGGCTGCAGCGCGAGCTGGCCTCCGCCCGGGTGAAAGGCCTCGAGCCCCAGCTGGAGCGCGCCGAGAAGCTCGCCGAGAGCGGCGCGGTCACGCCGGCCGAGTTGGACGAGCTGCGCAGCCGCATGGAGGCGGCCGAGATCCAGCGTTCCCAGGCCGCGACTCAGCTGTCCTACTCCCGGCTCGAGGCTCCGATACCCGGGGTGGTGCTCGAGCGGCGCGTCGCTCCCGGAGACATGGTGGGCCCCAGCAGGCCGGTCGTGGTGCTCGCCGATCTGGATCGCGTCGAGATCGAGCTCCCGGTCTCACAGCGCGATCTTTCGTTGTTCAGCGAGGGCCAGCGGGTCGAGTTCGGCACCGTGGGGTTGGAGCGGCGCATGAGCGGCGAGGTTCGCAGCGTGGGTTTAGCCGCGAACGAAACGACGCGCACCTTTCCGGTCAAGCTGCTTGCGGACAATCCCCAGCGGCTGCTGAGAGCGGGCATGATCGTCGAGGCGGAGGTGCCGCTGCCCGGGCGAGAGGGAGTGTTTCTTCCGTTGGATCTGGTGCGGCGCGACGAGCTAGGGCGCACGCGGGTGCTGGTGGCCGTCGCCGGTGGCGAGCGGGCCGAGGCGCGCGAGGTACGGCTCGGTGATCTGCTGGGCGGCAGGGTGCGGGTGCTGGACGGGATTCATCCCGGCGACCGCGTGATCGTCAGAGGGATGGCCGGAGACGGCGATTCGATCGAGATCGTCGACGAGTTGGAGGCCGGAGGCGGCGGCGCCGGCGATGAGTGACGAGACTCCCAGCCTGCCGCGCTGGTCTCTGCGCAACCCGACGCTGGTGCTGCTCGTCACCGCGGTCTTCATCGCCTGGGGGCTCTACAGCTACTTCACGATCTCGCGCAGAGAGGATCCCGAGATCAAGATCGCGACCGCGCTGGTGGTCACCGCCTACCCCGGCGCCGGCGCCGAGCAGGTCGAGCAACGTGTGACCCGGCGGCTGGAAGACGAGATCGGCTCGTTGGACTCGCTCGACGAGCTGGTTTCGACCACGCGCGCCGGCATCTCGGTGATCTTCGTCACCGTGCGCTACGACGCAGAAGCCGATCTGGAGTGGCAGAAGCTGCGAGCGCGGGTCTCCGAGGCTCGTTCCGATCTGCCGCCGAGCGTGATCGGCCCCGAGGTGATGGACGACTTCGGTGACACCACCGGGATGATCGTGGGATTGAGCGGAGCCGATCGCACCGAGCTCACCGAGCTGGCGGAGGAGCTCGAAGCGGAGCTGCGCCGCATCGAGTCGGTTGGGAAGATCGAGACCATCGGCGAGGTTTCCGAGGTGGTCTACCTGGAGGGAAGGCGAGCCGAGCTGGCTCGCTACGGTCTCACGCCGCAGAGGATCGCGCAGCTGATCGAGATGCAGAACTCGAAGCTGCCCGGCGGGACCGTACGCAACGATCGCTACGAGTTTCGCCTCGATCCCAAAGGAGAGCTGGACTCGGTGGAGCGCATCGCGGAGACGGTGATCGACGTGGATCCGCAAACCGCGGTTCCGGTCCACGTTCGCGATCTATTCGAAGTGCACCGCCGGCCGCGCGATCCGCCTCGCTACCAGGTGTTGCACGAAGGACGCGAGACGGTCGCGGTCGGCGTGGTGATGAAGCGCGGTTACAACATAGTCGAGATGGGTCGCGAGATCCGCGAGCTGCTCGACGACTTCGCTTTGCGTCTGCCGCCCGGTGTCGAGATGGAGGTGCTCCACGACTCGGCGCGCCATGTCGACGACCGCATCGATGGATTCACTGCGAATCTCTTGGAGGGGATCGCGATCGTGGTAGTGGCGATGGCGTTGCTGATGGGGCTGCGCGCCGCCGCGATCAGCGCCGCGGCTATTCCGCTGTCGGTTCTGATATCCGTCGCCTTGATGCCGGCCTTTTCGATCAGCCTGGAGATGGTCTCGATCTCCGCTTTGATCGTGGCGCTGGGCATGCTGGTCGACAACAGCATCATCGTCACGGACAACGTCGATGTGAAGCTGCGCGAGGGGGTCGAGCCGCGGGAGGCCGCCTGGCGCGGAGCGCACGAGCTGACCGGGCCGGTGGTGGCGGGCACGCTGGCCACGGCCGTGGCCTTTCTACCGATGCTGCTGCTGACCAAGGAGGTGGGTGCCTACGTGCGCAGCCTGCCGCTGGTCGTCACGGTGGCGCTGGTCGCCAGCTTGCTGGTCGCGATGTCGTTGACGCCGTTGATGGCGCGCGCGGCGATGCGCCGGCCGCGCGGCGCGAAGAGGTCGTTGGAGCGAACCAGGACCGCGCGTGCCTACCGTTGGCTGATGGCGGGTTGCCTGAGGGCGCGCTGGCTGGTGATGGCGCTGGCGCTCGGGGCGTTGGCGCTGGGAGCGTGGCTGCTGTGGCTGGTGGGGTTCTCCTTCTTTCCCGACGCCAATCGAGATCAGTTCACGGTCGACATCTGGCTCAAGGAAGGCAGCGCGCTGGCCGAGACCGAGCGCATCGCCCGCCTGGCGGAGCAGCAGCTGCTGGAGGACGAGCGCGTGACCAGCACTCTGGTACACGTGGGCAAGGGCGGACCGCGCTTTTACATCACCGTGATGCCCGAGTTCAGCAAGTCGAACTACGCGCAGATCATGGTCAACACCGAGCACGCGAGCGTCACGCACGACGTGATCGAGAAGTTCAATTCCAGGGCCGAGAAGCGCTATCCCGGAGCTCGCGTCTTCGCACGCAAGCTGGTGATGGGCATGCCGATCGAGGCCCCGGTGATGTTTCGCGTCATCGGCGACGACCTCGACGAGCTGCGAAAAATATCCAAGCGCATCCAGGCGGTGCTGCGCGAGGTGCCGGGCACGACACAGGTTCGGGACGACGTGGGGCCGGACGTGCCGAGCTTGGGCGTGGAAATCGACGAGGAACGGGCCAGCCGGGTCGGGATTACCCGGACCGATGTGGCGCTGTCGCTGTTGTCGTCTTACGAGGGGTTGGAGCTGACCAGCTTCGAGGAAGGCGACGACGAGATACCGGTGATCATGCGGCTGGAGGAAGACGAGCGCCGCGTGGACGGAGACCCGGAAGGATTGCCGGTCGCCTCGAGCGTCACCGGCGAAAAGGTTCCACTGGGGAACATCGCGCGGATCGAGCCGGACTTCGGAGCCGGCGTGATCCACCGCAGGGATCACCGGCGGATGATCGAGGTGCTGTCCTGGACGGAAGGGAGGCTGGCCGACGAGATCGTGCGCGAGGCCTGGCCGCGCATTGGAGAAATGGAGCTGCCGGAGGGCTATCGCATCGAGGTCGCGGGGGAGAAGACCGAAAGGGATAGGGCCTTCGGAGAGCTGCTGGTCGTGTTCGGAGCGATCCTGGTCGGGCTGCTGGTCCTGCTCTTGCTTCAGCTGGGAAACATGCGCCGCACGCTGGTGGTGCTGGCCGCGGTGCCGCTGTCCATCGTCGGGGCAGCGATCGGACTTTGGGCGGGTGGCTTCTCGTTCAGCTTCATGGCGTTTTTGGGGGTCATCTCGCTGGCCGGGATGGCGATCAAGAACTCGGTGGTGTGGATCGAGTTCGTGGAACGGGCGCGGGCCGGGGGCGACGCGGCTGGCGAGGCGGTGATCCGGGCGGGAATCTACCGTTTGAGGCCGATCCTGCTGACCGCGGTGACCACGATCGGAGGATTGACCCCGCTGGCCTTGTTCGGGGGAGTGCTGTTCGAGCCGATGGCCTGGGCGATGATAGCCGGGCTGGCACTGGTGACCGTGTTGACACTGATAGTAGTCCCGGTTCTCTACGCAGCGGTAAACCGCGATCGAGAATCATGAGCAACAAAAGGCGCATCGATCGGTTACGCCTTGGTCGCTGTCTGGATGACACGGGCCGGCCGGATGATTTATTGACTTGGCCTTGAATGCTGGCTCACAATCATTTTTGAGTTCTCGACAATTTTTCAGGAGGCCAGATATGCACCAGGCTTGTGTACTCAAATCACTTGTCATCGGCATGTTGTTCCTTTTTGCAGCCGTGGTTCCTCGAGTCACGCATGCCGATGACGTGGAGAGGGAAACTGCGGACATTGGCAGCGAGGAGGAGGTTTCCAGTAGAACGAACGAGTGGCAGCTCGAAGTCGGGTTGGGGGGCGAGTTTTTCGTCTTTTTCGACCAGGTCGTCGGAAACGGTCCGGTCTTCAAGCTCTCGGCACAGCGTATAGGCTGGTTCAATCATTTCTTGATCGGGGGAGGCCCCTCGCTCCAGTACAGCTTTCTGATCGAGTCCAAGGAACCCAAAGACAAGGTTCACCAGATGACCGTGAACGGCGATTTCTTGATCGGCGGAGGCAGCTTCGAGCTGTTCGCGGTGTATTTTCACTTGATGCTCGGTGCCGGCGCCATGCACGCATACGACGCCGAATCCAAGGACAAGCTGTGGCTACCCGGTTTGCGCGCGGTGGGCGGCGTGGGAGGCTGGTATCATCTCACACCGCTGGTCAGTCTCGGCGCCCTTGTCGATGTCGGTTTTCCGGGCATCATCGACGCAATGATTTCGGTCGGCTTCCACGTCTGACTGTACGATTGCAGGGGCTACATTTTCGAAGAGCAGCTCCAGCTCCTCTCCGCTATCGCCCAGGTTGCGCGAGACCCGCTCCAGCTTGCGGTCGGCCGGGAGCCTGGAGTTGCAAAAAAGATCGTTCGAATCGGGAAAAGGGGTCGAGGCGAAAGGCGACTTTGTTGCGGCAGAGGTGGCGCGGCGGGTCGGTTTTCCCTATGATGCCTGGCGACGGAGATTGGATTGAGCATGAGCCGCTCTAGATTGACCATCACCGCGCTGGCGCTGGCCGCGATCACCTGGCCCGACTCGGCGCTGGCCCAGGACGCCGGTCCGCCCTACGGCTGCGACGGCGGTCCCGAGGAGTGCGCAGCCCCCGAGGATGTCGCCGGATCCCTCGACCAGGAGTGGAGCTACCAGTCGCCGGACGACTGGGACGACGACGGCGTGCCGGACGGGTCGGACAACTGCCCCCGGGATTACAATCCCATGCAGTCCGACGTGGACGCGGACGGGATCGGCGACTGGTGCGACAACTGCCCCTCCCGCCCCAACGCGTCCCAGAGCGACCTGGACGGAGACGGCATCGGAGACGAGTGCGACAGCGACCGGGACGGCGACGGCGTGCTGGACCACGACGACAACTGCCCCGAGGTGGCCAATCCGCTGCAGCGCGACATCGACGGCGACGGTCTGGGCGACGCCTGCGACGACGACATCGACGGCGACGGCACACCCAACGAGAGCGACACCTGCCCGTTCAACGTCTATCCCACCTGCGGCCGCGACTCGGACGGCGACGGGGTGCCCGACTACGACCTGTCCGGGGATCTCCCGCAGCCGCTCGACGTCTGCCCCTACACGCCCGACCCCGAGCAGAGCGATCTGGACGGAGACGGCATCGGAGACGCGTGCGACAGCGACCGGGACGGAGACGGCGTGCAGAACAGCGCCGACAACTGTCCCGACACGGCCAACCCGGACCAGCACGACTGGGACCGGGATCGGGTCGGAGCGGCCTGCGACGACGACTTCTGCTACGTGGTCGCCGGCGACGAGGAGAGCTGCCTGGATCCGGACGCCGAGCTGCAGGCCCACGTGCCGCACACCTCCGGCGCGGTCACCGGCGAGGAGGTGCGGTTGCGGCTGTTCGCCAACCGCGAGAACGTCGCGCTGCGCTTCCGCTGGGTCCAGATCGGAGGCCCGGGCCGCGCCGAGATCGAGAACCCCGAAGGCGCGGTGAGCTACTCCACCCCCTACGAGTACCACTACGCCGCCGGCGAGGTTCCGGTGCTGATCGCCGAGCGCGCCGGCACCTACTGGGTCCAGCTCCAGATCCAGGAGGTCTTCGCCGATCCGGTCACCGGCGAGACCGGCGAGACCGCCGCGGCCGAGGCCGCGATAGAGATCGAGGGCGGCAGCATCGCGGACGGCTCGAGCTGCGCCTGCTCCCAGGCCGTCGGCTCGAGATCTGATCGCGGCCGCCCAGCCCACCTCGTCCTGCTCGGACTGCTGGCCTCCGTCGCTCTCTGCGCCCGCCGCCGCAGCCGTCGCGCTTCCACTGTTCGGTCCAGGTAGCAACGGTTTCGAACATGTGAGGCTTTTCACGTGTTGTTGCCCATCTCGTCACCTGGGCGTTGCATTCTCGAAGTAGCCTGCCGCCCAGAGTCACGATTTTTTCACGACTGTGCCAGGATGAGCAATGCTCGCGGCGACCGAACCCGAGCCGGACAAAAGGAGATCAGACGATGAGCATCACGAAACGACGCGGTCTATTCTCGAGGCGATCATCCTGCATCGCCTGCCTTTGTGCTTTCGCGCTCGTCGCGCAGGGCCGCCTTGCTCGCGCGCAGAGCGAAACCGGGCCCGAGCCGCCGCCGCGCTCGGACGAGGACGCCGGGAAGGACGGATCCCCCTCGCTGGGCTACGACGGCGGTTTCTTCATCGAGAGCTCCGACGAGAGGTTCGAGCTGAAGATCAACGGCCGCGTCCAGGGGCGCTTTGCCTTCGAAAGCGTGGAGGAGCACGTGCAGGCCCCCTCCGGCGGCGACGAGCCGAGCGACGCCGCGAGCGGCGAGGCGAGCGCCACCAGGCGCCGCGATGAGGAGTACGCCTTCTCCGTTCCACGCGCGCGGCTCAAGCTCAAGGGCCACGCCTTCGGCGAGAATCTCTCCTGGGCGATGCAGGTCGAGTTCGGCAAGGGGTTCGCCTACCTCAAGGACTACTATGTCGACGCCGGCCTGGTTCCGGGCAAGCTGCACCTGCGCCTCGGCCAGTACAAGCGACCCTTCTCCCGCCAGCAGATCACCTCCAGTGGCAAGCAGGAGCTCGTGGATCGCTCGATCACCGACAAGGCGTTCGGCGCCGGGCGGGATATCGGCCTGATGTTCCACAACAAGCTGACCAAGTCGCCACCGTTCGAGTGGGCGATCGGCGTGTTCAACGGCACGGGCGAGAAGCCCTGGTTCGAAGGCGAGGTGCTGGTCGACACCTCGAGCGGCGAGGGAGAGGTGACGAAGGCCAGGTACACCAACGTGCCGGACAGGCTCGAGCCGGCCGCGGTGGTGCGGATCGGCTACAACTACGGCGATTTGAAAGGATACAGCGAGGCCGACCTGGAAGGCGGCGGCCCGCGCTTCGGAGTCGGCGCCAGCGGGATCGCGAGCTTCGATTCCGACGGAGACGACGACTCTTCGATTCGCGGCGAGCTGGACTACGTGCTCAAGCTGCACGGCTTCTCCACGAGCGGCGCGTTCTTCGCGGGCAGCGCCCAGGACGGAAACGATTTCCAGGATCAGTCGTTCGCCGCGCTGGGGTTCTACGCCCAGGCCGGCTTCGTCTTCGGCGATTTCATCCAGCCGGCCGTGCGCTACGCGATCGTGGACCCGGACGGCGAAGAGAACAGCTCGCAGCAGATTCTCGGCGGCCTGTCTTTCTATTTCTTCGGTCACAACGTCAAGTGGCAGACCGACGGCGGAGCCGTGCTGCGCCAGGTCGAAGCCGGAGATCTCACCGACTACCTGGTGAGGACCCAGCTGCAGCTGGCGTTTTGAGAAAGCCGCGAAATCCCGCCGATTTCACGTCGGCGTCACGAGAGTGTCACAACCGGCTCCTAGTGTCTCGTCAACCCGACGATTTCGGGTACGGGGCGAGAGATCATCGGCGAGGCCAAGGAACGACGACGAAGGACTGGCGGTGCCAATTCGATGAGGAGTGACGCAGGGATCGTCGATGAGGGCCGGCCCGACCCGGCATTGTGGGGTTGACGAGGCACTAGCCTTGTTGCCGGTTGCAAAACCAAGGAGAAAAACATGTCGCGCAAGATGTCTGCTACATTCGGAGCCCTGACCATGGCGCTGACCCTGGTGTTGGCCTGCGGAGAGAAGACACCTCCCCGGGCCGAAACGAAAGGATCAGAGGCCGAACAGGACGATAAGCAAACCGCCGAGGCGAACAAGGCATCCGGCGAAACGATCACGCTCAACGGCGCGGGCGCGACGTTCCCTTATCCGATTTATTCCCAGTGGGCTCACACCTACAACAAGGTCACCGGAACCGAGCTCAACTACCAGTCGATCGGGTCGGGCGGCGGGATCGCCCAGATCAAGGCGAGAACCGTCGACTTCGGAGCTTCCGACGCTCCGATGAAGGCCGGCGAGCTCGAGGAGTTGGGTCTGATTCAGTTTCCGATGGTGATGGGCGGCGTGGTGCCCGTGGTTCACATCGAAGGCGTCGAGGCCGGCCAGCTCGCGCTGACTCCGCAGCTGCTGGCCGACATCTACCTGGGCGAGATCGAGAAGTGGAACGACGAGGCGATCGCAAAGGTCAACGAGGGCGTCGATCTGCCGGACAAGGCGATCACCGTCGTGCACAGGGCCGACGGCTCGGGCACCACCTGGATCTTCACCAACTACCTCGACAAGATCTCCGAAAAATGGAGCGAGAAGGTGGGCACCGGCAAGGCCGTCGAGTGGCCGACCGGGATCGGCGGCAAGGGCAACGAGGGCGTGGCCGCCTACGTGCAGCGCGTCGACGGCGGCATCGGGTACGTGGAGTTCGCCTACGCCCTGCAAAACGAGATGACCCACGTCCGGCTGCAGAACGAGGCCGGCCGGTTCGTCAGCCCCACCATAGATACCTTCCAGGCAGCCGCCGCCCACGCCGACTGGAAGAACGCGCCCGGCTTCTACCTGGTGCTCACCGATCAGCCGGGCGAGGAGAGCTGGCCGATCACCGGCGCGTCGTTCATCCTGGTCTACAAAGAGCAACAAGACGCCCGGAACGCCAAGGAGATGCTGAGCTTCTTCTCCTGGTGCTACGAGAACGGCTCCGGGCAGGCGGTCAAGCTGCACTACGTGCCGATGCCCGACGAGGTGGTCTCTCTGGTCAACGAGGTCTGGAAAAACGAGATCAGAGCCGGCGGCGAGCCGATCTGGCCGTAGCCGCCTGTCTGCAATCGAGATGACGAACAGCTTCGCGAACAAGACCCCGCGCAGGCTCGGCGACCGCGTCTATCGGTTGATCGCGACCGGCTCGGCGGCGGTGGTCATCATCTTGATGATCGGTCTGTTCGTCGAGCTGGTGGCCAACTCCTGGCCCGCGATCGAAGAGTTCGGCGCCGATTTCCTGGTGACCAACGCCTGGAACCCGGTCGAGCACGAGTACGGCGCCGCGAGCAGCATCTTCGGCACGGTCGTCTCGACGCTGATCGCGATGCTGATCGCGGTTCCGCTCAGCCTAGTGATCGCGCTTTTCCTCGTGGAGCTGGCGCCGCCGGTGGTCTCCAGGCCGGTCGGCTACGCGATCGAGCTGCTCGCGGCGGTTCCGAGCATCATCTTCGGGATGTGGGGCCTGTTCGTCTTCGCGCCTTTCATGGCCGATCACGTCCAGCCGTTGCTCGGGGACGTTCTCGGCTTTCTTCCGCTGTTCTCCGGGCCGCCGATGGGAATCGGGATGCTCACCGCCGGGATCATCCTGGCGCTGATGGTGCTGCCGTTCATCACCGCGGTGATGCGCGACGTGTTCCAGATGGTCCCGCCGGTTGTCAAGGAGGCCTCCCACGGGATGGGCTCCACCACCTGGGAGGTGACGCGCAAGGTGACCGTGCGCTACGGCTTCAGCGGGCTGCTGGGAGCCGTGTTCCTCGGCCTGGGTCGCGCGGTCGGAGAGACGATGGCGGTCACCTTCGTGATCGGCAACAACCACGAGATCTCGGCCTCTCTGTTCGCTCCGGGCAACTCGATCGCCTCGACCCTGGCCAACGAGTTCACCGAGGCCTCGGAGCCGATCTACATGAGCGCCCTGATCGCGCTGGGCCTGGTGCTGTTCGTCATGACCTTCCTGATCCAGGTCGCCGCTCAGCTCTGGATCTCGCGCGCGGCGGCCAGGGCGGGAGGTGGGCTGTGAAACCGCGACCCGCCACCGGACGCAAGATAACCGACTGGACGGTCAAGGGCATCTCGCTTCTGGCCTCTCTGACCGGGATCTTCTTTTTGGGCTGGATCCTGCTGGAGGTGACTCGCCGCGGGATCGCCGCGATCAACTGGCAGTTCTTCACCGAGCTGCCCGCCCCGCCCGGGGTCGAAGGCGGCGGGCTGTCCTCGGCGATTTTCGGCACGCTGCTGATCACCGCCTTGGCGACCGTGATCGGCGTCCCGGTTGGAATCGCGGCCGGGGTCTACCTCGCCGAGATCGGCCGCGAGACCCGGCTGGCGTCGGCGGTGCGCTTCACGATCAACGTGATGATGGGCATTCCGTCGATCATCGTCGGTCTGTTCGTCTACACGATCATGGTGCTACCCGCCGGGCATTTCTCCGGCTGGGCGGGAGCGATCTCGCTGGCGTTCATCATGCTTCCGGTCGTGGCCCGCACCACCGACGACATGCTGACGCTGGTGCCCAACTCGCTGCGCGAGTCCGCGCTGGCGCTCGGGTCTCCCCGCTGGCGGGTCACGCTGCAAGTGGTCTTCCGCTCCGCCAAGGCCGGAATGATCACCGGCGTGCTGTTGGCGGTGGCGCGGGTCAGCGGCGAGACCGCGCCGCTGTTGTTCACCGCGCTCAACAGCGTCTACTGGCCGAGGTCCTTGTCCGAGCCGACCAGCAACCTGACGGTCACGATCTTCAACTACGCGATGTCGCCGTACCCGGACTGGCAGCAGGCCGCCTGGGGCGCCTCGCTGCTGATCATGGCCGCGGTGCTGGGCGTCACGATCCTGGCCCGCTCGCTGTTCAAGGAGAAAAGGAAATGATCTCATCGGTCGCGCAGGGAAATTTTGCGCCTTCCTCTCGGCTCAGCGACGACTCTCCCGCCGGCGTCGAGACCGGCTGCGGCTCGAAGGCCCGCCAGAATTCGACCGGAGACGCGCCGGCCGAAAAGGCCAAGATATCGGTGCGCAAGCTGAGCTTCTTCTACGGCGACCAGCAGGCGTTGTACGACAACGACCTGGAGGTGCCGGAGGGCAAGGTCACCGCGATCATCGGTCCGTCGGGCTGCGGCAAGTCAACGCACATCCGCGTCTACAACCGCATCTTCGAGCTGTACCGCGATCAACGGGCCACGGGGCAGATCATGCTCGACGGCGAGAACCTGCTGGCGCCGTCGGTGGACCTGATCGAGCTGCGCCGGCGGGTGGGCATGATCTTCCAAAAGCCCACTCCTTTTCCGATGACCGTCTTCGACAACGTGGCCTACGGAGTCAAGCTCCACTACCGCTCCTCGCGCTCAGAGCTGCACGGCCGCGTGGAGCAGGCGCTGCGGCGCGCGGCGCTGTGGGACGAGGTCGAAGACAAGCTGAGTAGGCCCGGGATGGCGCTTTCCGGCGGGCAGCAGCAGAGGCTGTGCATAGCGCGCGCGATCGCGGTCGAGCCCGAGGTGCTGCTGATGGACGAGCCCACCTCGGCGATCGACCCGGTCGCGACGGCGCGCATCGAGGAGCTGGTGGAATCCCTCAAGTCGCGCTACACGATCGCGATCGTGACTCACAACATGCAGCAGGCGGCTCGAATCTCGGACTACACGGCCTTCTTCTTCAAGGGCTACATCGTCGAGGTCGGTCCCACGAGCAAGATCTTCACCAAGCCGGACAACGAGCAGACCGAGGACTACATCACCGGTCGCTTCGGATAGAGAGGGCAGAGAGATGGCAACCGGCACGATACTCGCCCGCGAGATAGAGAGGCTCGAGCAGCGCTTTTTGCTGCTCGGCGGCAGGGTGGAGGGCAACCTGCGAAGGGCGATCGATTCGGTTCGCAATCGCGATCGCGAGCTGGCCCGCCGGGTGATCGCCAGCGACGAAGAGATCGACGAATTCGAGGTGGAGCTCGAGGAGGAGTGCCTCAAGGTGCTGGCGCTGCACCAGCCGGTCGCCAGTGATTTGAGGTTGATCGTGGCGATTCTCAAGATCAACAACGACCTGGAGCGCGTCGGCGACCTGGCGGCCAACATCGCCGGGCACACGCTCTTCTTGGCCGATCGACCCATGATCGGCTTCCCCTTCGAGTTCGACAGGATGGCCGCCGAGACGCAGCAGATGCTGCGCAAGTCGCTCGACTCGATCGTCAACCAGAGCGCCGCGATTGCCCAGGAGGTGCGGGTCGCGGACGACTTGGTCGACGACCTGCACAAGCAGACCTACACCGCGGTCGAGCAGCTGATCCGGGATCGCCCCGAGCTGATCGAGTCCGCGATCAACTTCATCGGGCTGTCCCGCAGGCTGGAGCGCGTGGCCGATCTGGCGACCAACATCGCCGAGGACGTGATCTACCTGGTCGAGGGAGAGATCGTGCGCCACGGGGTGGATCCCGGCGCGGGCGACGGCGGCGAGCCGTGATCTGTCGCTCCTCGGCTTGCCCCGCAGAGCATTACGGGGTGATACTGACTTCGTGGAAAGCGGCAAGGTAGTCACCAGGATCAAGCGCCTCAGGCGCAGCATGAGCCTGACCGGGGCGTTCGTCGCGCTCTCGGTGGGCGTGATCCTGCCCGTGCTGCTGACCACCTCGGTGGGGATCGTCACGCTGGTGCTGGCCGAGAGCGCCGGCGCGATCGCGATCGGCGTGCTGATCGTCTGCTTCGCGGTGGCCGCGATCGCGGGCGCCGTGGCGGTGATCGCCTTTCTCGGCCGGCGCTCGCGCGTGGCCCGCTTGCAGTCGGACCTGATCGCCAACGTGACCCACGACCTGCGCACGCCGCTTGCGGCGATTCGGATGTACGCCCAGACGCTCGAGATGGGGCGGCTCGCCGACGACCCGGAGCGCCAGCGCGAGGTGGTGGAGACGATCCTGCGCGAGACCGAGTGGCTCGAGACATCGATCGAGCGCCTGCTGACCTGGCGCGCGATGGCCAAGGACCGCGACGCTCCCGAGCTGAGCCCGAGCCCGCTGGCGCCCGCGGTCGAGGAGGCGGTGCGGCATTTTCGCCGCATGTTTCCCTCCGGCGAGGTCTCGCTGTCCGTCTCGATCGACAGCGAGACTCCGGTTCGGCACGATTTCGATGGAATCTCCTCGCTGGTGCTCAATCTGCTGATCAACGCGTACAAGTACACCGGTCGGGAAAAACGGATCGGCGTCGAGCTGGCTGATCGCGACGGCGAGGTGGAAATCGCGGTCACGGACAACGGGATCGGGATCGACGAGCGGGAGCTGGGTCGCATCTTCGATCCGTTCTACCGCGTCGACTCCCGCCTGCGGGGCAAGGCGTCCGGCGCGGGTCTGGGCCTGGCGATCGTGCGGCACCAGGCGCGCGCCCACAACGGCGAGGTCTTCGTCTCCAGCGAATTGAAAGAGGGCAGCCGCTTCATGGTTCGCTTGCCGGCCGCCAGGGACGCTCCGGGAGAGGAAAAGCATGAGCCCGCAAAAGAATGACAACAACGCGGACGTCTCGATCCTCGTGGTGGAGGACGATCGCTCCTTGCGCGAAGGCCTGGCGATGAACCTGCAACTCCAGGGTTACCGCGTGATCACCGCCGAGGACGGAGACGAGGGGATGCAAAAGGCGTTCGACGCGCGTCCCGACCTGATCGTGCTGGACATCATGCTGCCCGGCTGGAGCGGTCTGGACATCCTCCAGGAGCTGCGGCAGAAGGCCGAGGACGTGCCGGTCCTGATCCTCTCCGCTCGCGACCAGACTCGCGACAAGATCCAGGGCCTCGATCTGGGCGCCGACGACTACGTGACCAAGCCGTTCGAGCTGCCCGAGCTGCTGGCCCGCGTCGAGGCGATGCTGAGGCGCCGCCGCGCCGAGAGGAGGAGCGAGCCCGCGATCGAGGTGGGAGACGTCGAGGTCGACCCGGAGGGCAGGACCGTGCACAAGTCGGGAGAGGAGGTGCACCTCTCCGCGCGCGAGTTCGACCTGCTGCTGCTGCTGGCCCGCTCCCCGGGGCGGGTCTTCACCCGCGATGTGATCCTGGATCGGGTCTGGGGCTGGGGCTTCGACGGCACGACGCGAACCGTGGACAACTTCATCATGTCGCTGCGCCAGAAGCTCGAGGACGATCCCTCGCGACCCAGGCACATCCTCACCGTCCGCCAGGTCGGCTACAAGCTGGAGCGCTGATAGAAATAGAGCATTCCGCGCTGTGAGGAAAGCGTTTCGGGCCGGGGGTCCGATGGGCGGCGCTCGATCGCGATACCCCGACTCGAAAACCCTGCAACAAGATCGAAGCGGCCGGTGCGCTCACATCACCGGTACCTCGCAGAGGCTGGCGGGGACCTCGTCGTCGCCGATCTCGTCCTCGACATCATCGCCGTATCCCAGCTGGCCCACCTCGTTGTCTCCCCAACAGCGAATCGTCCCGGTCTCCAGCACGGCGCAGATGTGAGACATTCCGTTCGAAACCGCCACCACGGCTCCTCCGACAGCGATCGAACCGACGCTCGCCGGAGACTCGTCATCGCCGACGAACTCGTCGTTGCCATAGCCCAGAGGAACGCCCCCACCCGCGCCCCAGCAAACCAGCGAACCGTCCTCGCGCACTGCGCAGGTGTTGAACTTGCCGGCGGACAACTGGATCGCGACTCCGCCGATATCCACGGTCCCCATCTCTGCGGGAACCTCGTCGTCGCCCAGGTCGAGAAGGTGCGACTCGATCTCGTCCTCCTGCTGGTACCAGCCATCGGCGACGAACAGCACGCTCAGCGGGTCGGG
>JAWOBP010000068.1:0-49472 GCA_046484285.1 Polyangia bacterium
AGAAGCTGGCGGCGGGCCTGTACCGCGAGGAGCTCGGAGCGTTTCTCAAAGCAGCGCTGATGGGCAGGCGCACCTCGATGGACTGGCCGCCGGGGACCTACCCGCCGTCCTCGCTGTGGCCGGTGGGCGCCCCGGCCGCGCCCTGCTGAGGCGAGCCCGAATCGAGAACACAAGGCAAGGACAAAGAGCGCAGGCGAGCCGAAAAGCGGACGCCCGGCGCACCGCTGTGTCAATTTTTCATGAAATGCCGCAAGCGAACTGTGCAACCACGAGGGCTAAATGCGCAGGTGCAAAGAATCAGGGCTTCGCAGAGCTTCACAGGTAGCTTCGCAGGTGTGCTGGGTGCACCCGTGCTTGCTGTCGAGAGGTGGAAGGAGGACAGGCTTGCGACTTCAGGACCTTGCAATGGCTTTCAGGTTCTTGGATTCTTCAAGCATTTCGGGTCGATCCATTTAGTCCCAAAGAAGGGTTGGAAGAAGGGTTGGGTGGCATTATCCTGCTTGACAGGAGGAGAAGCGCGACTGTATCGTGCCGTAAATTCTCGTACCTCGCCGATCGAGCCCGTTGGCGTTGGACGGCGCGACACGGGTGGCGAAAGGAGCTTTCGATGGTCAGGAAAGTCGCACTCACAATCGTGGCGATTGCGCTGCTGGCGCTGTCGACCACCTCTGCTCATGCCGACGACGACGAAGGATTCGTTGGCGTAGGCGCCCGTTTCGCCTGGGACAACTACAAGACGCCCATACTTTCGTACAGCGGCATGGACGTTGCTCCGGAAAAATCGATTGACGCCTACGGGCGGCCGAATCTCGGTGGTGCCCTACACTGGGGCATAACCAATCAGCTGGTGCTGACCGCCACCATAGATTTCGGCTATTTCAACCACAACGTGTATCCATACCCCGCAAGCGGATCCAGCGACATTTCGTCCGATACCGCGCACTTCTTGACGTTGGGCGGCATGATTGGGATGAAATACTACTTCAAGGAGCCCGAGCCCCAGCAGGTTGCTCTCTACCTGAGCGCCGACGTGGGTGCGTATTTTTCCAAGGCGACCTCTTCGGTGAAGGTCAAGACCAACCGCAATCAAGTCAAAAACGATTTTTTCGACGAGGACGATTGCGATACTTATCCGGCGAGCTGCTCCAACGGCGAGAAGCTCGAGGAGGATGAGCTCGAGGACGCGTGGGAAGACTGGAAGGAAGGTGCGGGCGAAGACATCTGGGAAAACGCCAGCGACTCGGACGACGACATGCAGAACATGGCCAACGCCGAGCTGGAGATGATCGGCTCGCTGGCCTCGCCGTTCGTTTTCCAGGTGGCCGTGGGGGCGGAGTTCTTCGCCAGCGAGACGTTCAGCCTGGGCGCCGACATTCTGGGCATCCGTCTCACCTACGCCTCGGCCGACGTGGGCAAGGTCGGCGGGACCAACATGAATACGGCCGCCTGGACCGGCAACCAGAGCATGTTGGCCTTACATTTCTACTCGGCGCTGACGATGAGCTTCAATCTCACCGGCGGCGAGGAGAGTTCCGCCCAGGAAGAGATGCCGGCGGACGAGGGTTGGGGCGCTCAACCGCAGCAGAGGCAGCAGGACGAGGGCTGGGGCAGCGGCGGCGGCTGGAGCACCGGACCGGCTGCTCCGCAACCGCAGCCGCAGCCGCAACCGCAACCGCAACCGCAACCGCAGCCGCAGCCGCAGCCGCAACCCCAACCGCAACCGCCGGGGGGAGACGAAGTGCCTCCTCCTCCTCCTCCCGGCTACTGATTCATTCATCCACTCGGCCCCACCCTTCCGACGGGAGGCTTTCAGGGAGGATGTCTCCTGGGGTCTCTTCGGATGTTCAGGTATATAAGGTCACCGAGTCGCGTATAATGTCCCGACCGTGCGATCATGATGAAGTTATTCCCAACCGTCAGTATGGGGAAAGCTGAGAGCTATGACAGCTAGAGACAATTCGATCTACAGGCCGGTGCATGATCTGGCGCGCATGGCCTACATACATGATCTGGTCGTGCACCGCCGCGTGCTTCTCGTCGGCTCCAACCGGGAGATGGCTCAACATCTGCTCGATTCGCGAGCTCGTTTCGTCAGCGCGGTGACGGATACCGAGCCGAGCGAGCCCTGGCCTTCCTCGCCCGAAGGGGCCGGGCCGGAGCTTTGCGTGATGAGTTACGACGATCTGCGCTTGCGCGACGGGCAGTTCGATACCGCTTTCGCGGCGGACATCTCGAGCGTCGGCTCGCCGCTGGCCCTGCTCAACGAGCTGCGGCGCATCGTTGGCCCGCGGGGCCACGTCGTGGTCGCCTCTCCCAACCCGGCCTGCGAGTCCCGCATCGGACCCGAGCCGCCTCATGAATCTCTCGACTACTACGAGCTGTTCGACTTGCTCGACGAGGCGTTCGACAGCGTTCAGATGATAGGCCAGTCGCCGTTCATCGGGTACTCCGTTTCGGAGCTGGGTACCGAAGAAGAGGACGTGGCGGTGACCTTCGACGGAGGCCTGCTGGGCGAGAACGGCGAGGAGATCGAGTGGTTCCTCGCCGTCTGCGGAGACGAGCCGGTGGAGCTCGATCCCTTGGCGGTGGTGCAGATTCCGTTGGCGGAGGCCGAGCTGGGCGGCGGTGCCGACGCCGCTCAGCTGGAGGCGGCGCTCGAGGAGTCGTCCCGCCTGGCCAAGCAGATCGAGGATCTCGAGCGCCGCGAGATCGAGCTGAGCGGGCAGTTGGAGAAAGGCAAGCTCGAGCTGGGCACTCGCGGCGTCAGAATCGAGTCTCTGGAAAAGGAGCTCGAGGACGAGCTGCGGCAGTCGGAGGCGGCGAGAGCCCGCGCGGTGGAGCTGTCCAAGCAGCTCGACGACGAACGCAAGGCCCGTCAGGCCCGGGATCTGGAGGACCAGATAGCGCGGCGCAGCGCCGACGCGGAGATCAAGCAGCAGGTCCGCGAAGCCGCCGCCCAGGCGCGGCAGGCGGAGGCGCGCGCCGAGGCCGCGGAGACGGCGCGGGACGAGCTGGTCGAGCGAATGCGCGAGGACGCCGGCGAGCTGGATCGGTTGCGAGATCAGCTCGACGATCTGCAAGCGGAACGAGACGAAATTGCCGCGCGTGCGAAGAAGCTGACAGCCGAGTTGGAGCGAGCCCGCAGCGAGGGATCGGCCGCGGCCGAGCTGCGCGAGCTGGTCTCCGAGCTGGAACGGGAGCTGCGCGAGGCCAAAGGCGGCCTCGAGAAGGATCGCGAAGAGCTGTCGCGTGAGACCGAGTCACTCGAAAAGCGACTTGTCGCGCTGGGATCCGAGCTGCGCGAGGCGCGCGAGGAGCTGAAGAGACGCGAAGCGCTGATCCGCGACATGAAGGTACGGATCGACGAAGCCGGTGACCGGCTCGGCGCGGGCGAAGCCAATCTGGCGGAACTGCGCGCCCTACTGGAGGAGAGGTCATCCGCGGTCGAGGAGCGCGAGGCGCGGATCGCCAGCCTCGAGGGCGAGATTCAGGCCGCGAGATGGCGCGCCGGCGAGATGGAGGCGCGCCTGTCGGATATCGCGGCGCGGCTCGAGGTGGCGCCGGAGAATTTCTCGGAGCTCGGCAAGCGGCTAGACGAGCAGCTGGCGCAAGGCGATCTGATGCTGGAAGAGCTGTCCCGCGTTCGCGGAGCGGCCTCGGGCCACCATCGCGCCAAGGTGGAGGCCGAGCTGGAGCTGGCCACCGCCGCGGTGGAAAAAGAGCAGCTGCGAAAAGAGCTGGATCTTTTCATCGAGAAGACCCGCGAGCTGGAGGAGGAGCTGGCGCTTTCGCTGGGGGCGGCCTCGGGCCACCATCGCGCCAAGGTGGAGGCCGAGCTGGAGCTGGCCACCGCGGAGGTCGAAAAGGAGCAGCTGCAAAAGGAGCTCGATCTCTATATCGAGGACACCCGCGAGCTGGAGGAGGAGCTGGCGCTTTCGCTGGGGGCGGCCTCGGGCCACCATCGCGCCAAGGTGGAGGCCGAGCTGGAGCTGGCCACCGCCGAGTTGGCCAAGGAGCAGCTGCAAGAGGAGCTGGACGGATCGATCGAGCGAATCCGCGAGCTGGAGGAGGAGTTGGCGGGATCGATCGAGCGGGTTCGGGAGCTGGAGGCGGGGCTGGCCGGCTTGAGCGAGAGCACCCGTTCGGGTGAATCGGAGCTGCACGGGTTGCGGGAGAGGGTCTCGTCGCTGGAAGAGGAGCTGTCCGGCGCTCGCCAGCGGATCGTCTTCCTGGAGCGCGAGAGGGAACAGACCGAGTCGGCGCGCGAGGAGACGACGGAGCGTCTCTCCGCGGCGAAGCGGGAGATGCTGCGGCTCGAGGAGGAGTGCGATCGACGCCGCGAGCGCGAACAACGCCTGGAGGCGGATCTGCGCCGGGACAGAGAACGGTTGGAGATTCTCGAGGCGGAGGTCTCGGAGGCGGCGGAAAAGCGCGCACAGCTGGAGCGGCGTCTCGGCGAGATTCGGCAGGCCTGCGAGAGCGCCGAGCAAGGAGCCGAAGAGGCGGGGGCGCGCGAGCGGGAGGCCGCCCAGCGGGCCGCCCGGGCAGAGCGAGAGCTGGACGCGGTGCGCACTGAATTGGCGGGTACACGCGAAGAGGCGGATCGGTCGCGACGCGAGCTGGAGGGGGAGATCGAGCGGTTGCGACAGCGAGCCGAGTCGCTCGAGCAGAGAGCTTCTTCGGCCGAGGTCGCGGAGGCTCGAGCCGGCGAGCTGTCCCGCCTGGAGGAAGAAAAGCAAGAAGCGTTGCGCGTCCTGGAGGAGGAGCGCGGCCGGGTCGCCGGGCTCTCCTCTGGTCTGGAGGCGGCGCGCGCCGAGCTGGCGGGCGAGAAGGATCGCACTCGCCAGGCCGGAGCGGATGCCGCGCGCCTCGCCGGCGAGTTGGAGGATCTGCGCGGTCGCCTGCAGCAGCGCGAGGGTGAGCTGGAGTCGCGCGATCGACGGCTGGAGGCCGACGAGCGAACGATGGCCACCCTGCGCGAGGAGATGGACGACCTGGAGAAGCTCGTCGCGGAGCTGCGCGAGGGTCGGCGCGCGGAGCAGGTGCGGAGCCGTTCGTTGCTTCAGGAGGTGGATCGCCTCGCCGAAATCGAGGATCGCTTCGACGATCTCAGCGAGCAGCTTGCCGGCGAGCGCGCGCGGGGGGAAGAGCTGGCGTCGACGGTAGAGGAGCTCGATCGACTGCGCAACGACAGGGATGCGGCGCGCCGGAAGGTCGCGGAACTCGAGGCCGCCGTGGAGAGGGAGAGGGAGGCGCGCGAGAGCGATGTTACAGAGGCGCGCCGCAGGACGGAGGAGCTGCAAGGCGAGCTGGAGCGGACGCGCTCGGAGCTGGAGGGACGCGAAGATCTGACCGGCGAGAGAGACGATCTACGCCGCGGTGTCGAAGAGCTGGAGAGCCGCCTGGAGAACGATCACCGGCGCTTCGAAGAGGAGAAACGGGGCTTCGAGGAGCGCGTCGAAGAGCTGGAAAAGCGGCTCGAGGAGGCGGAAGGCGAGATATCGGAGGCGCGCGAGGCGGCCGAATCGGGCGCGGCCCAGGAGCTGGCCGAGCTTCGCCTGACCTCGGCCAGGCAGACCGAGGAGCTGAGCCGCTTGCAGGAGCGCGAGAAGGAGCGGGAGCCTCTCTTGGAGTCACTGACCTCGCAGCTCGAGGAACGGGAGCAGCGGGCTTCGGCGTTGGAGAAGAAGAACCGCCGGCTGGAAGAGCAGGTCAAGGAGCACGAGGCTGACATCGCGGCCTGGGAGATGGAGATCAAGTTCCGCAGCTCCCGCATTTCGCAGCTCGAGGAGGAGGTGGAGAAGCTCACCGGCCGCCTCGAGCAGGCCGAACAGGGAGGAGCGCGGGGATCGTCCGTGCCGCCCCCCGCCGGCGAGTCGACGGCGGTCCTGAAAAAGGCGCTCGAGGAGCTCAACGACTCGATCGGCGACAAGGACGCAGAGCTGTTGATGGTGCACGGCCGGGCCGAGGAGGCGGAACGCCAGCTGCAGCGCACCCGCCAGGCGCTGAACAGCATGTTGGGGGCCGGCGAGATCCAGGGAGCGTCCGCTGTCAAGATTCACGACATCATCGCCGCTATGAATCGCAAACCGTGATCTACGTTTTTTTCAATTCCGTCCGTCGATAGAGACCACTGCACAAAGAAAAAGAGGGTACAATAGGGAAAGCACTGGTTTCGATGTGGACCGCGTTTTCCAGGGAGGAAGAAACATGCGACGCGCCAAGCTGGTTGTAATGATTGTCGGTCTGCTGCTCCTGGCGAGCGCGACCGCATGCGAGAGCAAGGATGTTGACGAGTACGACCCGGGTGAGGACGACACGGCCACCGACGCGGACACCGACTCGGATGTGGACTCGGACGCGGATTCCGACGTGGACAGCGACGCGGACAGCGACACCGATTCGGATTCGGACACGGACTCCGGACCGATCGAGCCCGACTGCTCGGGCTGCGAGGGCGTGCTCGGCCCCAACCCCGAGGCGATGCGCTGCGCGATCGACCTGTGCGACGACGAGGTGTTCCTCTCCCAGGACTACTCGTCGCCCACCAACGCCAATCTCAATGGAACCTACGAGGCGGTGGCGCACTTCGGAAATCCCTCCAACGATCTGGCGCCGCTTTACGGCGGCTCCTACGCGCTGATGGCGACCGGGCCGGCGACCGGCACCAGCCACTCCCAGGGGATGGGAGGCGGAGGCCAGGAGGATCCGTTCTCGGCCGACGACGGCACTGCTTACGACGTGATGGAGTGGAGGGTGCACCTCAAGGCGCCGGAGGGGGCGCACGGTTTTCAGATTCACTACGTCTTTTTCTCCGAGGAGTACGACGAATACATTGGTTCTGAGTTCAATGACAAGTTCTATATCTTCATCGAGGCGGACAGCACCAACGGCGGCCAGCGCACCGTGATCAACTTCACCGACTGCCGCGCCCCGCAGGAGTACACCGACTTCGTCTGCGACGCGAGCACGATGGACTACTGCGAGGACGGCCAGCCGTACTGCTACATCGCGATCAACACCGCGCTGAGCGAGTGCTGCTGGTACCCGGGCTTGCCCAACCCCTGCCCCCAGGGTACCTGGACGACCGACATCTCCGGGACCGGCTTCAGTTGCGCCGGCAGTCAAATGATGGACACCATGGCCAAGGGCTCGTCTACCGGCTGGCTGGTCACGCAGTGGACGATCGAGCCCGAGGAGGAGTTCGACATCATATTCCACATTCACGACACCGGCGACCACATCTACGATTCCGAGGTGATCCTCGACAAGTTCCTCTTCCTCGGCGAGGCCGATCCGGGAACCGTGCCGATCGAATAGCCCTCCTGCTCCATACTGCTCCCAGGCGATACCGAGACCCTGGCGTCCGGTTGGCCCGGCGCGCTATAATGAGTTATGTACGCAAAACAGTGAAATGCCGTAATTGATATCGAAAGGAAGGACCGAAAATGCTGCGCGCGACACCAAGATGGGGGCTTTGCCTGGTCCTGGCGTTCTGCTTGGCGGCCTGCGAGGACGACGAAGGCTCGCGTTTCTCTTCCGGAGACGCCGACTCCGACGCCGACTCCGACTCCGACGCCGACTCCGACGCCGACTCCGATGGAGACGCGGACACCGAGACCGGTCCGATCGAGCCGGATTGCTCGGGCTGCGAGGGCATCGGTGCCAACCTGCCGGCGATGCTGTGCGCCGTGGACATCTGCGACGAGAGCACCGTGATCGGCCAGGACTACTACTCGCCCACGAACTCCACGATCGCCGGCACTGCCGAGGCGGTGGCGCACTTCGGCAACCCCTCCAACGACCTGGCGCCGCTGCTCAACGGCTCGTACACGATCATGGCGACCGGCCCGGCCAACGGTACCAGCCACTCCGAGGACATGGGAGGCGGTGCCGGGACCGATCCGTTCTCCGACGACGGCTACGACACGCACAACGAGATGGAGTGGCAGCTCGAGCTCGAGGCACCCCCGGGCGCCCACGGGATCCAGATTCACTACGTCTTCTTCTCGGAGGAGTACGACGACTTCGTGGGCACCTCGTTCAACGACAAGTTCTACATCTTCCTCGAGGCGGACAGCACCAACGGCGGGCAGAAGACGGTGATCAACTACACCGACTGCCGCAACCCGGGTGAGTACGTCGACTTCGAGGGGCCCCAGTGCGACACCGAGAGCGGCTACTGCTGCTACGTGGCGATCAACACCGCGCTGAGCGAGTGCTGCTGGTACGACGGCTGTCCGCAGGGCACCTGGACGACCGACATCTCCGGGACCGGCTACGAGTGCGCCAGCGGCCAGATGGCCGACGGCCCCGACAAGGGGTCTTCGACCGGCTGGCTGAAGACCGAGTGGCCGCTGGAGCCGGGCGAGCAGTTCACCTTGACCTTCCACCTGCACGACACCTCGGACGGGATCTACGACTCGGAGGTGATCCTGGACAAGATCCTGTTCGTCGGCACCGTCGAGCAGGGCACGGTTCCGGTCGAGTAGGGGCGCTCGAAAAGAATGTCATCCGGGCTCGGTCGGCTCGCCACCGAAATCCAGGAGAGACGAGATGAAACACCAGATTGGAAGAATTACGACGATTCTGGGTGTCGCCGCCGCGCTGGCACTCGGCTGCGAGGACGCCGACGCGCCTTTTTCCGACGACGACGACGGGTCCGCTGACGCCGACTCGGACAGCGACTCGGACAGCGACTCGGACAGCGACTCGGACGGCGACAGCGACGGGGACACCGACGGCGACGGCGATACCGAGACCGGTCCGATCGAGCCGGATTGCTCGGGCTGCGAGGGCATCGGTGCCAACCTGCCGGCGATGCTGTGCGCCGTGGACGTCTGCGACGAGAGCACCGTGATCGGCCAGGACTACTACTCGCCGACGGGATCCACGATCGCCGGGACGGCCGAGGCCGTGGCGCACTTCGGCAACACCTCCAACGACCTGGCACCGCTGCTCAACGGCTCGTACACGATCATGGCGACCGGCCCGGCCAACGGCACCAGCCACTCCGAGGACATGGGAGGCGGCGCCGGGACCGATCCGTTCGCCGACGACGGCTACGAGACGCACAACGAGATGGAGTGGCAGATCGATCTCGAGGCGCCCCCGGGCGCCCACGGGATCCAGATCCACTACGTCTTCTTCTCGGAGGAGTACGACGAGTGGGTGGGCTCTTCGTACAACGACAAGTTCTACATCTTTCTGGAGGCGGGCAGCACCAACGGCGGCCAGAAGACGGTGATCAACTACACCGACTGCCGCAACTCGGACGAGTACGTCGACTTCGAGGGGCCCCAGTGCGACACCCAGTCCGGCTACTGCTGCTACGTGGCGATCAACACGGCGCTGAGCGAGTGCTGCTGGTACGACGGCTGTCCGCAGGGCACCTGGACGACCGACATCTCCGGGACCGGCTACGAGTGCGCCAGCGGCCAGATGGCCGACGGCCCCGACAAGGGGTCTTCGACCGGCTGGCTGAAGACCGAGTGGCCGATCGAGCCCGGCGAGCAGTTCAGGCTGACCTTCCACCTGCACGACACCTCGGACGGGATCTACGACTCGGAGGTGATCCTGGACAAGATCCTGTTCGTCGGCACCGTCGAGCAGGGCACGGTTCCGGTCGAGTAGCTACAGCATCACGATATCGTCGTCGCACAGCTCTTCGGCGTCGACATCCTCGAGATCCTCGACGAAATCGTCGTCGAGCACGCGGTTGCGCATCAGCTCTAACTCGGTGTCTTCGAGTCGCTGCTGAGCCAGGCGGGCGAAGTGCGCCAGCAGGTCGGGAACCGCCTCGACCAGCGGGTTGAACAGCTCGCGGGCCAAAAAGAGCAGGGTCGAGGGAGTCGAGGTGCGCACCGTGGCCGTGGCCGGCTCCTCGTGAAGCAAAGAGATCTCCCCGGCCACGTCTCCCGGGCCCAGCTCTGCGATTTTGACGTACTCGCCCCCGTCCCACTTGAGCACCTCGGCTCGCCCCCGCAAGAGCAGGTAGAGGCCGGTTCCGGGCGTGCCCTCCTCCAGGAAGATCGTGCCGCGGGGCACCTCGTGTCCGGTGAAGCGGGCCAGCAACTGCTTCTTGGCCGCGTCGTCGAACGGCTCGAAGAGCGGATTGGTCGCCAGCAGGTTGGCGATCATCCGCTCGCGGGTGAAGCGAGTCATCGCGCCGGCCACCTGGGCGGTCTCGGCCGAGAGCTTCTCCGCGTTCCGGCGCGATAGCTCCAGCACGTCGGCGTTGACCTCGCAGATCACGGAGGCGCCGCGCGGCTCGTCGCTGACCAGCGCCATCTCGCCGAACAGCGAGCCGGGCCCTAGCCTCGCCAGCTGAGCCTCGGCGCTCTGGCCGTCGGAACGTTTAACCTCGCGCACCACGCGCACCTCGCCGCGCGCCAGGAAGTAGACGGCGTCTCCGTCGTCGCCCTGGCGGATCACGCTCCTGTCGGCCTTGAGGCGCTCGAGGTGCAGCAAGCCGAGCAGCTTGCGGAACGGCTCCGGCTCCAGCGCCGAGAAGATCGCCACGGGCGGAACGCGCTCCGGGTATTTCTGGATGTTTCCGGTGTAGGCCGCCATCTCGGCCGTGCTGCGGGCCAGCTCGCGAGCATCGATTTCATAGTCCAGGTCGATATCGTCGCGCACCTCCGCCGAGTAGTCAGTGGGCGCCAGCTTGACGCCCCGGCCCAGCCGCGGCGAGCCCAACGAGTAGTGCTCCACCAGCGAATCGAGCAGGGGCTCGACCGAGACCGACATCGCCTCGAGCTGCTTGATCGCCACCATCGCGCGCAGCGGATTGCCCGCCTTGACGTCGTGCCGGGCGATCGCCTCGTAGACGGCCGCGGCCAGCTCGTCGGCGTTCAGCTCGACGAGCACGTCGGCGACGGTCGCGCGCAGATCGAAATCGAGCGGCAGCGCCTCGAGCACCAGGCGGTAGACCTTGAGCGCCTCCAGCGGTCGGCCCGCGACCCGCCGGCGCTCGGCCTCTTTTCTGAGATCCAACAACGTGCGCGGCATGATCACCTCCCCTGCCGCAGAACATACCCGATCGTCGGCGGGGCGTCGATACTCGCCGCTTTTCGAGATCGACCGGCTCAGGAATCCTCGCGGCTGATTCCCAGGGCCTTGATCTTCTTGTGCAGATTGGTTCGCTCGATGCCCAGCACCTGGGCGCTGCGCGAGATGTTCCAGCCGTTCTCCTCGAGCGTTTCCACGACGAAGCGGCGCTCGGCCGCCTCGCGGAACTCCCGCAGCGAGGGGCGCGGTCCGTCGAAGCTGGGCAGCTCGGGGGCGGGGCTCACGCCGGCGACGCTGCTCGGCAGGTCCGCGAGAGTGATCTCGTCTCCGCTCATGATCACCAGCCGCTCGGCGATGTTCTTCAGCTCCCGCACGTTGCCCGGCCAGGAATATGCAGACAGCTTGCGCAGCGCGTCTTTGCGAATCGGCTTCTTGCGGTAGCCGTTCTCCTCGCTGAAGCGCGCGATGAAGCGCTCCAGCAGCAGCGGCACGTCGTCGAGACGATCGCGCAGCGGCGGCGCCCGCAGCGGGACCACGTTGAGCCGAAAGTAGAGATCCTCGCGAAAGGTGCCCGCGGCGACCGCGGCCTCGAGATCCTGGTTGGTCGCCGCCACCACGCGCACGTCGACCTGGATCGTGCGCTGGCCGCCCACGCGGGTCAGCTCTCCGGACTGCAGCACGCGCAGCACCTTGGCCTGGGCCGGAAGGCTCATGTCCCCGACCTCGTCGAGCAGCAGCGTGCCTCCGTCGGCCAGCTCGAACTGCCCGGCCTTGCGGCCGTGGGCGCCGGTGAAAGCGCCGCGTTCGTAGCCGAACAACTCGCTTTCGATCAGCTCGCCGGGAATCGCGGCGCAGTTGACCTTGATGAACGGGTCCTCGCCGCGCCCGGAGAGCTGGTGGATCGCCCGCGCGATCAGCTCTTTTCCCGAGCCGGACTCGCCGGTTATCAGCACCCGGCTCCTGGTCGGCGCCACCTTGCGAATCTGCTCGTGGAGCCGGCGCATCACCTCGCTGTCGCCGATCATCTCGTGGCGCTCGTCCACCGCGGCGCGCAGCTGCTCGACCCGGTTGGCCAGGCGGCGCTGCTCGAGGCAGTTGGCTACGCGGATCAGGATCCCGTCGCGATCGAGCGGCTTTTCGAAAAAGTCGGTGGCTCCCTGCTTGACCGCCTCGACCGCCTCGGCCAGCGAGGCGTGTCCAGAAATCATGATCACCGGAATGTTGCGGTATTCCTCGGAGCTCTGGCGGATTTTCTGCAAGGCCTCCACGCCGTTCATGCCCGGCAGCTTGATATCGAGGATCACCAGATCGGCGCCGTCGCTCTCCAGCAGGCTCAGGCCCTCCTCGGCGGTGCCCACCGCCGCCACCTCGTAGCCCTCGCCCTCGAGCACCAGCCCCAGCGTGCGGCGAATGTTCTTCTCGTCGTCGATGATCAAAACCGAAGGCGGCATCATGTCGCGTCTACTCCCCTCTCGGACAGCGAGATCTACCGGTCGAGCTCGTCCTCCACCATCTCGGCGTGCAGCGTGCGCACCGCATCGTCGAGCAGGTCGCCGCGCGTCGTCAGCGAGATGCGGAAGCCCGAGGTGGACAGCCCCAGCACCGGCGCGCCGATCCGCCTGAGCGTTTCGGTGGCGCGCCGGACGTTACCTGTGTCGCGGTTGATTCCGACTCCGATCAGTGAGACGGAGCACAGGTCGTCCAGCACCTCCAGGTCACCGCCGCCGGCCTCGATCAGCGTCGCGCGGGTTCTGTTCCAGTCCGGCAGCACCGAGGTGGATACGACGAACGAACCCCGCGCCCAGGAGGTGCGCTGCTCGGGGCAGTGGAAGCGCAGCTCCTTGATCGGCGTGCAGGTGGCCTCCGCCGCGTCCAGGATTTCGAAGAAGCGCTCGGTGACGGCGCGGCCCAGAAAGCGAACCAGCGCCACCTCCCGCTCCGAGACCACCGCGCTCACACCGCGGTGCTCGAGCGGGACGTTGCGCCGCACCACGGTCTCGCGGCCGGATCCGAACGAAGAGCGGGCGTAGATCGCGATCCCGGCCCGCTTGGCGAACTCCACGGCCTGCGCCTTGAGCACGCGGGCGCCGGCCATCGCCATCTCCTGCATCTCTTCGTACGAGATCTCGGGCAGGTGGCGCGAGCCCGGAACGCTTCCGGGATCCGCCGAGTAGACGCCGTCCACGTCGGAATAGATCTCGCAGCGCTCGGCCTCCAGCGCCGCGGCCAGCGCGACCGCTGTCGTGTCGGATCCGCCGCGGCCGAGAGTCGTCACCTCGCGTTTGTAGCTGACTCCCTGGAAACCGGCGACGATCACGACCCGGCCACGGGCCAGCTCGTCCTCGACTCGCACCGGGCGCACCTCGATTATCCGAGCGTCCGAGTGGCGATCGTTGGTCATGATTCCACATTGGGAGCCGGTCAGGGAGATCGCCTCGAAGCCGCGCTCCCGGATCGCGATTGACAACAGCGCCGCGGTGATTCTCTCTCCGGCGGTGAGCAGCATATCCAGCTCGCGCCGCGGCGGGCTGGCGCTCATCTCCTGGGCCAGCGCGGTCAGCTCGTTGGTGGTCTTGCCCATCGCGGAGACGACCACCACGACCTGGTCGTCCCGCTCGCGACAGGCACAGACCTTTTGGGCCACCTTGCGGATCCGATCCGGGTCGGCGACCGAGCTGCCGCCGTACTTCTGCACGATTACCGACATTACAGGCGAAAACCTATCACAGCGCGGATTGATTGTCCTCGGCCGATCAGAGGTACTCGGTGAAGGAGAGAAAGTCGGTGTTTGCGTTGTAGACCCGCACGCCGGCGGTGCCGGACATGTCGTCCCAGACTTCCGCCTGGTCCAGGCTCAGCGTCGTATTCTGGCCGACCTGCTCGGTCTCGTTGTCGAAGGTGCACGCCAAGTTGTCATTGCCGTCGTAGTAGACCCTGACCCGCCGCCAGATCTCGGTGTCGCCTCCGGAGATGTCGACCCCGGTGATTCCGTCCACGTGTTCGATGTAGTAGCCGCCGTCGTAGCGCCAGAAGTCCAGGGAGCGCTGGGACCACTCGAAGCAGCAGCTCCACCAGACCTCGTTGGAGCTTTCCGCCCGGTTGCAGAACACGACGCAGGAGTACTGCTCATCGGAAACGCTCGAGGCGTCGTTTTCGAAGATCGTCTCCACGGAATAGGGCGCGTTCGCAAGCGGCACGTCATAGATGTTGTTGGTTCCGCCGCTGGCGGTGGAACCGTTAAGCAGGTCCGTTCCCCACGTCCAGCTCGACTGGCTACCCGGCGACCATTCGGGCCGCTGCTCGGTGAAGGCGTCGAACGCCGAGATCTGGTGCAGCAGCGCATCGTTGTCCGGGGCCTCGCAGGCGTTTCCCACCGGGTTTAGGTAGCCGTCGCCGTCCATGTCGTCGTCGAGCTGCCAGACGTTGTGGTAGCTCGGGCAGTTGTCGCAGGCGTCGTCGTGCCCGTCGCCGTCCTCGTCGTGGCCCACCGGGCTCTCGCACGAGGTGTCAATCTCGCTGTCGGTGTCCGTATCCGTGTCTGTATCTGTGTCGGTGTCGGTGTCCGTGTCTGTGTCCGTGTCGGTATCTGTGTCTGTGTCCGTGTCGATATCGGTGTCTGTATCTGTGTCGGTGTCGGTGTCCGTGTCTGTGTCCGTGTCGGTATCGGTGTCTGTATCTGTGTCGGCGTCTGTATCTGTGTCGGCGTCAGCGTCGGAATCGGCGTCGGAATCGGTGTCGGTGTCCGCGTCGGTTCCGCCGTCTGCGGGATCGAACGGCGGCGCGTCGGAGCTGCAGGCCGAGACCAGCACAGATCCGAGAGCGACGCCCAAAATCAATGCGATGCTTTTCATCACCCAGCCTTTCCCCCGGTCCGCTTGGGACCCGTGAGTGCCAAATCCCCATTTTCCCCAATTATCTTATACCGGCGGTGGTCCAGGTCAAGGAGTTACGCGGCCCATTCCTGCCAGCAGGGAGACGAGGCGCCGCCTGGGGAGATCCGAGGAGAGGGCGTAGGCCAGATCGCCGTCGACCATCACGGCGACGTTGAAGCCCTTGCGCTGATCGAAGAAGACGGGGCGTCCGCCGACCCTCGCGGATTCGGCCTTGTCCACGGAGAGACGGCGAACCGGGAAGATCATCAGCGAAACGCGATGACCGTCGATCGAGTAGGCCATCTGTGCGGCCTGGTTGGCGCGGACGTTTGAGAGCCGGGCGCCTCTGAAGCTCGCATCGGTCAGGCGCAGGCGCGGAGCCGAAACCGAGAAGTCGACCTTGCCGCGAAACCAGGAGGCCGCGCGCGAGGGATCGGGACCGGAGACCTCCATCGGGAGCTCGTGGGCGTGGCGGGCGACCACGTCGTCGACGACGGCCGCGATCGGCTCGCTTTCGGGCTCGGGTCCGGACAGGCCGATCACGAGCAGAAGCGAGGCAGCGGCCGCGAGCGGAGCGGAGGCGGCGTAGATCCAACGGCGACGGGAGCGGCGCGCGGAAAGGGTCAGGACCTTCTCGCGCAGATGATCGGGAGCCTTGGCCGAGCGGCCCATCCTGGCCAGCGCCGACTTCATGTCCCTCTTGACTCTCTCCAGCGCGGCGCAGGAGGGGCAGGAGTCGAGATGCTGCTCGACCTCGAGCATCAGCCCGGCCTCGAGCTCTTCGTCGAGATGCGCATCGATGTACTTGCCGATCTTCTTGCAACTCATCTCGGCACCGCCTTGTTGCGACGATACTTATCGAGATCGGTGGCCTCTCCGCCCTGCCGCCGATCTTCCTCGGCCAGCCGCTCGGCTCCGCTGATACCCGCGTCGAGAGCGTAGTCGACCAGAGAATGCTGCAAGAGCCTTCTGGCGCGGTGCAGCCGCGACATCACGGTCCCGATCGGACAGCCGATCATCTCGGCGATCTCGCGGTAGGCGAAGCCCTGCAGGTCCGCGAGAACGACCACGATTCGAAAGTCCTCGGGCAACTCCTCGAGGGCATTTTCGAGATCTTCGCGAAAGAAGCGGGTGAAAGCGTGAGCCTCGGGGTCGGAGGCGTACTCGCGCGCCTGGCGGTCCAGCACCTCGTCGTAGAGCGGCTCCGAGACGGCGCGTTCCAGGTAGCGACGCTCGTGTCCGCGATGACGGTATCCGTTGATGAAGATGTTGGTCAGGATGCGAAACAACCAGGCCTTGAGATTGGTGCCCCACTCGAAGCTGTCCGCGAATCTCAGCGCCCTGACGAAGGTGTCCTGGACGAGCTCTTCGGCGGATGAGGAATTCCTGGTGAGGCGCAGCGCCGCGCCGTAGAGGTCGTCGAGGTAGTCGATGCAGGCCCGCTCGAACTCCCCTCGGGACACTCGCCGTCCGGATGCTCTGCGACTCATGCTCTCGCTCCTCCGCGTACCCGAACGGCACAACAGTCCTGCCAAGAGTATATTCCCCGATCCTCTCCAGGGGCAATGCGCTGATTGATCCGTCAGCGACGTTCATGGCAAAGATGTCTTTCGTATCCCGCCGATTCCTGGTATTTTCTCCCGAATCGCGGACCGGCGTGCTGAGGGCAGTTGATTTCGATCGAAGTTGTGGCAACCTACAGGGTCGCGTCGGACGAGGGAGGTTCGCGAAGATGAACGAGTTCTCCAGTCGATCAGCCGATAGCGGCGAGGACGGAACCGAGGATAGGGACGTTGTTCGAAACGATGAGAACGTCGGCGAAGAGGACGTTTCGTCTGGACACGAAGACGCGGCTGCAGAGGAGGCGCCGTCCCTTGGCGCCGAGGATCGCGTCGCGGAGCTGGAGCGCAAGCTGAGCGAGGAGCACGACCGCCTGCTGCGCACCGCCGCCGACCTGGACAACTTCCGCAAGCGGTCCCGACGCGAGGTGGAGGAGGCCAGGTTTCGGGGCCGCACCGACGTCCTGGCCGAGCTACTGCCCGCGCTCGACAGCATCGACATGGCGCTGGGGTCGGCCCAGCCCGAGGGCGAGGCGGCTCCGATCGTCGAAGGGATGGAGATGGTGCGCAAACAGTTCCTCTCGTCGATGGAGAAGTTCGGTCTGCGCCCGGTCGAGAGCGGAGGCAGGTCGTTCGATCCTGCTTTCCACGAAGCCGTCTCCCACGTGCCTTCCGAGGACGTGCCGGCCGGCGGAATAATCGAGGAGCTGCGCCGCGGTTACACGCTGGGCGATCGGCTGCTGCGCGCCGCGATGGTCGTCGTCTCCTCTGGTCCGCCGCAGGGGGATCGGGCCGAGAGCGACGAGGACGGCGGCTCCGAGCGGGAAGGGGAGGATGGCTGAGGATCGAATCATAGGCATCGACCTCGGTACCACCAACTCTTGCGTGGCGGTGATGGAAGGGGACGACCCGGTCGTGATTCCCAACGCCGAGGGCAGCCGTACCACGCCCTCGGTGGTGGGGTTCACCGACAGTGGCGAGAACCTGGTCGGACAAGTTGCCAAGCGCCAGGCCGTGACCAATCCGGAAAACACCGTTTTCGCGATCAAGCGTCTGATGGGTCGACGCTTCGACTCGCGCGAGGCGAAGCAGCAGCGTGAGCTGGCGCCGTACGGAATCGTCGAGGCGGACAACGGCGACGCCTGGGTCGAGGTGCGCGGCAAGAAGATGAGCCCCCCGGAGGTCTCCTCGATTCTGCTCAGGCAGCTTCGCGAGACGGCCGAGGCCTACCTGGGGCAGGACGTCAAGCGCGCCGTGGTGACGGTTCCCGCCTACTTCAACGACTCTCAGCGCCAGGCGACCAAGGACGCCGGGCTGATGGCCGGTCTCGAGGTGGAGCGGATCATCAACGAGCCCACCGCGGCTGCGCTGGCCCACGGCAAAAAGAGCGGGAACGACGAGCGCATCGCGATGTACGACCTGGGGGGCGGGACGTTCGATATATCGATTCTGGAGATCGAGCAGAGCGTCTTCTCGGTCAAATCCACCGCCGGAGACACCTTCCTGGGAGGGGAGGACTTCGATCAGCGCATCGTCGACCACCTGGCGGACGTCTTCTTCGAGGAGCAGGGGATCGATCTGCGCAAGGATCGCATGTCGCTGCAGCGCCTCAAGGAGGCGGCGGAGCGGGCAAAGCACGAGCTGTCCTCCGCGATCGAGACCGAAATCAACCTGCCGTTCATCGCCGCGGACGACTCGGGCCCCAAGCATCTGGTCCACACCATGGAGCGGGTTCAGCTCGAGGATCTGGTCGAGGACCTGGTGCGGCGCAGCTTCGAGCCGTGCAAGCAGGCGCTGGACGACGCCGGGCTGGGAGTCGACGAGATCGACGAGGTGCTGCTGGTGGGCGGGATGACGCGGATGCCGCTCGTGCAGCAGCTGGTCGAGGAGTTCTTGGGCAAGAAGGCGCTGCGCGGGATCAACCCCGACGAGGTCGTGGCCGTGGGGGCTGCGATCCAGGGCGCGGTGCTGGGCGGAGAGGCGGAGGAGGTGCTGCTGCTCGACGTCACGCCGCTCAGTCTTGGAGTCGAGACCGGCGGGGGCGTGTTTACCAAGCTGATCGAGAGAAACACCACGATTCCGACCCGCAAGAAACAGATTTTCACCACCTCGATCGACGGTCAGAGTTTCGTTCCGGTCCACGTGCTGCAAGGCGAGCGTCCGATGGCGCGCGACAACACCTCGCTGGCCCGTTTCGAGCTGACCGGGATCCCTCCGGCTCCGCGGGGCGTTCCGCAGATCCAGGTGGCGTTCGACATCGACGCCAACGGCATCGTCTCGGTCTCGGCGCGGGATCTGGGCACCAAGAAGGAGCAGACGGTGCGCGTCGCCGCCGGCTCGGGTCTGAGCAAGTCCGAGATCGAGCGCGTGATCGAGGAGGCCGAGAGCCGGCGCGACGAGGACGAGGTGCGCAAGCGGCTGGCAGAGGCGCGCGTCGCGGCCGAGTCGCTGATCTACACCACCGAGCGGGCGGTCGAGGAATATGGAGACGCGGTGGGAGAAGAGGATCTCGAGGTGATCCGTGCCGACATGCAGGCTCTCGGCGAGGCGGTCGAGCAGGAGGACGTGGAGCTGATCGGACAGCTCAAGAGCCAGCTCGAGGCGTCCGCTTTTCGCATCGCCGAAGCGATGTACGCCGACGTCGACGGCCTGGGGGATGTGCCCGAGGGCGACGTGATCACCGGCGAGATCGACGCATCCAAAGACGAGAGCTAGCGGATCCGAAACCTGTTTCATGGCAGTCAAACGCGACTATTACGAAGTGCTGGGAGTTGCCCGCGACGTGGACGCGGCGGGTCTGAAGAAGGCCTACCGCAAGCTGGCGATGCTCTACCACCCCGATCAGAACCCCGACGATCCGCAGGCCACCGAGCGCTTCCGGGAGGCGACCGAGGCGTTCCAGGTGCTCTCCGATCCCCAGCGGCGCGCGAGCTACGATCGCTTCGGCCACGACGCCCCGGAGATGGGAGGCTTTCCCGGCGGAGGAGCAGGAGTCGATCTGGGCAGCATGACCGATTTCTTCGAGTCGGTCTTCGGCTCGGTCTTCGGCGGCGGAGCGCCCCGCGGGCGGCGGCGGCGCGGCAAACCGGGCCGCGACTTGCAGTACGACCTGACCCTCGATTTCGAGCAGATCGTTTCCGGCGCGGAAGTGCGGATCACGATCCCCAGGCCGGTGCGCTGCGAGACGTGCGGCGGCTCGGGACGCAAGCCCGGCAGCTCGCCCCGGCGCTGCGGACAGTGCGGTGGTGCCGGCCGCATCAGGCTTCAGCAGGGCATCTTCGCCGTCGCCGCTCCCTGCGCGGCCTGCGGCGGCACGGGCGAGATCAACGTCTCTCCCTGCCAGGATTGCGACGGCCGCGGGCTGGTCGAGCGCGAGGAAGAGTACGAGGTCTCGATTCCCCCCGGAGTCGACGACGGCGCGGTCAAGGTCGTGGCGGGCGGCGGCGAGCACGGCCGCGAGGGCGGACCGGACGGCGATCTGCACGTGATGATCCACGTCGAGGAGCACCCGTTCTTCGTGCGCAAGGGGCGCAATTTGCACTCGCAGCTCAAGATCACCTATCCGCAGGCCGTGCTGGGCGGCGAGGTCGAGGTGCCGAGCGTGGACGGCGAGGTCAAGCTCAAGATCAAGGCCGGGACGGAGAACGGCAGGGTCTATCGCCTGCGGGGTAAAGGCGTGCCTTCGCTGCGGGGCTCCGGCCGCGGCGACCAGCTGGTGCACGTGGAGATCGACGTGCCGCGCTCGCTGACGACCCGCCAGCGCGAGCTGATCGAGAAGCTCGGCGAGGAGCTGGGCACCGAGGTCCACTCCGAGCAGCCCGGATTCCTCGAGAGGCTGAGGAGCTTTTTCGAGGGTTGAGCGCTACCGGTTCCCGGCCGGGACGTAGCGCGTGTACTCGATTCCCCGATCGCAAAACTCCGGGTCGCACCTGTCACCCACGCGATCGACGACGAACTCGTTTTCGAGCTCCCTGGCCGGGCAGGGCTCGCGCCGTCCGTCGTGCAGCGCCTCGTACTGCTCGCGTCCGAGATCGATCGCGCCCTTGCACGAGTCGGCGAAACCGATCCGGGCCGCGGCCTCGCGCCACTCTTCGGCGACGCGGATGATGCCCGCCTCGGCCGCGTCGCCGCTGCCGTAGCCCACGGTCAGAAAAGCCTTGCCGCCAAGATCCAGCTCGCGACTCAGCCCTTCTTCGAACCCGGCCGCGATCCAGGCCGGGAGCGAGGCGGTGTAGAGGTTGCCCAGATCGCGCATCGCATCCGCGCCGAGCCGGATTTTACGCGCCTCTACCTCGCGGAACTTTTTTGTTCTACGAAAGTGCTTCACCACTTTCATCGCCTCGGGATAGACCTCGCGGTTGATCTCCTCGCCCAACTCGCCGTCGCGGAACAGGTCGGGGTGCCCCTCGGCCTCGCGCAGCACGGTCTCCATCTCGGCGCCGCACTCGGCGCAGAGCTCGGCCAGCTCGGGATGATGGTCCGGGTCGCGCGTCAGGCCCCAGACGTAGAGCGCGGCCAGCACGTTGACGGTCAGGCGATGGTAGGGCCGGTGAAAGAAGGCCGCGTCCATGCGGTGGAACAGCTCGCGGGCGGTCAGCCCGATCTTGCGCAGCAGCCTGGCCACAGCGTGCAGCGCCTCGTCTGTGTAGCAGATCGTCGAGTACTTGCCGTTGAAGACCGGGTAGTCGGGAAGGCGGGTCGCGCCCGGGGGCGGAGCTGCGGAGAGACGACGGCCGTGCGGCTTGCGGAAATCCACTCCGCGGTAGGCGGCGGCCGACGCCGCTTCTCGCAGGTCGACCTCGTAGAGCTTGGGATTCTCCTCGACCAGCTGCGCGACCGCGCCGGCGCCCTGGGTCGGCTCCCCAGAGCTGCCGCGCTCGTATTCGGCGACGTCGGCGCTGACCGCGATCGCCCGCCGGCCGGCGCCGTCCGTGGCCAGGTAGCGCAGCGCGCCCTTGAGCGCGTAGACGCCGCCCAGACAGGCGTGCTTCAGCTCGGGCACCTCGCAGTGGCGCGAGATGCGCGGCCGACCCAACCGTTCCAGGGCGCGGTCGACCATCCCCTTGACGATGATCGCTCCGGCCGAGTTGTCGCTGCTGGACTCGGTGCCCAGCGCCAGGTAACCCACCGTGCGCGGGTCGACATCGTAGCGTACGATCAGCTCGAGCACGGCGCCCGCCGCCAGCGTGTAGAGATTCTGGAGCGGACCTAGCACGCGAAAGCTGCGACCGACAGTGGATCGAATCTTGTCGGCCGAGGCTCCGGTCCAGTCGCACCAGTCGTCGAGCAGCACTCGGTAGGGCGGCAGGCGCAGGGCGAAGCCGCTCACGCCGACAGGGACCGGCGAACGCCTGGGGCGTGGAGGGGGCAGTGAATCGATCACGCTGGGCTCCTTCACTGGCGATCGTGCATCGGGCTCGGCCGGCGGACGTCGCCGTTTCTCTGGGCGAGCCTGTATCCCGTCGAGAGAAAAAGATAAACCCAAAGCTTGTCCCCATGAAAACGAAATCGTGCTATTTTCTAGCTTCCGTACGACACTCGGCAAAGGGGAATGCAATGACGTTTCTATTCACGTTTTTCCTCGCGGCCAGCCAGGTGACGACCTTCTTCCTGGCGCTGCTGGCCCGGAACCCGGCGACCGAGGAGGCGGCCTACGGGCTGCCGATTCCGATCCTGATCGGAGTGGCGATATTCACCTGGATGGTCGGCTACGCCTGGAGCTCGATCCAGGACGAGCAGAGCCCGATCAGCACCGGCAAGGCGGTCGGATTTCTGTTCATCCCGTTTTTCAACCTCTACTGGTTGTTCGTGGTGCTGCCGGGATTCGCCACCGAGTACCGCAAGTACGCGCAGCGCCACAACCTGGATGTCGAGCCGCCCAGCAAGGGCGTGCTGATCGCCTGGGCGATCCTGACGCTGGTCCACATTCCGGTCGCCACATTGGTGCTGACCATCATCGGCGCGATTCAGATCGGGATGGCCGTGGCCAGGCTCGAGGCGGCCCGCGGCGCGAGCTGACCGCTCGATCCCGCTCCGGAGCGAGAGAAGCCGTGTCCGACGAGCTCGTCGACATAGCCTGGTTCGATACCCCGATCGAGGCCCGATTGGCCAAGATGCGGCTCGACGGCGAGGGTATTCTCGCCTTCGTGATCGGAGAGCACCTGGGGGGAATGCACGTCTTCGGCTTTGCCGGCGGAGAGGGGGTGCGCATCCAGGTCAGGCCAAAGGACGCCGAGCGCGCAGCCGGGATCCTGGAGCGCGCCGCCGCCGAGCGGGGAGAAGAGGCGGGCGAAGAGCCGATTCCGCCGTTCGATCACTCGGACGAGGACGTGATCGAGACCGGCGCGGCGGCCGCCGGCGAGCGTTGTCCGGCGTGCGGCAGCCAGTTGGTCGAGCGGCGCCGCGATTCCGAGGCCCGCGGCTGGTTGTCCCGCCTGCTGGGAAGAAGCGGCCGGGTCTGCCGGCGCTGCGGGCACAGCTGGAGAGAGACGGACGAGAAGGGATGAAATCGGCGACCCCGACGGGAATCGAACCCGTGCCGCCGGCGTGAAAGGCCGGTGTCCTCACCTCTAGACGACGGGGCCTCGTCGCTTGTCGATCTCTTTTCAATCGCGATCGTCGCTGTGAGCCGTGAAGGAATCGAACCTTCGACCTACGGATTAAAAGTCCGTTGCTCTACCTAACTGAGCTAACGGCCCTCCGCGCGCCGCCTCGCCGCGAAGCGCTCGCGCCGGGCGCAGCTATGTACCAAACAGAGAACAGTAAGGCAAGCGCGCTGTGCCAGCACTGTGGTAAGCACTAAATCGTTTGACAAACGACTTTTGGCTTGGTATTACGCTTTCTAAGAACGTAACACAACGAGTGCAGAGAAAACGGGCTCAACGGGGTTCCAAGGAGGGAGGCTCGATAATGAATAACGGGACAGCGAAAAGGGTGCTTGTAGTGCTGTGCATGGTATTCATGGCTTACGTGACGGGTTGCGACAGCGAGGACGAAGGCTCGGCGACCGTGCAGATCGAGAATGATTTCGACAACCCGGAGATGGACTTCCAGCCGCCGTGGACCATCTGCGAGTCCTCCTACCTCGAGGTCCAGTTCGGAACGATAGACATCGGGGAGAGCAGTGCAGAGCAAGAGGTCGTTCCAGGGCTGGACTACGTCCTGATGGTCGCGGCCTGGGACGATCCCAACTGCGCGCCCGAGAACTGCCTGCCGATCGCCAGCAAGAACGAGGAGGAGGTCGTGGACGGTCAGACGCGGACGATCGAGATCAACCTGCCCAACCACCAGGGACCGTGTCCGCCCGAGGGTGTGCCGCCCATCCCCCAGGAGCAGTACGACAGAATCCTGGCCCTGTGGCCAGAGTACGGCTTCGAGCCCTACGAGCAGAAAACCGAGAACGCACAGTGCCTCGAGTGATGTTCTCCGCGAAACCGCTCGCGAGGCTCTCGGCGAGTCCGGTGCGCCGTTGGTTGCTGGCGGTGGCGCTCCTGGTCGGCGGATGCGAGATCGCATATCCAGAGGTCGTGGTCGTCAACCGGACGAACGAGCACGTCCTGATCAAGGATGTGAGCTTCAACGGGTGCGTCTGGGACGAGGTCATCGCTTTCGAAGAGGCGACATCCCCGGGCAGGTGTTTGCCGGGGAATGACAGAATTCACTTCAAAAAGCTCGATGCCGAGTCCTATTGCCAGGAGCAGGCAGAGGACGGCACGCTGGACGACGTCTGTACATGCGATACCGGCCAGGATCTCGACAGCGACGGAGGCGTCGATACCGAGCTGACGAACGAGGAGCCGAACTGGTTCAACTACCAGACGGTCTCGGTCAAGCGAGTCGATTACGGCGATTTCCACCTCCTCGAGATCACCGCGGACGACATCGAGCAGGACTTCACCGTGCCCGGACCCTACGGGCATTGAGGCAGAGGTGGTTCGTCTTGAGGTCTGCGATCTTGATCGCCCTGAGCATCGCGGCAGGGTTGGCGGATGCTTCGCCCGCGCGAGCCGAGGATTTCCCCGACGCCGGCGTGCCGTCGGAGACGGACGATCATTCGCTCGACGACGATGCGGAAACGCAAGGAGACGTAGACGAAAGCCAGCCGAGCTTCCCGGCCGACTTTCCGGTCGTCGATCCCGCCTACGAGACGACAGTCAGCGCCAGACGACCGATCGCGCGGGACCGCACCCAGGACGATTTCGAGGTCGACGGAGATCGCTTGAGGGACAGCGCTCGCGCCAGCACGCTCGAGGCCCTTTCCCAGCAGAACGCGGGCGTATACGTGCCGGGACGCGGATCGTTTCACGGTGTGGCCAACGGCGCGACCGGCGGCATCTACATCCGTGGCCTGGGCGGAAGCCCCAACACGCAGGTTCTGGTAGTCGAGGACGGCGTCCCGGACTACATGGGGATCTTCGGCCATCCGATTCCAGATGCATACGTTCCTTTTTTGATCGACGAAGCGCTGGTGATCAAGGGCGGCGACTCGGTGCTGTACGGCAGCAACGCGATGGGCGGCGTGGTGGTGCTGCGCAACCGCTGGCGCGATGCGGAGGGATTCGAGGTCCTCAACGACACGGCCTACGGCAGCTACTCGACCGTGCGGGAGACGGCCTCGTTGCTCGGCAGGACCGGTGGCCTGGACCTGGCGGGGGCGTTTCACGCGGTCAGCACCGACGGGCACAGAGACGGCGCCGGGGGGAACGAGATCGTCGGACATCTGGCCGCCCGGTACCGCTTCGCACCCGGGCTCAGGCTCACTGCGAGGAACAAGGTCGTCCACCTGGACGGCGCCGATCCGGGTCCGGTGACTCACCCCCATGCCGGACATTGGTACGACGTGTGGAGAAACAACACGTCGCTGCAACTCGAATGGAAACGAGAGCCGATGCGCTTGACCGTCACCCCCTTTCTCAACCTAGGAGTCCACCGCCTCTACGACGGCTTCTTCTCCCGGGACTATCTCACCGGTGGCAACGCCGAGATCGAGCTAAGGCTCCATTCGACGACCCGGCTCCTGCTCGGGCTCGGTGGTCGGCACGTGGACGGACGGGTGGAGAACCGCGTCGACGAAGAGCGCACACCGGTGCAGGGGCTGACCGACCTGTCGGCCTACGGACAGATCACATTCCGGCCCGTGTCGCAGCTGTCGATTGTCACCGGTGCCCGCTTCCTCAACAGCCTCACCTACGGACCCGTGCTGCTGTACAAGGGCGGCGTCCGCTGGAACGTCTACCGGGGCCTCTACGCCCGCACGCGGATCGCCCGCAACTTCCGCCAGCCGACGATCCGCGAGCTATACCTGCCGTTCCCGACGGCAAACCCGGATCTGCGTCCCGAATACTCGCTGAACTGGGACTTCGGCCTGGGCTACGAGGCCGAGCACTTCGAGCTCTCGTGCAGCGGCTATCGTACCCAGTCGGACGACATGATCCGGTACTTCGGCGCCTGGCCTACGGCGGAGGTGGTCAACATCGACAAGATCGTCATGTGGGGCGTCGAGGGGCGAGCGGGCGTGCGTAATCTCGGACCGATCTCGGTGTTCGCCAGCGGCGACTGGCGGGACGTCGGTCGATACACGCGCCAGAATCCGCAGGCCAAGCTCGACTTCACCCTCGAGGCGAGTCACGAGTTCGCCCCGCACTTCGTCGGCGGCAGCCTGACCGGAGAGTGGGTCCACGGACTCTACATGTCCAACTACGGCCGCGACCCGCTCGATGATCCCTTTGCCATGAACCTGACCTTCCGCTATCGCTACACCTCTCTGGAGCGGGGATTCACCCTCGAACCCCGCCTCTTCTTGCGCAACTTCCTCGACAGGCGCTACGCCTTCGTCGAGGGTTATCCCATGCCCGGCTTCAACGTTCTCGCCGGGTTGAAGGTGGGGCTGCCATGACAGCACGTCTCTCGGCCCGCGAGCTGGCCTTTTGCGGCTTGTTCGGAGCGGCGGCCCTGCTGCTTCCCGTGATCTTCCACGTGTTGCACCTGGGTCACATCTTCATGCCGATGTACCTTCCGCTGGTGGCGTTGGCCTACTTCGTGCGTCCGCTGGCAGCGGCGTCGACGGCGATTGTCACCCCGCTGTTGTCCGGAGCGGTCACGGGGATGCCGTCTTTTTTTCCGCCCGTTGCTGTTTTCATGTCGCTGGAGCTGGCCGTGATGGCCGCGCTGATCTCATGGACGTGCACGCGTTGGCCTCGGGTCAACGAGTGGCTCGTGCTCATCCCGACGCTGATCCTGGGAAGAGCGCTCTACGTCGGGCTCGTCTATCTCTTTTCTCTCTTTATCGACCTGCCCGCCGGGTTCATGGCAGGGTTGTCGTTCCTGAGCGGCTGGCCGGGGATCGTCCTGATGGTTTTGTTGGTGCCGGTCATCGCCAGGACCGGCAGGCCCGCCAGGCAGCGCGTGGCGCGTTCGGGGAAAGGGATTGTGAATGAACGTTGAAGCGAAAGTGGAGTTCTTCGATGGGATCGCGGAGAAGTGGGACGACTGGGAGGACTTGGAGGTCGTCGCCGGGAGGCTCTCTCGCGGCCTCGACGAGTTGGGAGTCACCTCGGGCGAGACCGTCGTCGACGTAGGCTGCGGTACGGGGAACCTGACCCGCGCCCTGCTGGACAGGCTCTCCTCGGGCGACGGGCGCGTGGTGGCGATCGATATTTCCTCGGCGATGGTCAAAAAGGCCCGCCAGAAGATCGCGGACTCCCGCGTCGAGTGGCACGTAGGCGGCGCGACGCGCATGCCGATCGACGACAGCTCCGTCGATCGGGTCATTTGCTTCTCGGTCTGGCCGCACTTCGATGATCCCGACGCGGTGATCGAGGAGATCGACAGAGTTCTTCGTCCCCGCGGCGTGCTGCACGTCTGGCATCTGTCCTCTCGCGCGACCATCAACGAGATTCACGCCTCGGCCGGCGAGGCGGTGGCGAACGACGTGCTCGTCCCCGCCGCACGGACTGCGCTGATGCTGGAGGAACACGGTTTCCATCCTTACGAGGTGGTCGACGACGAAGAGCGATACCTCGTGTCGGCGAGAAGAGCATCACGAGACAGATGAAGACATCCTGGCACGACATCTGGGGCAGCGCGCGCGGTCCTGTCAAGAGACTCGTCCCGCAAGCACGGCTGATCTGCGGCGTGTCGGTCTTCGCGAGCTGCATGTTCGCTGCTGTGACACGCTGGGAAGGTGCGGTCGCCATCACGCTCGTGGTCGTCGCCTGGACCGCGTTGGTTCGGCCGCCCATTCCGGTTCTCAGATCGACCCTGCTTTTCGGGCTCGTCCTGTTTCTTCCCTACTTCCTTCTCGTCCCGTTGATCCGCGACTCGTCGGCCGGCAGGGGCTGGATAGAGGCCCTCGCCGTGTCCTGGACCGTATTCTTTCGCGGGATGACCGCCATGCTGGTCTCGGTCTGCACGGCGACCGCGCTGTCGGCCAGCGCATTGCGACGAGGGTTGAGCCGTCTCCCGGTGCCGCGCGTCTTTTCAGCGGTGCTGATCCAGATCGTTCACCAGACGACGAACCTGGTCTACGAAACCCGCCGGATAGCCTCGGCCATCGCCGTGCGCGGTGGAACGACCGGCTACCTAACCGGGCTGCGGGTGCTGGCGTCACTGCCCCGGGTCTGGTTGCCGCGGGTAGTGGAACGGACCGAACGGGTCGGCGCCGCCATGGAGCTTCGCGGCTACTGCGAGCTAGATCCGGCGGAGTTGGGCTCTCTTCCCACTGCCTGGAGGGATCGCTCGGCGATCGGTTTGGCCCTGGCGACCTTGGCGGGGACCGCGGCCCTCCGCATCTGGGGTGGGTTCTGATGCCGGAAGCGTTGCGCTGCACGAAGGTCACGCTACGACACGAGCCGGACGCAGCTCCGACACTGTCCGACGTCTCCTTCTCCATGGAAGAGGGCGAGCGCGTGGCCTTGGTCGGGCTCAACGGGGCGGGCAAGACCACGCTGCTGATGTCGCTCGTCGGACTCGTGCCCCACGAAGGAGAGATCGAGATTTGCGGAAAACCGCTCGAGCGCCGGAGCATCGTAGAGATCCGCCGCAAGATCGGGTTCCTGTTCAACGTGCCCGAGGACCAGCTCCTCTTTCCCAGGGCGATCGAGGACGTCGCCTTCGGCCCGCTCCAGGCGGGGAGGAGCCGGGAAGAGTCGTTCGATCTGGCGGAAAAGGCCCTGGAGAGCCTCGGTGTGGGCAAGCTCGGAGATACGCCCCTGCATCACCTGTCCCACGGTCAAAAGCAACGGGTCGCGCTGGCCGGCGCGCTGGTGACCGAGCCCTCTTTGCTCCTGCTGGACGAGCCGACCGCCGGCCTCGATCCTCCCGGCAAGCTCGAGCTCGCGGAGCTGCTTTGCGTGCAGACCTCCGCCCAGCTGATCGCCACCCACGATCTGGACTTCGCCGATTCGGTCTGCTCGCGCATCATTTTGATCGAGGGGGGGACTGTCGCCGAGTCGTCGGTGAGCACAACGGAAATCAGATCCCATTGGAAGATGATGTGAGCACCCTGTCGATGCTCGTGGAGATATAGAGAAAAGTTTTCGGGGGTATGGGCGTTTCGAGTTCAACCTTCAACGCTGGTTCAGCGCTTCTTCCGGAGCCAGCCAACCCGAGATGAAGGCGTCCAGCTCGCCAGCGGCGATCGCCTTTCTGGCGCCGCGCATCATCTCTCCGTAGTGATGCAGGTTGTGCACGGTCATCAGCCGCGCGGCGAGCATCTCTCCGCTCAGGTAGAGGTGGCGCAGGTAGCGGCGGTCGAAGCGCTTGCAGCAGGGGCACTCGCAGGCGGGATCGAGGGGCAGAGGATCCTCGGCCCAGCGGGCCTGCTTGATGCTGATCCTCCCGCCGCGGACGAACGCCTGGCCGTTGCGCGCGTTGCGGGTCGGCATCACGCAGTCGAACATGTCGATCCCCGAGCGCACGGCCGCCAGGATGTCCTCGGGCCTGCCGACGCCCATCAGGTAGCGCGGGCGCTCGTTCGGCATGCGGTGCGCGACCGCCTCGAGCACGCGGTACATCTCCTCGCTCGGCTCGCCGACGGACAGCCCTCCCAGCGCCAGGCCCTGGAACGGCAGGGCGGACAGCTCCTCGATCTGCGCCAGCCGCAAGTCCTCGCGAGTGCCTCCCTGCGCGATCCCGAACAGCGCCTGCCCGGCGGGACGCTCGACCTCCAGCGCGCGCCGCGCCCAGACCGCGGTCCGATCCGCGGCGCGCGCCAGCCGCTCGCGGTCCGCCCCTCCCGGCGGGCACTCGTCGAGCGTCATCGCGATCTCGGATCCCAGGGCGCCCTGGATTTCGATCGCCCGCTCTGGGGTCAGCTCGATCCGCGTCCCGTCGATGTGCGAGGAGAAGACCGCGCCCTCGTCGTCGATCCGGACCCGCTCGCCGAGGCTGAAGATCTGGAAGCCGCCCGAGTCGGTCAGCGTCGGGCCTTCCCATCCCATGAAGCGCGCCAGCCCGCCGGCGCGGCGGACCAGCTCTGGCCCGGGGCGCAGCATCAGGTGGTAGGTGTTGCCCAGCACGATCGAGGCTCCGCTGGCCCGCACCTCGTCGGGGTCTAGCGCCTTGACTGCGGCCCGGGTCCCGACCGGCATGAACGCCGGAGTCGGCGCCTTTCCCCGCGGCGTGCGCAGCGTGCCGCTCCGCGCCCGGCCGTCGACCGCCTCGATCGAAAAGGAGAAGCCGTCGCTCATTTTCCGGATCCTTTCCGCGGCAGCACCAGCATCGCGTCGCCGTAGCTGTAGAAGCGGAAACGCTCTCGCACCGCGCGGCGGTAGGCCTCCAGCAGGCGCTCGCGGCCGGCCAGCGCGGCCACCAGGCACAGCAGGGTCGAGCGCGGCAGGTGGAAGTTGGTCAGCAGGCCGTCGACGACGCGGAAATCGAACGGCGGCGCGATGAACAGCTCGGTAAGGCCCCGATCCGCCTCGAGCCGACCGCGCTCCAACACCAGGCCCTCCAGCGCGCGGACCACGGTGGTGCCGACCGCGATCACCGCTCGGCCCTCGTCCCGCGCGCGCCGGATCGCGGCCGCCTCCTTTGCACCGACGCTGTAGGCCTCGGCGTCCATGCGGTGATCCTCCAGCTCGTCGGTCGCGATCGGCCGGAAGGTCCCGGGCCCCACGTGCAGGGTGACGAATGCCAGCTCGTGCCCTTTTCCGGCGATCTCCTCCAGCAGCTCGGAGCCGAGGTGCAGGCCGGCCGTGGGCGCGGCCACCGAGCCGTCCTCGCGGGCGAAGACGGTCTGGTAGCGCTCCCGGTCGTCCCGCTCCGGCGCGCGCCGGATGTAGGGCGGGAGGGGAACCTCGCCGAGCCGATCCACGCGTCGTCGGAAGACCGCGGATCCTTCCCTTGTCTCCAACGTCAGGTAGCCGCCTTCCGAGCGTTCGATGATTTCGGCCTCGACACCGAGGAGATCGAGGCGATCTCCGATTCTCAGCGGGCGGTTGGCGCGCGCCATCGCCCGCCAGCGACAGCTGTTCGCGCCCGCCTCCAGCTCCCGCACCAGCAGCACCTCGACCGCGCCGCCGGTGGGACGCCGCGCGCGCAGGCGGGCCGGGATCACGCGGCTGTCGTTGGCCACCAGCAGCGCGCCTTCGGGCAGCAGCTGCGGGAGATCGGCGATTCGCGCCAGCAGCTCGTCCCCTTGCGGCGGAAGCACCATCAACCGTCCGCCGTCGCGTTGCGCCGGCGGCCGCTGGGCGATCAGCTCGCCGGGGAGATCGTAGTCGAAAAGAGAGGTTCTCACTTGACGGTGATCTGGTAGGGAGCCATCAGCGTCGACTCGGCCGGGCGATCCATCACCTGGACGCTCCTGATCGCCCTCAGGACGAAGCAGACCGGGCCGGGTCCCTCTGGAATCGCTGCGGTCAACCCCCGGCCGGTTCCCTGCTCCTCGACGACTCGTTCCTCGTTCCAGGGGCCGAGCAGAAAGCCGAGCTGGATCTGCATCTCCGGAATCGGGGTGACAGTCACGGAGCTCGCCCTGGCGCTGGCCGGCAGGCAGTACCAGTCGATGTCGTCGAAGACCTCGATCACCCCGTTCTTGATCTCGCCGACCCGGATCGGGCTGGCCTGGGAACGAGTGTCGTTGGGCTCTATTTCGAAGAACTCGGGAGCGTACGCCTGGTACGATACCGTGTAGGCCGCCTGGGCGAAGCTGCTGGGCGGCACGCCGGGACGGCGCATCTCTTGCAGCATCAGGTAGACCTCCGGAATCTCGATGCGCAGCGGCGGGATCGACTCTCCGCCCCCCTGGCCGTTGCGGTCGACCCGCGCCAGGGGATCTTCCTGCGACGGATCGACCAGCTGCAAGCCTATATCGAGACCGGGCACGCCGCTCACGTCGACTTGCAGCCCCCACGCTCCCCCTGCTGGATCAGGCGAGTTCAGCCGGTACCAGTCCACGTCCTGCTGGCCGGCCGACTTGGAGATCGTTCCGGCCAGCCGGACTCCCGCCGCGAGCGGATCCGCTGTCGCCGGGGAGTCGTTGGGCTCGGTCTCGGCGTTCGCCAGGCTGTCGTCGGCGCCGTGAACGAACAGCGCCCAGTAGACGCAGGCGGCGATCGCGGCCGCGGCCAGCAGCGAGAGGGACACGGTCGTGACGACCCGCTTGCGCCTCAGGCGTTTTTCGAAGTGGATCACGTCCTCGCGGGTTCCCAGCGTCACCTCGCGAGCGCCGACGGTCACCGTCGAAGGCCGGGTGCTCCGCTGCGGCGCCTCGGCTTCGGTCGCGACCGAGGGCGCCGGGAACTGGGTGGCCGGAGTCGCATCGTCGGCCGTTTCCCCCTTTTCCGCCGCCCCGCTCGTATTCGGAATCCCATCTCCTCCCGAGAGCCGCCGGTGCTGCGATTCCGGATCGAGGCGCACGGCCAGCTCCGCCAGCTCCTGGCGCATCTCCTCGGCGGACGCATAGCGGTCGTCCGGAGTCTTGGCCATCGCCCGCAGCACGATCCGGTCGGCCTCGGGCGGGATTGCCCGCTGGGGAAAGCGCCGGGAGGGAGGGTCGATTTTCTCCGTGAGGTGCTTGGTAAGCACGCCCATCGGCGTGTCGGCGGAGAACGGCGTCTCGCCGGTCAGCAGCTTGTACATCACCGCTCCCAGCGAGTAGACATCCGAGCGCGCGTCGACGCCCTCGCCGCGGATGTGCTCGGGCGCCATGTAGTACGGCGTGCCGACCAGGTTTCCCTCCTTGGTGATCTTGGTCGCGTCGCGCACGTCGCGCAGCTTGGCCAGCCCGAAGTCGAGCACCTTGACGAAGTCCGGGTAGTCGTACTGTTGGGAAACCAGGATGTTCTCCGGCTTGATATCGCGGTGGACTATCCCCTTGTCGTGGGCCTCGATCAACGCCGAGCAGACCTGCACCAGCACGTGGGCGACCCGCGCCGCGGGCATCGGCCCTTCAATGCGCAGCACCTCGGCCAGATCGCGGCCTTCGATGTACTCCATCACCAGGTACATCATTCCCTGGTGGGAGCCGAAGTCGAAAACCGAGACGGTGTTGAGGTGGGTCAGGCGGCTGACGGCCTCGGCCTCGAGGCGGAACCGCCTGGCGACCTCCTGATCCTGGCCGAGCTCTCCGTGGAGCAGCTTCATCGCCATGACCTTGCCCATCTTGACGTGCTCGACGCGGTAGACCGCGCCCATCCCTCCCCTGCCGATCAGGTCGAGCAAGCGGTAACGGTCGTCGATCACGACCCCGATCAGCGGATCCGCCGCGCGCGCGGGAGCGCCGTCGGTCGCCAGCCGCGTACCGCAGGCACCGCAGAACGCCACCGGCTCGTCGTAGGTGGTGTGGCAGTTGGGACATTCAATCAAGAGATCACCAATCGATCGCTCTCGAGCGCGACCGACCTCAACGCCTGCGCCGCTTTTTCTTCTCGTCGTCCTCGCTGAGCAGCACGTAGGCGGCGTCGACGGCCGGCATGGTCTCTTTTTCGCCCCCGCGGAGCTCCACGTCCCGCTTGCCCTTGACCGTGCCGTAGACGTCGACCTGCGATTGCAGGCCGGCCCGGGTCTCGCCGCGGAACGTGATGTACACGGCGCAGCGCGCTCCCGCGGGACAGCCCTCGCCGATGTAGAGCAGCATCGCGGTCACGCCTTTTTCGGTGCTCATGTTGACCACCCTGCCGCTCAACACGACCTTCTCGCCGGTGTGCAGGTCGGGATCGCGGGCGATGGTCGGATAGTCCAGCTTGCGGTTCGCGTCCTTTGCCCATTCCTCGACCGCGCCGGCGAGGCTCTCCACCCGCGTCACTTTGATTCTACGCTTGCGGGGTGCCTTTTCTGAAGCACGCGCCTCGATCTCGATCACGTGCTCGCCGAACTCGTCGAGCGGCACGCTGGTGCTGAAGCGGGTCGCGGTCACGGCCGTGGGCTCGCCGTTGACCGTGACCCGGGCGCCCTCCTCGGTCGCTCCGGCGCAGGTGATCTCCTCCATCTCGACCACGGCGCCGTCGGTCGGCCTGTCGATCTGGAGCTTGGCCAGCGGAATCGTCACCACGTGCTGTCCCTGCTCGGTGGTTCCGTCCGGGCCGGTCAGCTGGAACGGGATCTTCTCGATCAGGCTGTCTCCCTCGGAGCTCTCTGCTCCCTCGAGACTGGACAACGGAACGCGCATCTCGAAGGAACCGTTGACCAGCTTGACCTTCTGTCCGTCCACGGCCAACTCGTTGCCCGGGGCGACCTGGAAGGCGACCTCGAAGTACGGTTCGGCCAGGGTCAACCCGGACAGGTCGGTCGCGACGGTCTGGCGCAGCACGACCGGAAAGCTCAGCTTCTCCTTCGCCCCGCCGGGCTCGACGTAGGTCACCTGGACGGTGTTTTCTCCCAGCGAAAGCTCGCTCATCGGCAGGTCGAACCTGGCCTGTCCGGAGACGATCGGCACCTGCTTGCCCCTGACATGGACAGCTGCGTCGTTCGGGGCGCCGGGAATCGGCAGCACCACGGTCAGGTTCTCTCCGTCGGCGCTGGGAAAGACCTGCGGTCTGCCGCCGCCCGAGTCGGCGAAAAGCAGCAGGTAGATCAGCGCCGCCAGCCCGGCGGCGACGACGATCCCGCCGGCGATCACCGCCACCATCACGCCGGAGCCCTTGCGAGCCGGAGCGGGCTCGTCTTCGTCCCAGTCGTCCGTCCCGCTCGGCTGGGGCGCGCGGCTCGGCGCCGGCTCGAGCGGCTCGGTCGCGGATCTCCTCTTGGCCTCCCGCCGGGAGAAATCCTCCTCGGAAGGCGCTTGCATGTCGTCCAGGGTCGGCGTCTCGTTGGGATCGGGCGAAGCCGGCGCGCTACCCCCGGAGGATTTCGGAGACGGCGCCGCTTCCGCGGAGACTTGCGCCGCCGCCGGCTGCTCGGCGGGTCGAGCTGATCCGCCGCCGGACTGCTTTGCATCCTCCCCGGTCACGGCGGGCATGCCCAGCACGGTCCGCTTGTCGCGAGCCGATCCGCCGCCGGTCGGTGCCTGCTGCGAGGGCTGCTGGCCGGTCGGCTTTGCGACCGGAGCGGGCTTTGCGACCGGAGAAGGCTTGGACTGCTGCTGCTGAGCGGCTGCGGCCGGGACGCCGAGCATCGTCTTGGCCGGGGCCTTTTTTTGCTGCGGGGCCGGCTGGGCCGCTCGCGCCGGCTGAGCGGGCTTGGCGGCGGGCGGTGCTTGCTGCTGCGCGCCCGCGGCCGGGATGCCGAGCATGGTCTTGGCCGGTGCCTTCTTGGGCTGCTGGGCCGCTTGCGCCGGTTGTGCCGGCTGGGCAGGCTTGGCGGCGGGCGGCGTTTGCTGCTGTGCGCCCGCGGCCGGGACGCCGAGCATCGTCTTGGCCGGAGCCTTCTTCTTTTCGGGTTCGCGGCGGTGTACCGGCTGTCCCTGATCACCCGCGAGAGGGCTGCCGCACGCCGAGCAGAACTGCTCGCCGTCCTTGTTCTGCGTCCCGCACATCTTGCAAGTCAACGGCACTTCGGATGACCTCCCTGGGCGAACGCGCCGTCCGGACGACCCGCGATTCGAAAGCGCGCCCCGGAACGGTTCGCATGTTGCAAGTCGCCGAATACCTTATCCCAATCGGCGACGAAACCCAAACACCAGCCGTAGGGAGCTGCGGGACGGACGGCGGTCCGGACGGGTGAAGGGATCAGCTCGGGCCGGCCAGCAGGGTTCGGTAGCGGCCGCGGTGGCCCGAGATCTCCACCAGGTGCGCCATCCCAACCGAGCGTCCTCCGCCGACCAGGGTCAGCGGCAGCGAGTCGGCCGCGCCGGCCTGCACGAACAACGACTCGTGCCAGACGCCGGGCGCGCGGTGCGTCTCCCCGTCGGCCGCCGTGGCCTGGCCCCCGGCCTCGTAGACGTGACCGAACAGCCCGAAGCGGATCCCGGCCTTTTCCATCGCCGCGGCCAGCTCGGGATCTCCGATGTTGACCGAGCCGCGCCCGCGATCCACGGCGCGCTGTCCCTTTCCGCGCGGCGGAGAGGCGGAGAGCAGCAGGTTGACCCTTCCGTCGTCGGCCAGCGCCGCCAGCTTCTCCAGGTCCTGCGGCTCGTAGGAGCAGCCGCGCCCGCGAGCTTCGAGGTAGAACGGCTCGTGGTAGCCCGGCAGGCTCAGCAGCGTGACCCGGCCGAGCCGCACCCTGCGCACCTTGGTCATGTCGACGATCTGCGGGTGCTCGCCGTGCAGCTTCGAGATCACCGAGCGAAAGACGTCGTAGCTCTCCTGGGCGCCGGGGCTGACCAGCACCGGCACGGGAGCCGCGGCCAGCGCCTCGATCACCTCCCGCACGTTCTTTTCGGCGAGGCCCACCCCGCCGGCGACCGCGATCAGCTGCGCGCCGGCCGCCTTGAACTTGTCGAGAAACAGCTCGATGTTCTCGTGCGTGGTCGCGCGAACCTCGCCGATGCCCGCCAGCAGGCCGATCACGACCACGCCCCGCTCCAGCCCGCGGATCTCCAGGTCGTGCCCGTCGCGCCTGAGCTCCAGGGGGGGGATCCACTGCGTCTCCCGCTGGCCGTCGTCGATCGGCGCGGCGCAGCGGAGGAAAGGCTCGCCGTTACGCTCTCCCGACGAGGGCTCCCCGGAGCCGCAGGCGCCGAGCGACGCGGCGAGCGCGGCCAGAGAAACGATCATGGCCTTGGTAAAACGCATCCAAGAGAGTCTACGCCCGGACGATCGGGGTGTAAACCGCCGCCCTCCGGATCCTCGGCCCAAGACGATTTTTCGACAGCGCGGATTGCTCGACACCCGGCCTCGATCCATCCGATCCCTGCATCGAGCAGCGGCAGAAGTGTCTCATTCGTTTTGTGTCCGGGAGGTCATATTGAGATGCATCGAAACACTGCGGTACAGTGTCTCAATAGAACAAAAAGAACAAATTATGACCTAAGGCTATGACAATCAAGCACTATTTTAGCAAGTGAATATATAATAAGAAGTAGGCACTCGCTTTGCATAATGGTTCGGCCGACAAGCGAGGTTTTGCCAAGATGAGAAAAGCAGAAATAGGAAAGAAAGCCGGCCAAAGGGTCCTGCGCGAGGCGCTGGCGGCCGGGGAACGAGGGGTGTACGATGCTTTCGCGAACGAGCACCGAGCCGGGATGATCAGGATCGCGAGCCGCTTTCTCGAGGACCGCGAGGTGGCCGAGGAGGTGGTGCAGGACACGCTCGAGGCGGTCTGCAGAGAGGTTGATAGATTCAGGGGCGATGCGTCTTTCAAGACGTGGGTCTACAGCATTCTGGCGAACCGCGCGCGCAGCGTGCGCAGACGCGAGAAGCGCAGCGTGGCGTTCAGCGCCCTGGAAGGCGATCGCAAAAAGGAGAGCGGCGGGTCGTTCGAGGATCGCCACGGAGCCGCGGCCGAGCACGGCTCGGGGCTGCACGGCGCGCACCCGGTCGATCCCCAGACCGCCGCGATCAACAGACAGAGGCTCAGAATCCTGGACGAGGGGCTGCGCCTGCTGCCCGACCGGCAGCGAGAGATAGTGGTGCTGCGAGACGTAGAGGGGCGGGGCGGCAAGGAGGTGGCCGAGCTGCTCGACATCTCGGTCGGCAATCAGCGAGTGCTGCTGCACCGCAGCCGTCTCGCGCTGCGCTCGGGAATCGAGCTGAAGGAAAAAGAGGAAAAATCCGGCTTTGCGGGAGGGAAGGTCCTGAACTGAAATCGCACGACCAGAACCTGATGCGGACGATCCAGCTCACCCGCGAGATGATCGAGCTGGCGGACGCTGGCGATCGGGATCGCCGGGACGACGACTGCGGAATTCTCTACAGCGTCGTCAGAGACGCCGCCTACAGGATCCGCGAGCTGGCCGAGAAGGAGTGCGAGGCGCACAAGGCGTCGGCCGAATGGAGCGAGGACTGAGCGAGCGTCTTCGTCCGCGAGGCTCAGACGCGATTGGCGTTCAAGAAGCGGTAGAGGGTCGCGCGCCCCACTCCGAGCAGCTCGGCCGCGCGCTTCTTGTTGTCGCCGGTAGCGGCCAGGGCGTCTCTCACACCGGCGACCGTCAGCCTCGCTCTGCCGTGCCGCCGTCGCTCGGCGGCTTCGGTCGGGTCACCGAGCGCGCCCGCCCGCGCCAGGCCCGCTCGCAGGTCGGCCGAGAGGTGGGGCACGTCGATCGTCCCGCCCCTGGACTTGATCAGGGCGTACTGCACGGCGCTCCTCAGCTCGCGGACGTTGCCCGGCCAGCCGTGGTCGACCAGGGCGGACAGCGCGTCTTTGGTGATCCCCTCGCAGCGCTGCCCCTCGCGGGCGGCCCGCTCGATGAAGTGCTCGACGAGCAGCGGGATGTCGTTTCTCCGCTCGCGCAGGGGCGGCAGCTCGATCGGCATCACGTTGAGGCGATAGAACAGGTCGTCGCGAAAGCGACCGCCCTCGACCTCGCTCTTCAGCTCGCGGTTGGACGCGCTGACGAGGCGGACGTCAACCGAGACGGTGCGCTCGCCCCCGACGCGCTCGAAACAGCCCTGCTCCAGCACTCTGAGCAGCTTGGCCTGCAGCTCGAACGGCAGGTCGGCGATCTCGTCCAGGAAGAGGGTTCCGCCGTCGGCGAGCTCGAACCTTCCCTTCTTGTCGCGCAGCGCGCCGGTGAATGCACCGCGGACGTGACCGAACAGCTCGCTCTCGAGCAGCCCGGGAGGCAGCGCGGAGCAGTTGACCGCGACGAACGGCTGCCGGGCGCGGCCCCCTTCCGAATGGATCGCCCGGGCCACGAGCTCCTTGCCGGTCCCGCTCTCGCCCTGGATCAGGACGGGCACGGACAGATCGGCCAGATCGCGGATCAGCTCGAACGTCTCGAGCATCACGGGATCGCGGCCGATCATCCCCGCGAAGCAGTGTCGGGGTCGCATCTCGTCCGTGATGTCCTGGACCGTGCCCAGCGAGCGCCGCGGCTTTCCCGCCGAGTCGTACTCGGTCTTGCAGCGCTCGCGGACGTACTTGACCTTTCCATCGCGCAGCAGCAGCCGGTGGACGATGTCGTAGCCCGTCCGATCGCGCACCGATTCCGTGTAGGCCTTGTCGACGAACTGGCGGTCCTGGGGATGGACCATCTCGAGAAAGGCGTCGTAGGTGGCGCTGAACTCGTGGACCGAGAGATCGAAGATACGGTAGATCTCGTCAGACCAGTAGAGAGTGTCGCTGACCAGGTCGAGCTCCCAGTGGCCGAGCAGGGCCAGTTCCTCGGCCTCGAGCAGAGTCGAGGCCCGCCTTTGCAGATCGTCACGCGCCGAGCGCAGCCGATCAATCTCGCATTCGAACTCGCGAATTCGCGCCTGCAGCTCTTCGTAGGTCGGCTTGCCGTTCATCCCCGCCCCTCGATGGAGCTGTTATCACATTCATCAATCGGTTTGTACTTCTTTTGATCCGTTCACCCCCTGAGCGGATCAGGGGATCAGGGAGCGGGCCGCCGACGACGAGACGTCGCAGCGCTTGATGCGGCGGCCGTGGGGTGATTACACTCCCGCCGATGCGCCTCTACCCCTCCAAGGAGCAGATCAAGCAGTCGTGGGAGAAGTACGGCCTGATCGTAGTGGGCAACATCATCTTCTTCACGCTCCTCTACTTCATCTCCTACCGCCCCCACAACGCCGAGAACAGGGCCGCCGAGTTCCTCTCGCTGGCCCAGCAGGCCGAGACCGAGGGGCGCCACGACGCGGCGCTGGTGGTCTACCGCAAGATCGGCCACGACTACGACGGCACCGAGGCCGCCGACTTCGCCGCGGAGCGCATCCCGCTGGTCGAGAAGAAGCTGGCCAGGCCGCCCAGGAAGGAGCCGGAGCAGATCGAGCCGGTGCTCGATCTCGACGAGATGCTGGACCGCGAGCCGTCGGTCTACGTCGCCACCTATCTGGCCGAGCACTACCGCGACGACCCGGCCAACCAGGACAAGATCCTGCGCGCGATCGAGAGCTACCTGCACATCGCCAACACCTCCCAGGGAATCGGCCTGCGCGAGCTGGCCGGCGAGAAGGAGTTCCAGTCGGAACTCTTCCAGCGAAAGCTGTTCACCGTGCAGCCGCGCTGCCGGATGCGAGCCGACTGGCTGTGGGACGACTTCTCGGTGAAGAACACCAACTTCTTTGCCTGGCACAACGTCAACGTCGAGCTGACCGTGCGCCAGGGCGACGAGAAGGAGACCGCGCGAAAGCGGGTGAAAGAGCTCGAGGCGGGCCAGTCGATCGAAATGCTGGAGATGTGGATCGACAGCGGCGGGGGCGTGGTCACCTGCGAGGGGAAGATCACCGCAGCCGAGGGAACCGCCACCTGGTCGGAGCAGATCTGAGGAACTTTCACTCGGCGCTGACGCGGTAGGCGCGCCAGCTGACTCCTCCGCGTATGTCGTGCGCCACGACCCACAGGTCGAATTCGCCGCCCTCGCGCGGGGGCAGCCACTCGACCTCGAACGGATCGGACGGCTCGCCGTTGTTGCCCGAGCGGTTTTGGGTGAAGCTTCCGCCGCTGACGAACCAGGAGACGTAGTTGCGCTCGTCGGCGACCTCTGTCTGGCCGAAGACCTCCTTTTCGTACTGCTGGAAGCTGTCTTCGGTGAGGTAGACTTGGAGCAGCACACCCTCGCGGCAGCCGTCCGAGCCGGTGCAGGCGTAGTCGGAGCCGCCGCCTTCCTCCACCGGACCGGCGCCCTTGTCGAAGTAGAGGGCCCCAATCCGCGGATTGAGATTGCGGTTGGGATCGCCCGGCTCCAGCGCGGACATGTCGAACGTCTTGAACGCGACCAGGCCTTCCTCGGCACCGGCCTGCTGGCAAAGCTCTGTGATCGCCGCGGGATCCTCGAGGTCGATCGACCCGAAGCCCTCCAGCAGCGCGTCGGTCAGCTCGCCGGCCAGCTCCTGGCCGCCGCCGGCGCAGATCAGCACGATCGCGGTCGCCGGCAGCGAGCCTTCCTCGGGCGGGATGACCTCGCCCGCATCCGGCGGGATGCCCAGCGAGCCGAGATCGACCACGCCGTCCTCGCCGGCGGCCGAAGGCGCAAGCGGCCAGAACAGCTCGGGCTCCTCGATCTCCGAGGCGGACGGCGTCACCAGCCCGGAGACCGCCACGCCGCCGGCCACGATCGGCCGGCCGTCTCCCGCCGGATCGGCGGTTAGCACGCGCAGCCCGACCGCCTCGCCCGGCGATGCTTCGGGGGGATCGGTCTGCACGGCCAGCACGCGCAGCTTGCTGACCTGGCTGACCTGCTCCAGATCCTGCTGGCAGGCGACCGCCGCCAAGGCGAGCAGCGCCGCGACGGCCGAGGCCGCCAGCGATATCCGAGCTCCAGAGCGCATCGGTCGAGATCCTTTCACCGCAGAGATTACCACGCCTGCCCGGCCGACGCACACAAGATCCAAGGCCAATCCTGTTTCTCCCGGCCGGTCAGCCCGGGCCGAGTCCGGCGTCCATGCCCGCGTCCGGGCCTGCGTCGAGGCCCGCGTCGGGTCCCGCGTCGGGCGGGGGCTCGATCGCTCCCAGCAGGCGTCCGTCCTTGCCCCGCTTCGGCTCGGGCTCGTCGTCGGCCGGCTTCCAGCGGCTGTCGAACAGGATCGCGCTTTTGGGCATGATCTGGCGCGGGCAGCCCGGGTAGCTGGGGCCGGAAGGATCGGCCCAGAAGTAGGAGCGCTCGCGCACGTCGATGTGCACGAAGCCGGCGGTCGGGTAGTAGCCGACCCCCACGTGCCCCATCCGCCGAGCCTTCTTGGCCAGCCGCGGCAGGGTCGCGCCGCTCAGCGCCACGTCGACCGCGGTGCCGTCCGAGTGATGCCCTCCCTCTCCCACGTCCGCCTCTCGATAGCCCGAGATGACCGTAATCTGCTTGGAGTCGAAGTAGTCCACCAGCCGGTAGAGAATCTTGACCAGGCGCGGATGCACCGGGTGGACCGCCTCGTTGTGCCGGTCGCGCAGCACGTGCGAGATCCTCTCCAGCGCCTCGGGATCGAGCGTGCCGTCCGGCAGGAAGGGGAAGACGCGGATTCGCTCACCGTGGTTGACCGCGTAGAAGATCAGGTCCCGGTAGCCGGCGCGGTAGCGAGGGCCCGGAATGCGGGGCTCCTCGCGCCAGCGCCGCGTCATGCTCCGGTAGCGGGCCGGTGCTCGGGCCCGGCAGCGTCGCCTGCCGGAGCGCTCGCGACGCGCGACCAGCACGGTGCTCCCGGAACTCGAAGGCGCGGCCACGCTCTCGCCGGCCACGGCGGGCGGGACGGGTCCGGGCCCGGCGACGGCCGCGGCGGCCGCGATCGGAATCAGCATCGAAACCAGGGTGTTGCGTATCATCTGCACTTGGACCGGATTTGATACTAGAATTATTCGACTTTTCAATCAGGGAAAAAACAAGGCTCTTCTGCTTGCGTTTTTGCCCTGCCGACGTGATGATCCCCCGTCACTGCCCCCGATCGAAAGATTGTGGCAGGCGGACCTTTGTAGATGAAGAACCTGCGTGCCAGGAAGTTCGTCTCGACTTTTTCGAGCGTGGTAACGGCGCTGATTTTCGGCGCCCTTTGGCTGGGGATCCAGTCGTTCGAGCTGCTTAGCGAGAGTTGGGAGGCGAAGCTCGGCCAGCCGTCGCCGGTCACGGTCCGGCTGCCGTCGAGCTACTTCCGCATCACCATGCTGCGCAGCGAGTTCCACTACCTGACCACCACCTCTTCGGAGTGTCCCCACCTGCTGCCGCGCGGTTTCGAGCTGCAGCGCGGGAAGGAATGCTCGGAGCTGATTCGCGCCTTCGAACGGGCCCGGCGCCCGGTGCTGTCGCTGCGCCTCCTGGGTCAGCTGTCCTTCTGCGTCGTGGTGGCGCTGCTGCTGGGCGCCTTCATCAGGCGCGAGGGAGCGGGTCGAGCCCGCTGGCTGCGTTGCCACGTGACCGTTTTCGTCCTCTTGACCCTGGTGCTGGCTGGCTCGAAGGCGATTCTGCTCTTGACCTCGCTGCCGGCCCAGATAATGCCGATCGCCTTCGTACCGCTGCTGACCGCTCACTTTCTGGGCCGCCGGGTCTCGTACGGGGTGGTCTTCGCCTCGGCGCTGCTGGCCGCGGCGCTGGTCAACTACAACATCGAGTTGCTGCTGTTCCACGGAGTGGTGGGGTTGGCCGCCGTGCTGGCGCTCAGGCCACGACGGCGCGCCACGGTTCACTTCAGGGCCGCCGCCACCGCGGCCTGGGTCGCGGTGCTGGCCAGCGCCGTGACAACCCTGATGTTCTGCGGCACCCTGGATATCTACGATGACATCTACGAGCACATCGATCCGCGATACTCGATCTGGCTGGCCTCGCTGCTGAGCGGCCTGGGATCGGGCGTGCTGGCCTGGATGGCGACGCCACTCGTCGGTCTGGCCGTGGCCGAGGTCTCGCGCGACAAGCTGCTGGATCTCCAGGACCTCGACCACCCGCTGTTGCGCCGCCTGCGGGAGCGGGCTCCGAGCACCTGGGAGCACAGCCGGGCGATAGCCAACCTGGCCGAGGCCGCGGCGCACGCGATCGGAGCAAACGCCCTGCTGGTGAGGGTCGGCGCCTATTTCCACGACGTGGGCAAGAGCTCGCGGCCGGCCTACTTCATCGAGAACCAGGACGGTGGCGAGAATCCGCACGACGAGCTGAAGCCCGGGGAGTCGGCTCGCGCGATCTTCCGCCACGTGACCGAGGGGGTCCGCCTGCTGCGCAAGGAGGGGGTTCCCGAGGACGTGATCGAGTTCGCCTACAGCCATCACGGCACCAGCCTGCTCGAGTACTTCTGGCACAAGAACCTGGAGGCCGGGAACCCGCTGGAGCAGGAGGAGCGCGACTACACCTACCCCGGTCACCTGCCGAGCACGCGCGAGACCGGGATCCTGATGCTGGTCGACGCGCTCGAGGCCGCCGCGCGGACCGTGGACCAGCCGGAGAAGGCCCAGTTCGAGGCGCTGGTCAGGAGAATCGTGTTCGCCAAGCTGGCCCAGGGGCAGCTCGACGAGTCGGGGCTGAGCGTGGGAGACCTGCGCGTGGTCTCCAATACGCTGATCGAGACCCTGGTCAGCATGTACCACGGTCGGATCAAGTACCCCTGGCAGACCGAGAGCAGTGCGGAGGTGACGACCGGCGGGGGCGCAGAGCCCACGCCGAGCTCGGTGGCGACCACCGGAGGGGACAACGGACCCGCGCCGGGCGTGGTGCCGACCACGCCCACCGGGGGCGCGGCGCCACCGCCGCACGCGGCCACAGTGCCGGATGCGAGCTCGACGGACAGCGACGGCGAGCCGCTGGAGCCCGCTCCGTCCGGGACCGTCTCTCCGGCGCAGGCCGAGCCCGAACCCACGGCGCCGGCCGAGCCGGCGCCTTCGACACCGTCAGAGCTCGAGCCGACTCCGAGCCCGCCGGCTACGGGACCCCACTCCGATACCTACACCGGACCGGCGCCGACTCCGAGCCCGCCGGAAGGAGAGAAGAAATCCGGTCAGAACGAAAGCTGACGGCACTTCCGACCCGAGATCGAGACGGAGCGATCGCTCAGCCGAAGATGCGTTCGAAGACCGCGGATAGATCTTCTATATTGAACGGCTTTTCCAAAAAGACGCCCCCAGCGGACTCGATCTCGGCGATAAACGCCTCGTCCGGGCGCGCTCCCGATGTGGCCACCACCTCGACGCTCGCGTCGATCTCGCGCAGGCGGCGGAACACGTCGAAGCCGCTGACGCCCCGCATTCGCAGATCGAGGAGCACAGCGTCGATGCTTCGAGGATCGCGGGCGAAGATCTGCACCGCCTCGGCTCCGTCCCCCGCCAGCTCCACTCGCGCGCCGAGCTCTTCGAGCATCATCTCGACGATGGTGCGCAGCCGCTCCTCGTCCTCGACCAACAGAACGGTCTTGCCCTCGAGTGGCTCCTCGATTGAGCCTGGATCGTCGACCATGCTTTTTGATAAGTGTGAATTGGAGAGGGTGTCAAGCCCGAGCACGGGGGGGGGGTGGAGGTCATGATCGAGGCGGCGAGCATCGCGCAGTCCCTGGACGACCGGCAGCGTGACGTCCTGTTCGCCACGATCGCCGAGTACGTCTCCAGCGGCGCGCCGGTCAGCTCCAGGGCCCTGGCCGGACGGAGAGCCGTGCCGCTCTCGCCGGCCTCGATTCGCCGCACGCTGCGCGACCTGACGGTTCGCGGTTTTTTGCTCCAGCCACACACCTCGGCGGGCCGGGTGCCCACAGACCAGGGTTTTCGCGTCTTCGTCTCGGCGCTGCGACGTTCGGCCAGCGAAATGGAACCCTCGCTCAGGGAGCGCCTGCTGTCGGGGATTCGCAATCTGCTGCCGCTGGGGGACGGCCGCTGGCGCGAGGCGGTGCGCTTGATGTCGGACCTGTCCACGCGCACGGCGCTGATGATGACTCCGGCGGTCTCGGACTCGGTGCTGCGTCAGCTCCGCTTCGTCCCGCTGGGCGGGCGTCAGCTGCTGGCGGTGATTGTCACGCGCGACGGGCTGGTGCGCAACGCCTACGTGGAATCCGAAGACGAGGTCGAGGAGCGGGAGCTGGAGCGAATCCACAACTACCTGGCCGAGATCACCCGGGGCAGAACGCTAAACGATATCCGCCACGTTCTGCGCTCGGAGCTCGAGAACGCCAGGTCTCGTTGCGACGCCCTGCGCGAGCGGGCCTCCCTGCTCGGCAGCGAGGCGATCCGCGCCGGCGCCAGCCAGGACTCGGAGTTGCTGGTCGAGGGCCACAGCCACCTGTTGGCCCAGCCCGAGATCCAGGATCGCATCCAGGAACTGGTCGAGGTGCTCGAGAAGAAGTCGCGCGTGCTCGACCTGCTCGACCGTGCCGCCGAGACCGACGAGGGGCCGCTGGTGATCATCGGCCGCGAGGCCGGTCCGGGGTTCGAGGGCTGCGCGGTGATCGCGGCGCCGTTCAGACGCGACGGCGCCGAAGGTCAGCTGGGCCTGGTGGGCTCGACGCGAATGGATTTCGGCACGGTCATTCCGCTGGTGCGCTTTTCGGCCCGGCTGCTTTCCGAAAAGACCGATTCCGAGAATTGAGCGAGTCCCGCTCGCCGGTGCTGCGCTGCAAGCCCAGCCGGATCGCCCGAATCAGCACCATGTTGCTGCCGGCCAGCAGGCCGTGCTCCAGGTACGGTTCGGCGCGCACCGTCTTTTTGAGGATGTAGGCCGATTTCCTCAGGTCGACGAAACCGTGGTACGCCACGGCGCAGCGGTTCTCCGAGACCGGCACGATTTGCCAGCGCCACTTGCCGCGCGGCATGTCGCCCGCCACCGCTTCGATCAGCACGCCGCCGTCGACCTGGGTCATCCGGTTGCGCGACTCGAGATCGAACACCGAGAAGCCCAGCGACCAGCTGAACTCCACGCTCTCGTCCTCTGTCTCGTGAACCCGGATTTTGTCGATCGCCTTGATCAGTCTCCCATAGTTGTCAGGCGTGCTGACCGCGGCCAGCACGTCGCGCGCCGGAAAGTCCAGCACCTCGATCACCGATGCCTGGCGCAGACGGCCGCCGCGCCGCGACTCGGTGACCACGGCGGTCCCGCGGGCGAGCAGCGGGGCCAGCGCCTCGAGGGCCTTGCGTCCCAGCTGATGAGGCTTGCCGCCCGAGCGCCCGCGGGTGCGGTGCTTGGCCAGCGGTTCGTCCTTTGCGATCCGCTCGGCCATCGTCTTGATCCCCTTGGTCATCACGATTCCGATCGCCACGTTCATCGCCTGGCGGATCGCGGGGTTGCCGCCCATCAGGTAGCGGATCAGCCACTCCGAGGAGCGCACGTCGAGCGCACCGCAGACGACCACGACCGTGTGGTCGGGACCGTCCTCGTGGAGCGTGACGGTGAAGGTCCCCTCGCCGATCGTGGATTCGGCGACGTGCACGTCGGCGCGGCGCGGGGGGAAGAGGTGGATCGTGTTGCGCCCCACCACGCTGAACAGCTTGTGGCGGGAGGCCCAGGAGAAAGACTTGGAGCGCCCGTGCTCCTGGAGCACCTCGTTCTCCTTGAACAACGGCGAGAGATAGTAGAACTTGCTCGGATCCTCGAACACCTCGAAGGTCTTGTCGCGCGGGGCGTCGACCCGGACCGCGAGGGTCATCGCCTCGAGGTCGCCGTGCGAGTCGGTTTCGGAGAGAGCCACCAGCCGGCCTTTACGCAGCAGGGGCAGGATCGACTCGACCTCTCCGGCCGAGAATCCGCCCGGGGCCTTGTCGGCCCAGGCCGGGGACGCCAGGAACAGGGCGGCGAACGCCAGGGCTGACGCCGGTGTAATTCGCGTGGTGAAAAAATGCATCGCAGCACATCCTCCAACAGCTTGGACGCGTCCCCGGCCAGCCTGATTCAGCATTGCCTCTTCAGCTTCCGCTGCTTCACGGCGAGGCCGAGCGGCGTAGGCCGAGGCGCTTTTCCAGCCGGCGCGCGAGGCGCTTGGCCGCGGCGAGGAGACGCGACGCCTGGGGGTAAGGGCCGTTCAGCGTGCACAGCGCCGCGGCCGCGAACCCGGCCGCACCGGCCACGGCCACTATCGGAGGCGCGTGCCAGCCCGAGGCCAGCCCCAGGCCCAGCGCCGCCGCCGCGGCCGTGGCCACCAGGTTCGTGCGCGCGCTGCGCCGCGCCAGCTTGGCGTCCTCCACCACCCGCGCCACCTCCGAGATGTTGCTGCGCCCGGCATCGACCCCGGCCAGGCTCGGCCCCTCGTTGCCCAGCGCCACCGCGGCGTTGGCGTCGCGGAACGATTCTTCGAAGATCGGACCGTGGCCAACCAGCAGCGCTCGCAACCCGGTCGCACGTATCTCGTCCAGCACGCGGTGAAGCTCGTTCTCCCTCACGCCGAACCGCACGTGCTCGATGCCCATCCGGCTCGCCAGCGCAGAGGCGGCGCCGACCTCGGCCGAGGTGACCATCGCGGGCTCCACCCCCAGCGCGGAGAGCCGCCGCATGGTTTCGGGCACGTTCTCCAGCGGGGTCTCCTCCACGGCGAAGACCGCGACCGCGCGTCCTTCCAGCGCAACGAACAGCGCCCTGCGGCCGGTTCGCTCCGCCTCGGCGGCCCACGGCTCGTGCTCGGCGGTGGAAACCAGCTCTCCGAGCAGCAGCTCGCGGGTGCCGCACAGCAAGCGTCCCTGCGCGGTCTCGGCGGCGATCCCGACTCCCGGAAGCGTCTCGACCTCTTCCAGCGGAGTCGGTGCTCTGCCGCGGGACGAGACGTATCTGCGGATCGCCTCGGCGATTCTTCCCTCGAGACATGCTTCGGCTGCTCCGAGCGCGTCCAGAACAGCGTTCTCGTCCTCGCCCTGGACCGTGCCCTGAACCGTTCGCCAGTCGACCACCTCGACCTCGGGCTCCACCAGCACACGAGCGGCGATGAACAGCACCAGATCGGAGGCGCCAACGCAGTCGACCGCGTGAGCGTCGCGGATCGTCACCGCGCGTCGCGCGGCCGCCACCGTGGCGGACAGGTGCGCGTCGCCGGTGCTCATCCGCAGCGCTCGCGTGTTGCAGGCGACCAGCGCCGTGGCCCCGGCCAGCAGCGCCGATTCAACCGATCCGCTGCCCAGCGACCAGACCGCGAAACCCACCGAGGCGGCCAGCGGGTAGCGCAGCCACATCAGCACCAGGAGGACACGCCGGATGCGCTCGGCGACCGTCGAGTTGTCCCGCCATTCGCTGGCGACCGCTGTTCCCTTGCCGAAGACGACGTCAAGCACGCCCGAGCGATGCCTGCCGAGCCGCTCCAACAGCCTGCCGAGCCGCTCGGTCGCCAGCAGAGCCAGCGCCCATACCGCGGCCAGACGGGGATCGTAGCCGAGCAGAGCTACCGACGCGGTTCCGGCTGCGGCCAGCGGAACCGCGGCCGCCTCGGAAATGCGGCCCGCTCCAGAACGCCGTTCCGCTACCAGTATCGATGAAAGGTGAGTCGCCGCAGCCGCGATTGCGATTCCGGCCGGCAGCATGCCGGACAGCCAGTCGAACGGAAGCAAGAGGGCCGCGAGCAGCGCTACGACCAGGGCCGCGATAGCCGCGGCGTCGATCAGTATTGGTCTGGATAGCCGCGGCGTCGGAAAGGAGCCGCGCCGGGTGGGTCGTTCCGTGGGCCGCTCGCTCTTCGCGGGCCGTTTGGTTTCCGCGGGCCGCTCAGTCTCCGCGGGCCGGCGAGGCTCTTTGGCCAGCTCGGTCGGGGGTTGCCGGTCGCGATCGAGAAAAGCCTCCCGGCAGCTGCTCGAGCAGAAGTGGGCGATCCTGCCGTCGACGATGCTGACCGCTCCGGCGCGTAGACGGTCGACTGGTTTGCCGCAGTGGGGGCAGCGGATCTCCTCTGGGTTTTCTGCGTCCTTCACCGAACACCTGTTACCCGCGGCCGAGCACCGCAGTCAAGAGAGCTCGGCTTCGAGCGATCCCTCGGTTCCTCCGCTCGCCGCCCTTACCCCGCCCTTACCCCCTGAACGGATCGCGTTGGGATCGTTGGGGTTTTCAAAAAAATGCAACTCGAGGGGCCGAGCGGCCGATATCTACTGTGAGCAGCGCCGAAATGGGACGGCGCGCCGCAAGCCGGGAGGACCGCGATGAGATTCTGGAGCCCCGACAAAGCCTACTTCGTCACCAACCGCTGCGAGCAGGAGC
>JAWOBP010000082.1:0-14382 GCA_046484285.1 Polyangia bacterium
TTTCGACACTATGGAATCGACCGAAACACTTTATGGCAAAATCGACCGGCTTACATCATCAAACCTTCTGGAGATAGCCAACGAAGTATTTTCCGAACACATGCTGTCAAGCCTTATCTACACACAATAATGGATATAGATAGCGAAAAATATATTAGCGATATTAGGCCTGGGAGATCTGGGGCACCAGCGCCAGCGACGTGTGGTTGGTGGGACAGGATTTCGCGGCTCACTTCGACGGCGAGCAGTGGCACGACTTGACGCATGACGACTTTGATTGTGCCTTTTTCTACGACGTGGCAAAGGACACCAGCGGCAAGGCCTGGCTCGTCGGAAAGAGAAGCAGCGATATTGATCTTCCTTTCATCGCGGGGTACGATGGGGATAGCTGGGAAATCGCCGTCAAGGACGACAGCGGCAACCCCCAGTGCGACTGGAACGGCTCGTGCTACCACGCCTTCCTGCACGGGATCCAGGCCTTCGACGACGGGACCATGGTCGCGGTGGGACCCGCGGCGATGTTTTTCCACGACGGAGATCGCTGGTGGCAGATCAAGGAGTTCGAAAACAACAACTCGTGGACGAGCATAGAGAACCTGGACGCCAGGGACGTGTGGGGAGTCTCCGGCCAGGAGTTCTACGTGACCTCCTCATGGGGAATCGACCGCGTAAGCTGCCAGTAGGCCGCTCTCGGATTGGACAACGGCCGCTGTTTTGGTAGCTTGCCGCTGTAGGTGCGAGCAGCGGGCGAGCGCGCCTTTGCGGATCGCCGACGGCTCGTCGGAGATCGACCGGGGCGTTTCGGCCCGGCCGCGGGAAGAGCGACGATGCTGGCCCAGCTTCGAGTCCGCGACCTGGTGCTGATCGACGAGCTGGATCTGGAGCTCGCCGACGGCTTCAACGTGCTGACCGGCGAGACCGGGGCCGGCAAGTCGCTGGTCGCGACCGCGCTCGACATCCTGCTCGGCCGCCGCGCGCGCAGCGACCTGGTGCGCAAGGGCGCGGCCGAGGCCGAGGTGGAGGGCCTGTTCGACATCTCGGACGAGCCGGCGGTGCGGGGGCGCCTCGAGGAAGCCGGGCTCCCGTGCGAGGACGAGCTGCTGATCCGGCGCCTGATTCCGGCCTCGGGTCGTCATCGCTGCTACGTCAACGGCAAGCTCTCGTCGCTGTCGGTGCTGGCCCAGCTGGCCGAGGGCCTGGCCTCGGTGACCAGCCAACACGCGCACCACGCGCTGCTGGAGCCGGCGGCCCAGCTCGCCCTGCTCGACGGCTTCGGCAGCCACGGCGAGCTGCTGGCGCAGATGGCCGAAGCCAACGCCGGGGCGAGGCGGGCCGCGGAGAGGTACCGCGAACTGGCAGAGCGCGAGCGCGATCGGGCCGGACGCCTCGACTACCTGGAGTTCCAGCTCGCCGAGATCGAGCGGCTCGATCCCTCGCCCGGAGAGCTGAGCAACCTGGAAACCGAGATCGAGCGGCTGCGGCACTGCGAGGAGCTGCTCACAGCCGCGCGCGGCGGCGCCGAGGAACTGTACGAGGCCGACGGCTCGATCTACGAACGCCTCGGCGCCTCGCTGCGCGAGATCGAGGACGCGGCGCGCCACGATCCCGCCCTCGGCGAGGAGGCCGCCCAGCTCTCCGAAGCCGCAGTCCTGATCGAGGACACCGCGCGCCGCCTGGCGACCTATGGCAGCGGCCTGGAGGCCGACCCCGAGCGGCTCGAGTTGCTCGAGGATCGCCGCGAGGAGCTGCGCCGCCTGACGCGCAAGCACGACACCGACTGCGAGGGGCTGATCGATCTGCGCGAGAGTCTCGCCCGGGAGAAGGCGGAGCTGGAGCGCTACGAGGAGTCGCTGGCCGAGGCCGCGGCGCGGCTCGAGTCGGCCCGCGGCGAGGCTTCCGAACGGGCCGCGGCCTTGACCCGCGCGAGACGCAAGGCGGCCGCCCGGCTCGCTCGCGCGGCGACGCGCGAGCTGTCCGACCTGGCTTTCGACCGCGCCGAGCTGAGCGTCCGCCTCCAGCCGCGAGAGGGCGATCCGGGACCGAGCGGCGCCGATCGCGTCGAGCTGGAGGTGGAGATCAACCCCGGCGAGGGCAGCCATCCGCTGCGGCGCGTCGCCTCGGGCGGCGAGCTCTCGCGCCTGATGCTGGCCCTGCGGCGCGTGCTGGCCGGCGTGGGCCCGGTGGGAACCTACGTCTTCGACGAAGTGGACGCCGGGATCGGCGGAGCGGTGGCCGCCACGGTCGGGCGCAAGCTGCGCGAGGTGGCCTCGCACCACCAGGTGATCTGCATCACGCACCTGCCGCAGATATCCGGCATGGCCGACGCCCATTTCGTGGTATCCAAGGTACGAAGCAAACGGCGCACGGTCACGCGGGTCGACCGGGTCGACGGCCGGCGCCGCGTCGACGAGCTGGCCCGCATGCTGGGCGGCGAAGAGGTCACCGACGCGGTCCGGGACGCGGCCCGGGAGCTGCTGGCGGCCGGACCCTGAGCGGAAGGAGGGGCGATGCACTGGAAGGTGCGCAGGGAGTTTCTCTCCCGCGTCGAGATCTTTTCCGATCTGGGACGCCGGGATCTCGGGGCGCTGGCCAAGTCGTGCTCGGTCTCGAGCTTCGGGGAGGGCGAGTTCCTCTGCCGCCAGGGCGAGCGTGGCGTGGCGGCGTTCCTGATCGTCTCGGGTCGGGTCGCGGTGGAAAGCGAGCTGCAAGACGGCGGCACCGTGACCGTCACCGAGCTGGCGCAGGGCGCGATGGTGGGCGAGCTGTCGATCATCGACGGCGCCGAACGGGTCGCCTCGCTGAGAGCGATCGAGCCGGTGGAGACCCTGGTGCTCACCCAGTGGAGCTTCCAGGGGCTGATGCGCAGCCGCCCCACGATCGCCGCCTCGATGCTGCCGATCGTGGTCGCGCGCTTCCGCGAGACAGCGGCCGAGCTGCGCCGCCGCGAGTGCGACTCCCCGCAGGCGCGGCACTCGATCATCGAGTGATGGCTCGTTTGACCAAAATCGCGGCGCCGATCGTTCCAATCGCACTGGCTCTTTGCGCCTGCGGCGGCGACAGCCCGCCCGCCTCGCTGGACGGCGACGCTGGAGGAGACGGCTGGGCTCCGTGGCCGCCCGCGGCGGGGGACGCCGGTCTGGAAGTTGTCTGGTCGACGAACGGCGAGACCCCGAATTCGACCAGCTGCGACGAGCTGGACCTCGAGTCGCTGGAGCTGATCCTGCTGCACCCGGTCAGCGACGACGAGACGTACACCGATCCCTCCCTGTCCGCGCCCTGCGCCTCCGGCTCGATCCTGGTCGCCCCGCTCGCCGGCTACCAGCCCGGGCGCTACCGCTTCGAGGTCGTGCTCCGCCACCAGGGCGGAGAGCCGTTCGCCAACCGGCCGCGCGGCGAGGTGGTGCTCGTCTCCGGCCAGACCGTGATCGCGGCCGATATCAACATCACCCAGGCCGTCTCCGGAGACGGCGGCACCGACGCCGGGAATGCAGATATCGAGCCCAACGTTTTTCTCGAGAGGTGAGGCAGCGCGGGCATGAATCACTCAGGCTCGATCCGCAAAAGAACCGCCGGCCGCCGCAAGCCCCGCTCCGGCGTCCGAACCGCGCTGAAGCGCGCGGTGCTGGTAGTGCTGTTCCTCGGCCTGGGGGGCGCGGCCGGCCTGGCCGCGGCGTTCTACGCGCTCTCGCTCGACCTGCCGGCGATCGGCCCGCTGCTCGAGGGCTACGATCCACCGCAAAAGTCGCGGATCCTGGCCGCGGACGGCACCGTGATCGGCGAGCTGTTCGAGGAGCGCCGCACCGTGGTCCCGCTCGAACGCATCCCGCGCGTGATGCGAGACGCGGTGATCGCGGCCGAGGACGCGGATTTTCTCGAGCACCGCGGGATCGATTACCTCGGGATGGTGCGGGCGCTGATGGCCAACCTCAGCGAGCGGAGGCTGGCCCAGGGCGCCTCGACGATCACCCAGCAGGTGGCGCGCACCTTCTTTCTGAGCCGCGAGAAGACCTTCGCTCGCAAGATCCGCGAGATCCTGCTGACGAGACGCATCGAGGATCGGTTGACCAAGGAGGAGATCCTCTTTTTGTACCTCAACCAGATCAACTTCGGCCACGCTCGCTACGGTGTCCACGAGGCCGCGGCCTACTACTTCGACCGCGACGTAGAGGATCTGGGCCTGGCCGAGGCCGCGCTGCTGGCCGGGATTCCCAAGGGTCCCGCCATCTACGATCCGTTCGATCACCCCGAGGCCGCGAAGAAGCGCAGGCGCTACGTGCTCGGCGAGATGAAACGCCACGAAATGATCAGCGAGGCCGAGGCCGAGCTGGCGGAGACCGCGCCGCTGGACCTGACCGAGCGCCGCGGCCCGGACTCCGAGCTCGCTCCCGAAGCGATCTCCAGGGCCCTGGAGGAGCTCGCCGACGTGGTCGATCCCCGCACGCTGCGGCACGGCGGCTACACGATCGAGACCACGATCGTCCCCGGGCTGCAGCGCGCCGCGCGCCGCGCTCTTCGCGAGGGTTTGCAGGAGATCGACGAGCGGCACGGCCGAATCGCGCCTTTCGAAGCCGGGGGACGCAAGCCGCGCGGGTCCGGCTGCCGCGGCGGAATCTCACCGGGCAAGGTCTACGCCGCGAAGGTCGTCGAGCGCGACGATTCGACAAAGCGGCTGGTGCTCGAGATCTGCGACAGGCGCGGATATCTTTCGATGCGGGAGCTGGCCAGGTACAACCCCGACGACCTTCCTCCCTCGCGCTTCGCCGAGCGCGGCGCCTTTTTGCGGGTCTCCGCGATCCGGCGCCCCGACGGAGAAGGGCCGGTGGAGCTGCAGCCCGAGATCGGCCCCCAGGGCGCGCTGGCCGCCGTCGATCCTTCCACCGGGCGAATCCTGGCGCTGGTCGGCGGCGATCGCGGGCGGCCCGGCGGCTTCGATCGGGCCTCCGACGCCCGCCGGCAGCCGGGCTCCGCCTTCAAGCCGTTCGTCTACATCGAGGCGATCCGCTCGCGGCGATACACCGCCGCCACGATGCTCGACGACTCTCCGGAGGTGGACGGAAACTGGCGTCCCGGCAACCACTCGGCCGAGGGGCTCGCTGGCGCCGTCCCCCTGCGCGATGCGCTCTCCCGCTCCTTGAACCTGCCCGCGGTCAAGACGATCCGCGAGCTGGGCCCCGGGCGCGTGGTCGAGCTTGCGCACGCGATGGGCATCCGCTCGCGCCTGGAGGAGAGCCCCGCGCTGGCCCTGGGCGCCTCGGCGGTCAGCCCGCTGGAGATGGCCTCGGCCTACGCCACCCTCGCCGCCGGAGGAGTCTACCGGCCGCCGCGGGTGGTCGCGCGCGCGACAAACCCGGACGGCCGCGAGATTCCGCTGGTGGGCCGCTCCGAGAGGCGCGTGCTCGCCGAGGAGGAGGCCTACCTGGCCACTTCGCTGCTGGAGTCGGTGATCGGCTCGGGGACCGGCCGCCGCGCCCGGGCCCTGGGGCGGCCGGCCGCGGGCAAGACCGGGACCTCCAACGAGATGCGGGACGCCTGGTTCGTGGGCTACACTCCAAACGTCGCGGCCGCGGTCTGGGTCGGTTACAGCGACTTTCGGCCGATCGGACGCCGCGAGTACGGGAGCCGCGCCGCGCTTCCGATCTGGCTGAGGTTCATGCAGGCCGCGCACCGGGGGCGCCCCGAGCGGGATTTCGAGCGGCCCGAGGGAGTGGTCACGGCCAAAATCGATCCTCGAAGCGGGCTTTTGGCATACGAGGGACAGGAGGAGACCGTGGAGGAAATCTTCATCGAGGGCACCCGCCCCACGGCCAGAGCGCTGCCGCCCGAGGTGGTCTCGCTGGACGACTTCCTGCTCGAGCAGGCCTCGGTGCCGGACGGCGGTCCCGGAGCCGAGCGGGACGCGGGGCCACAATCGGCTGGCTCGACCGGGGAGAATTGATGTATTCTTTCTCCAGGCCGGGGGAATGATCCCGGTCGGCCCGCGCGTTTTCGTGGCGCGGGCCGAGCGAGCCGAGCGAGGCGATGGAAAAAGCTCTGACCAAGCACTTCTGGGTGATCAATTTGCTGACGCTGGCGGCGGTGGCCTACATGACGGCGGCCGCGACCGGCCAGCTCGTCGCCGCCAGCGCGGCGGAGATGCTGCCGGCCCCCGAGCCGCAAGGCACGGCGCTCTCTTCGCTCGATCTCGCCGCGCGGGACAGGGACACCTACCACCGGCGCGACGGCAGCGATATTCTCGAGCGCAACATCTTCGACTCCACGGTCGGCCCCGTGATTCCCACCGAGCAGGAGCTGAGCGAGATCCAGACCACCAGCGGCGACGGGGAGCTGCCCCTGGTGCCGTGCGAGGCCGGAAGCTACGCCGTGCTGGCGACCGTGGCCTCGGCGAACAACCCGCAGTGGTCGTTCGCCACGGTCTCGGTCAACAACCAAAGCGAGCTGTACCGGATCGGCGACGCAATCGATGATCGCACGGTCTCCAACATCACCTGGCGCTATCTCTTCTTGCGCGGCGCGACGGACGAGTGCTACGTCGACCTGTTCGGCAGCGGGGAGGAGCAGAGCAACCGCCGCAAGAAGCCGAGCCGGGCGGTTCGCAGCAAGTCGGACATCGCCAAGGGCATCCAGGTGGACGGGCCCAACGAGCGGACCGTGGACCGCGCCGTCGTCGATGCAGCGCTGGCCAACCCGGCCCGTTTCGCCAGATCGGTGCGCGTCAGGCCCTACAAGCGCAACGGCGAGGTGTCCGGCTTCAGGCTGCGCAGGATTCGCCGCGGCAGCCCGCTGGAGATGCTGGGCGCCAAGAAGGGCGACATCATCCACTCGGTCAACGGAGTCGACCTGACCAGCGTGGACAAGGCGCTGGCCGCCTACCAGAGCCTGCGCAGCGAGAACCAGCTCCAGTTCGACGTGACGCGCAAGGGCAAACCCACCACGCTCACGATCAACATCCGCTGAGGGGAAAGAGGAATACCGCTCAGGGCTCGGCCCCCGCGTCGATCGGCGGGTGGCCCGGCGGCAACTCGGCCCCGGCGTGCTCCTCCGCAGCGCCGCCCTCCTCGACCGGAGGATGACCGGGCGGCAGATCCCGCTTCGCGCCCCGCGGCTCGGGAGCGGCCTTCCCGCCGCCGGCGAGCGTGCCGAACACGATCTTCTCGAAGGTGCGGTCCAGCGAAGGGCTCTCGAAGTCGTGCATCACAACCGACTCGATCACCTCGACGCTCTGACCCTCGTCGATCTCGGACTGCGGCACCGCGGCCCACAGCTCCTCGCCCTTCTCGGTGGCCAGCAGGACGTAGCTGTAACGCGAGACGTCCGTCGTCTCGACAACCTTGCCGCGGTGGACGCGACCGCTGGACGATTGGCTCGCCCTGCCCGCGGCCGGTGACGCCGCGGCCCGCCCGGCGTTGACGGCGCCCGAAGCCCGCCCCAGCCTCTCCACCTCGGGATCCAGTTCCTCGCCACCGCAGGCGGCCAACGCGGCCAGCGGCGCAATTGCGAAAGGTAGTATCCTCATCTCCGACTCCAATCTCAGTAGTCGAGCGCGTAGACGAAGCTCGCCTTGGGATGGCGCAGAATCCGCTCGGCGATCAGCTCCTGGTGAACCTTCTCCTCGTCGTCCACGTACAGCTCGATCAGCTTCTCGGCCTCTTTCTTCTTGTTCCTCGCCTTGATCCTCCCGACTTTTTTCATCAGCCCTTGCACCGCGGCCGGGAACTTCTCCAGACAGAGGGTGAACGCGCCCCGGTCCTCGCCGTTGGCCGCCTCGCCCTCGGCGTCGAAGGAAATCGCTCCCTCGTCCATCAGGAACCCCAGCTGGATCGCGGAGACCTGGCTGTAGGGCTTGGGCCTGCCCGTGGCGGTGTACATTCCGCGCGAGATGTGGCCGCAGGCCCAGTTGAAGGCCGCGGTGTAGGCCTGGCGAGCCAGCTCGTCGTCGATGATGCCCTTTTCGCGCAGCAGCTCGACGAAGTACAGCGCGCCGGTCTGCGCCTTGAGCTCCTCCATCACGGTCGCCAGCGGACCTCCGAACGCCTCGTCGTCGGTCTTGCCCCCGAAACGGTACTCGTGCGAGGGGCCCAGGTTGTGGCTCGCCTCGTGGAGGATCACGCCGATCAGCTGGGCGTCGTCGCGCTCGGGGTAGGCTTTCATCGTCTCGGTCGCCAGCAGCGACTCGGCCTTGGCGCGCTTGATCGCCTCGCTGTCCGGGTCGGTGTAGAGGTTGGTCATCACCACCGTGCGCCCGCGGCCCTCGTTGGCGACCGGTCCCCAGTTGGGCAGGCTCTGCCCGATGATCGCGCCCATCGGCGCGCGGTCGTCGCCAGCGTTGGTCACGATATCGATGAAGTCCGGCATGTGGAACGCCACCTCGCGCGCCTCGTAGGGCTTGCCGATCAGCTCGGCGAGCGAGTCCTCCATCTCCTGCTGGATCTCGGTCAGCCGGCCTTGCAGCTCCAGCGACTCCTCGTTGATCCGCGCCAGGGTCAGGTGGAAGCCGGCCTTGCGGTTGCACGGCTCCCAGTAGGTCTCGTCCGGCGCCGCGCGCACGTACCAGGCCGAGTTGTGGGAGTTCATCGCGGCCCAGGCCTCGTCGGCCGGCTGCCAGTCGTTGCCGCGGTAGCCGTTTGCCGCGGCGAGCAGGTACTTCTTTAGCGCCGCCTCTTGGGGATCGGTTATCGCCCCGGCGGCGGCCTCCAGCTCGGAGGCGATCTTTCCGGTCAGCTCCGCGTAGGCCTCGGGATAGGGCACCGCCGTCAGCTCGCCGTCCGTCTCGCGCACCGCGACGAACGGATCGAGCAGCCCCTCGGCGTCGTCGCGCTCGGTCAGCTTCTCGCAAAAGCCGTCGTCCTCCTGCATCTCCGCCGGGTAGACGTCGACCTTCGGCTCGGGCGAGCCGGGGATCGCGGAGCAGCCTTCCTCGGCCTCGGTCTTGGGCGCCTTGCACTCCGGGCCCCAGTTGCGGTCGAACAGCCGGCGGCTGGCCAGGTCGTCGGCGGGAACCCGGTCGCGCAGAGCGGCGGCGCCGGTCTGCAGGGCGTACAGCTCGTCGGTGATGCGCGAGGCGGCCAGCAGGTGCTCGAGCACGGCCTTCTCCTCGTCGCTCATCTGGCTCAGATCGTTGTACACCACCGTCGGCCGTCCCTGGTCCAGCTCGAGGGCCACCAGCTCGCGCCGCTCGGCCTCTCCAGGCTCGAGACCTTCGAGGTCGGGCCCGTCGACGGCCGCCTCGATCCGCTGAAACGCCTGGTGGAAGGCGGGGGTGAACTTCCCGTCGCTGACCCAGTCGCCCTCGCTGGAGTAGAACATCAGCGCCAAAGTCTCTTGGGGCTCGATCGCGCCGTTCTCGCCGGCGTCCCGGTACCAGGCCAGCGGCAGGTCCAGCCTCGCCGCCGCGCGGTTGAACGCGACGCGGTCGACGCCGGAGTAGCTGTCCCGAACCTCGCCGGCCGGCTCCGAACCTGCGGGCTCCGGATCGGCGGGAGCGGCCGGCTGGCCGCCGCCGCAGGCCGCGGCCGCGAAACAGAAGGCGATCGTCGCGATGAATCCTCTCGTGCTGTATCCGGACATGAGACGTTCCTCCTCGTCCTTGGAACAATGACAGAGCGGGACGTTATCTCGACGGACCCTCGCTGACAAGGCCGGCAGCTCGGTCCACTTGCCTGGAAACCCCGTCCAGTTGACAGCGGCCTTGCCCGGATCGACGATGGGCTCGTGATGAAGGTTCTCGTTTTTCGGTTGTCCTTTCCGCTGGCGCTGGCCTGCGCGGTCTTCGCCTCCGGGGCGCTGGCCGGCGAGCAGGCCGCGCCCTCCCCTGCCCTGCTGCCCGTGCCGGTGCCCGGATCTCCCCAGGCCCGCTTCGACGGCGCCGGGTCCGACTCGGCTCCGAGCTCGCTGGTGGCCCGCGGAGCGGACGGCGCCAGGCTGGTGGCCTCCGGGCGCGCGGTGATCAGCGCCACGCTGGGCTCGCGCGTCGAGGTCGCCCAATCCGAAGACGACGGTGCGCCTCTCGTCGAGCTGTCGTCGGGGGCGTTCCTGGTCCACGTCGGAAAGGAGCCCCTCTCGATCCGGGTCGGAGGCTCGACGCTGCGCGCGGCCTCGGTCGAAGTGCTGCTCGCGCGGCGGGGCGAGAGCTGGATGGTGCTGCTGCGAAGAACCCTGGCCGACTCCGGCGGCGCGAGGGTGGTCCTTCCCCCTGACCCGCGGCCCGAGCCGGAGCAGATCTCGAACGAGCAGGAGACCCCGGACGGCGGGGAGTCGCCCGAAAAGGATGGAGAGTCGGCCGAGCAGAGCGACTCTCCTTTGGAGATCGAAACCCGCTATCCGCTCGAGCCGGGCGAGCCGCGCGTCCTGGTCGCCGGCAGGCAGCCGCGTCCGGCCAAGGAACGCGATTCCGAGCTCCTGAAAAAGGCGGCCGAGCGGCTCGAGAGACCTTCCGCCCCGAAGACCGAGGCCGCCGTCGCCCCGATCGACATCGAGAGCCCGAACGACTTCGCCGTGGTCTCGGCCGGCGACGCCTCTGATTCCGCCTCGGAGATAGAGATAGAAGAGGTGGAGATAGAAATCGGCTCGGTGGAAGTCTGCCTGGATTGAGCGGAACAATTCGCTTTACATATATTGCAATGCAGTGCCGTGCATGCTAGCGTCTGCTCACTCGTTCAGTTGATGGACGCGGATTCGAGATGCGGCAGACGAGCACAGTTCGACCCGCCGGCGCCCACGCGACCACCGACTCCAGGCGGCGCGAGCCGATCGCCGCGCGCGACGTCCGCGTCCTGGTCGTGGACGACGATCCCAGCGTGCTGCGCGCGGTCTCGCGGATGCTGGGCCGCACCTGCCGCGTGACCACGGCCGACAGCGCTTCCCAGGCGGCGATTCTGCTCGACGCCTTCCCCTACCAGGCCGTGATCAGCGACCTGTGCATGCCCGGACACGACGGCCTGTGGCTGCTCGAGCGGCTCCGCTGCCGCCATCCCGAGGTGCGCCGCGTGCTGCTCACGGCCGAGGACGGCGAGAAGCTGTCCGCCCACGTCGGCTCCGGCCTGGTGCATGAGCTGCTGAGCAAGCCGGCGAGCCTCGACGAGATCCGCGCGGCGCTGAGCTCGTGATCCGACGGCGGAGCACCGCGCTCGAGCTCGACGACCTGGTGCTCTCCCCGCCGGTGACCACGCCGGCCGAGCCGCCCTCGGGCGCATTTTTGCTGACTGCGACTCTGCGCGCCCGAGGCCGCCGCGCGGCGCTGCTCGATCTCTCGTTGGAGCTGTTCTACCGGCTGCTGGAAGACGAGCGCCTCCCGGCGCGCAGACCGGCCGCCGCCGCGGTCCGCTACCTGCTCGACGCGGAAGACGGCTACTCGCCTCACGAGCATCGCTCCGCCACCGGCTCGATCCACCGCCTGCTGCGCGGCCTGGGCTCGCTGTATCCGGGCTGGAGGATGACCCTGATGGATCTCGAGGCGCCGGTCCGCGTGCACGATCCTCTTGCGCTGGCCCGGCGGCTGAGCGAAGACTCCGGGCCGCTGGCCGGTCTGTGGACCGAAGCGCTCGACCCGGTGCTCGAGGCGACGCGTCCCTCGCGAGCGCTGATCTCGCTGGCCTACCTCTCGCAGCTGGCCGCAGCGATCGATCTGGCGCGCCACCTGGAACGGCGCGGCGTGGAGACGATCGTCGGCGGCTCGCTGGTGCGCAGCCTGGCGCTGACCGGCCACGGCCTGGACGAGCTCTCCCGCGCGCTGCCGGGCCTCTCCACCGACGACGGCTCGCAGCTGACCGGCGAGCCTCCGCTCGAGCGCCTGGCCTGGCCCTTGCTGCTCGGCGATCGGCCCTACCTCGGCGCGCGACCGGTCGTGCCGCTGGCGCTGTCGACCGGCTGCCACTGGCGCCGCTGCCTGTTCTGCCCGGATCGCGCGCTGCCGTTCCGCCCTCTATCCCTATCCGCCCTGAGCGGCCTGCTCTCCTCGATGCCGGCGAGCGTGCGCGAACGCGGGCCCGTCTGCCACCTGCTCGACTCGGCGCTGCCCCCCGGCCGCCTGGCCGCCTTCCTTCCGCTGGCCCGCGAGCACGGCGTGAGTTTCTACGGCTTTGCCCGGCCGACGCGGGAACTGACGCGCGGCGGGCTGCTCGAGGCGGCGGCGGACAGCGGCTGCGCCATGCTGCAGCTCGGCGTGGAGAGCGGCAGCCGCGATCTGCTGGCGCGCTTCGACAAGGGAATCGACCCGGCAGAGGCGCGGCAGGTGCTGCGCGTCGCCTCCGCCGCCGGAATCCGCACCTACGTCTACCTGCTGTTCGGCCTGCCCGGCGAGAGCGAGGCCGACCGCGAGGCCACGCTCGAGCTGGTGCGCGAAAGCGAAGGTGAGGGTGAGATCGACTTCCTCAACACCTCCTTGTTCAACCTGCCCCGCGACTGCGAGCTGACCCGGCGCGCCGGCGAGCTGGGGCTGGAGATCGAAAAGTTCCCGGGCGACGACGCGATCCTGCGGCTCTACCGGCCGTTCGTGGTCGACGGCCTCCGGCCGCGCGACCAGGCGCGCGCCTTTCTGCGCCGGCGCTTCGATCCCGACCCGAGCGTGCGGGCCGCCCGGCTGCGCACTCCGCGCTGGCTGCGCGCCGCCCACCTGGCGATGATGCGCCTCCCGGGCCGGCGCGGGCCGGCTTGACCGTTTCTGGGCGGAGCAGTATTTTCTCCGCATGCATCCGGTCCTGTTCGTCATCCCGGGAATCGAGCTGCCGATCTACACCTACGGCGTGATGCTCGGCCTCTCGTTCGTGGTCGGGTGGAACATCGTGATGTGGCTGGGCCGCAAGGACGGCCTTCCGCGCGCCAGGCTCCAGGCCTGCTTCGTGTGGACCGCGATCGCGGCGATCGTGGGCTCGCGGCTGCTGTTCGTGATCACCAACCTCGACCAGTTTCGCGGCCCCGACGTCTCGCCGATCGAGATAATCAACGTGCGCAAGGGCGGAATGGTCGCCTACGGCGGCCTGCTGGGCGGCTTTCTGGGATCGTGGCTCTACCTGCGAGGCGCCGGAATCAGGCTGCTGGCCTGGGCCGACGTGGCGGTCCCGGCGCTGGCGACCGGCCTGGGCATCACCAGGATCGGGTGTTTCTGCTACGGCTGCTGCTACGGCAAGCCGATCCCGAACGACGCGCCGGAGTGGATCCGCGCTTTGGGAGTGCGCTTTCCCAACTGGGAGGTGAAGCTGGCCGGGCTCGAGGAGCGCCTGGCGAACGAGGGAGCCTGCGGTCTGGCGCAGCTCCACGGCGCGCCGGCCTTCCAGCACCACGTTCACGACGGCCTGGTGCCGCCCGGAGCGATCGAGTCGGCGCTGGTCTACCCCACCCAGCTGATCGAGGTGGCCAACGGCTGGATCCTGTTCGCCGTTTTGATGATCCTTCGCCGCTTCCGCTCGTTCCGCGGCCAGATCTTCTGCTTGTTCACCGTCTACTACGGGGTGACCAGATCTCTCGTCGAGATCCTGAGGGGCGATACGCAGCGGGGTGGTGTGTGGATCCTGTCCACCTCGCAGATGGTGGGCGCGGCGACCGCCCTGGCGGCCGCGATCGCCTGGGCCGTGCTGGCCGGCAAGGCCCGCCGCGACCCGGCCCGGGCCATGTCGCCCGGACCGATCGCCGAGCAGAACTCCACCGAAGAACAACCAACCGAGCGCCGCAGACCCCGCCGCAAGTGAGCAAAACACGCCAAGCCGCCGCCGGGATGCTCGTAGAGGGGATACGCACCTTCCTGTCGTCGCTGTAGATCTTGCGCTCCTTGGCCTCCTTCTTGCGGTGGAGCCAGAGCTGGTGCTGGAAGAACTCGCGATCTTTACCAATTCTCATTCTCTTGAACACTCTATTTCGACCACGGGTCCTTCCCCGCCGAATATCCAATGTCCGTGCCAGTCTCTCTTCAGAATCCACTTCCCTTCATCTATCTTTTCTACAACCATTTCCTCCCCCGATCCCGGATCAATCAAAGCATTCTTGATCGTATCCTTTTCAAACATCTGATCTCCTGGACATTTTCCTTCTTTTGTAACCGTTCAGGGGGGTGATCCAGCGGATCGGGTTGATTGTTGATGATCGGGTCGAAAAAAGTGCTGATCTTGCCGAGATCGTTGGTTGATTCCGCTTGCGAGATCGCGTCGGGCATGATCTCGTGGGGCCATGACGGGCCTCGAGAAAGAGCTTCTGGCGCCCAGCGAGAAGCTGCAAGAGCAGCTGGAAAAAGCTCTGCTCCGCATCCAGATACTGGAAAGGGAAAACGCAGAGCTTCGAGCCCTGGTCGCCGAGCTGGAAGAGAAGCTGAATACGAATTCGTCGAATTCCTCCAAGCCGCCGTCGAGCGATGGGCCTTCTGCGAAGGGTAACCGTTCACCCCTCATTCGTGTTGAG
>JAWOBP010000189.1:0-11775 GCA_046484285.1 Polyangia bacterium
GGGCGATGTCTTGGTCACCGTGAACCCGAGCTGCCTCAGGACGACCGCGGTAGCATCGCCGCCGGTGAAGTCGTCTGGACCAAGGGTGTTGCCCGTGGCCAGCTCGTAGGCGAGGCCGAGGACGTACTTCGCAGGCAGGGAATGCCCCTCGAACTGCAAGAAGGTGGACCGACCGGCTCGACGTGCCGGAACCCCATCGCGGATCACCTGGCGACAGGCGGCCGTCACATGGCGTTTGGTTAAGACCTCGAACATCATCTCATTCTCTCCCGTAGCGCACTCATTGACCAGGCTTCACCTTGGTCAGTGCTCTGTGTAAACCAGCCATCCGCTCGGCCGAGTTGAGTAAACCAACACGCCGTGCTCTCTCCCCGCTCTCGGCCTCGGAGAGCACCATCGGGGCTGAGAAGGATGCCGAGCGCCTCAAGCCCAGGATTTGTTTGGCTCCGGCTGAGGGACTCGAACCCCCGACCTAGTGGTTAACAGCCACCCGCTCTACCAGCTGAGCTAAGCCGGATCGTGTTGTCAGGGGGTGGATATTAGGCGGGCGCGGTCCGGTGTCAAGCCCGGTTTTCTGGCCCGGGTGGTATACTGCCCGCCTGATGGAAGAGCTGTTGCAGTCGGTGCTCGATTTCCTCTCGGCCGGGCCCAGCGCGGCCGGGCTGGGGGTGCTGCTGCTCTGTTCGGCGGTGGAGTACGTCTTTCCTCCCTTTCCCGGCGACACGGTCACGCTCTTCGGCGCCTTCCTGGCCGCCACCGCGGGCTGGTCGGTTCCGCTGGTGTTCCTGGCGGTGACCCTCGGCTCGCTGGGCGGGGCTTCGCTGGACTACGCGCTGGGGCGGCGGCTGGCCCGCACTCCGGTCGAGCGGCTCTCCGGGCGCCGGCTGCGGGCGCGGCTGCGGGCCGACGCGATCGTGGCCCGCTTCGAGCGGCACGGCGCCGCCTACATCTCGATCAACCGCTTTCTGCCCGGAATCCGCGCGCTGTTCTTCGTCGCGGCCGGGATGGCGCGGCTCCCGTTTTGGAAGGTCATGGGCTGGGGCGCGCTCTCGGCCGCGGCCTGGAACTCGCTGATCATCGCCGCGGGCTTTGCAATCGGATCGAACTGGCAGCGGCTGCTGGGGCTGCTGAAGAGCTACACCACGGTCGCCTGGATCGCGCTCGCTGTCGTCGCCCTGCTGCTCGTCCTGCGCCGGGCGCTGAAAAAGAAAAGATGAGCCCGCGGCCGCCGCCTTGGGGCGGCTACTTCGACATCGCCCCTTCCACCTCCCCGATCTGCTTGGGGATGGCCGGGCCCAGGACCCGGCAGCCGTCGTCGGTGATCGCGATGTCGTCCTCGATCCGCACTCCTCCGAAGTCGAGGTACTTCTCGACCTCGGCGTAGTCGATGAACGCCTCGTGCTTCTTCTCGGCCTTCCAGCGCTCGATCAGCGCGGGCACGAAGTAGACCCCCGGCTCGACGCTGAGGCAGAAGCCGGGCCGCAGCTTCTTGGCCAGCCGCAGCGCGGCCAGCCCGAACTGCCCGGAGCGCTGCTCGCCCTCGGGGTAGCCGACCACGTCGCCCAGGTCCTCCATGTCGTGCACGTCGCCGCCGATCATGTGGCCCAGACCGTGCACGAAGAACAGCGCGTGCGCTCCGGCGGCGACAGCCTCGTCCACGTCTCCGCGCATCAGCCCCAGCTCCGTGAGGCCGGAGGCGATCACGCGCGCGGCCAGCAGGTGCAGCTCGCGGTTGGACAGCCGGGGCGAGGCGGCCTCGATCGCGGCCAGCTGCGAGTCGAGCACCACCTGGTAGATCGCCTTCTGCCGCGAGTCGAACTCGCCCGAGACCGGCATCGTGCGCGTGATGTCCGACGGGTAGTAGCCCGGAGGCGCCTCGACCCCGCTGTCGATCAGCAGAAGCTGCCCGGCCTCCATCCGGTGCGAGTAGTCGTTGTTGTGCAGCACCTCGCCGTGGATCGTGCAGATCGGCGGGAACGACCAGGGCATGTCGTGCGCCGCGGCGATGCCCTGCATCGCGCCGAGCACCTCGTGCTCCATCCTGCCCGGGGCGGCGGCGCGCATCGCGGCCTCGTACATCTCGGCCGAGACGGCCAGCGCCCGCTCGATCTCGGCCAGCTCCGCGGCGGACTTGAGCGAGCGCTGCTCGGTGATCGCCCCGGCCAGCGGCGCCGACGCCCGGGAGCCTATCGGCAGCGGATCGCTGTCCAGCAGCTCGGCCAGCTTCAGCCTGGAGTCGCCCCGGTAGGGCGGGGTGAAGTGGATCTCCACGTCGCTCTTTCGCAGCTCGGCAAGCCGTTTTGCCAGCTTGGGGAATTCGGCGCTGCGCTCGATTCCCGCCGCGCGGGCGTGATCCTCCAGCACCGGGTGCGGGCCGTGCCAGATCAGGTCGTCCGGGTCCTCGGGCGGGCCGTAGAGCACGACCTCGCCGTCCGGCTCGATCAGCGCCGCCATCCCGGGCAGGTCGGTTCCCACGTAGTAGAGGAAGTGGGAGTTCTGCCTGAACGGGTAGGGATTTGCCGGGTAGTTGCGCGGCGCCTCGTCGTGGCCGAGCAGCAGAATCGCTCCGCCCGGAACGTTGCGGCGCAGCTCGCGGCGGCGCGCGGCGAAGGTCTTGGGATCCATGGGTGCCCTCCTTTGCGTGGCTACGAAAAGCTTCGTCGTACAGACGGGGATAACGCCTGCGGACGCGCGGGGCAAGGGCGGACGAGATCGAGCACTCTGGGCGGCGGCTGATCGCGATACCCCGACTCGAAGCGGGTGAGCCGGTCTTTTCGGCCCCAAACAGGGGGATTTACAAGTTCTTTACCCCTGCACGGCCGCTTCGCTCACATCACCGGCACGTCGCCGACCGAGGCCGGCGTCTCGTCGTCGCCACGATGACGTCATAGCCCAGGTCGAGAAGGTGCGTCTCTATGTCGTCCTCCTGGTCGTACCAACCGTCGGCGACGAACAGCACGCTCTTTTCACCTCGCGCATCGTCGCCTCCCTCCTTAGGGCTCGCGCACGAATAACTTCGGCATTCGGCCGCCGATCCGTTCCGGCCCGCGGCGTCGCTCGTCGGTTGAATACGTCATTGGTGCGTCGAACCTATTCTTGCGCGAGCCCTTAGTTGGTGCCGCATCCCCCGCGGATGGATGACTGATTACCGACAGGATAACTTTGCGAGCGATGGGCTCGCAAGCGTTTTCTCGGACCGGCCGGGCAGAAAAGACGAGGTCGGTTACCGCACCGGCTGCAAGATCACCCACAGCGGTTCTCTCCGAAAAACCCTACAGCGCGGATTGCTCAAAAGCGCGGCGCGAATTGAAAAAAAGGGTACAGCTGATATTGTTCGCGATCGCATGGTTCCCAGCGAACGAGAGCAGCCCGCCGGCAGGACGCCGAGCGACGAACCCGTCGTCTCGGTGGTGATCCCGGCCCTGGACGAGCGCGAGGCGCTGCCCGCGACCGTGCGCGAGGTAGGCGAAGCGCTGGCGGGTGAAAGCTTCGAAATAGTCGTCGTCGACGACGGCAGCGGCGACGGGACGTGGGACGAGATTCTCCGCCTGTCCGACGGCGACTCACGCGTGCGCGGCCTGCGCTTCTCGCGCAACTTCGGCCACCAGGCGGCGCTGCTGGCAGGCATCCGGGAGGCGCGTGGAGAGGCGGTGATCACGCTCGACGCGGACGGCCAGCACCCGCCCTCCCTGATCCCGGAGATGATCGCGCGCTGGCGGGACGGCGCGATCGTGGTCCAGGGGCTGCGCGACGACCGGAGCGGCGGCACCGCCGCGCTCAAGGGCGGCAGCTCCCGCGGGTTCTACCGCCTCTTCTCCTGGCTGGCCGCGACTCCGATTCCCGCCGGCTCGGCCGACTTCCGCCTGCTCGATCGCCGCGCCGCCGCGCTGATCAGCGCGCATCCGCGCCCCGCTTTGTTTCTGCGCGGCTTCGTCCCCTGGACCGGGCTGCGCACCGAGTACCTGGGCTTCACGCCGCGCGACCGCAGCGCCGGGCGCACCAAGTACACCACCGGGAAGATGTTCGGGCTGGCCCGCCAGGGGATGCTCCGCTTCTCGATCAAGCCGCTCAGGCTGGCCACCCTGCTGGGAGCGCTGGCCTGCGTCGGGGCGCTGGCCTACCTGGTCTACGTGCTGGTGGTGCGTCTGGTGCTGGGCGAGTTCGTCGAGGGCTGGGCCTCGGTGGCCGGCCTGCTCTCGTTGCTCGGCGGGGTTCAGCTGCTGCTGATCGGCATCCTCGGCGAGTACGTCGGCGCGATCTTCGAGACCGTGCAGGGCAAGCCCCCCTACGTCATCGAGCAGCTTACTCCCCGGCCGAAAGCACCTCGTAGATCGCCCAGCGACCCCGCGTCGCGCGCCTGACCAGGCCCGCGCGCCCGACCGCCACCGCCGAGAAACGCCTGGTCAGCACGTGCGTCAGCCCCTCGCGCCGCGCCAGCTCCGCCAACTCCGCCAGTGGTCGCGAGAGAAAGAGGCGGTCCGCGACCCCGGCCAACCTGTAGCCGCGGGCCGGAAAACGATCGGCGCCGATCGCGGCCAGCATGCGCCGCTTCCACTCCAGCGCCTCGTCGCCCTTCATCGGACAGCACTTCCAGTCCACGAAGATGCCGCGGCGCGTTCGCAGGCGGAAGTCGTCCAGCCCCGGCGGCGCGAGGAAGAGCGCGCCATCCGGCGCCCGCTCGCGGATCCAGCCGTAGAGCGCAGGGATCCGACCGCGCGGCGGACCGACGCGCGGCCGCGGGAAGCTCGACCACGATTCGACCGCTTCGCTCCAGCGCAGATGCCGCCCCCGATCCGCCGCGGCTCCCGGAATCGAAACCGCGGCCGCTCCGACGATCACGACGGCCGACAGCAGCGCCGAGATCGCCGCCGGCAGAGATCCCGTGCGGCGCCTGGCCAGCAGCGCGCCGGCGATCGCCGCCGGTGCCAGCAGAGGCAAGAGCAGGGCCGAGCCCGTCAGTCGCGTCTCGCCCCCTGTCTCGATCCGCCCCGGCGCCGCGAAACCGGCCGCGATCGCGGCGCAGCCGACCCACCAGCACAACTCCGCGAAGCTGCGGCGGCGCACGGCGCGCACCAGCGACTCTCCCGCGGCGACCGCCAGCAGCAGCGCCAGCGGAACCGAGAGCCGCCAGGCGAACAACCGCACGATCGGCGCCAGCTCGAGCGCCGCCCCGATCGCGGCGACCAGCTGCCAGGCCGCCATCGCTCCGATCAGGCGCAAACTGTCGCGCTCGGGCGCGGAGCGATCCCTCGCCGCCCAGGCGGTCAGCCCGCTCACGCCCAGCACGAGCGGCCACCACGGCGCCAGCGGGCCGAGCAGTTGCGGATCGTAGTGGTGGGGCGAGCGGATGCGGAACATGATATCGACCGCCCCCGGTGCCGAGTCCGAGGCCAGAAAGGAGCCGGCTGCGATCCAGAGCGTCGGCCAGGCCAGCGCCAGGTAGCCGCCGGCCAGCGCCAGCGAGGACCGCCAGTCTCTCCCTCGCAGCAGGCGCCAGCCCTCGGGCAGCGCGATCAACGCCGGGCCGAGCACCGCGAAGTTGGCGTGCAGCAGACCGGACAGCCCCAGCCACAAGCCGGCTGCGAGAGGCCTCCTGCTCAGCCAGGCGGCCAGCCCGAGCAGCAGCGGCGCGAGCGCCATGTCGGCCGGAAGCAGCAGGCCGTGGCTGACCAGCGCTCCGGCGATCCCCTCGTGGCGGACGAAAGCTGTGATCAGCAGCGCGACTGCGGCCGCGATCCAGCTCCAGCCGTTGGCGCGGGCCAAAGCGAGCAGCCCGGCGGAGACCCCGGCCAGCGCGGCGAGGTGGACGGCGAGCACGCCGGCGGGAAACAGCCCGGCGCCGAGCAGCGCGTGCAACCCGCGGATCAGCCAGGAAAAGGAAACGTGGTAGTGGGTGGTACCCCAGGTGAACCAGTCTCCCGGGCAGAAGGAGTCGAAGATCTCCCGGTAGGGCAGCAGGAAGTACTGCACCTGGTCGTTGGTCTCGAAGCCGTAACGGATCCTGGCCAGCAGCAGCAGCGCTCCGGCAACCGCGAAGCCGGCGACTCCCGCGGCGCGCAGCAGACGCCTTTGCAGCGCTCCGTCCGGCGCGCGACGATACGACAACCAGCCCAAGGCGGGCAGCCCCAGCGCCCAGTTGATCAGCAGGCTCAGCGCCGAGACTCCCAGTGCGGCCGCGGCCGCGGCTCCGTCCGGCCTGCCCAGCGCAATCAGCCCCAGCGCGAAGCCGCTCTCCATCGGTCCGAAGCTGCCGATCAGCGACAGCGGCAGCGCGGAGCCGACCATGCCCAGCACCGCGACCGAGATCCCCTCGACCGGGTCGAGCGGTTGACCGACGGCGCCCAACAGCAGGTGGAACCACAGCGCGATCAGGCCCCAGATCGCGATCGTGGAGGCGACCAGCTCCAGCTTGCGTCGCAGCGGAATGTCGTAGGCCCGCGCCACCAGCGCCAGCGCCCGGCCCGCGCGGCCGAGAGATCTCTCTTCGCCCGGCGCGAAGCGCTCGGCGAGACAGCGGGAAATCGGACCGACCGCGAAAAACAGCGCGGCGCAGGCCGCGGCCGCGACCGCGAGGATCGCGACCGCGCCGCCACCGCCGACGCCCAGCGGTCCGAAGGCGATCACCGCCGCGGCCAGCGGCAGCAGCGCGGCCAGATCGAGAACTCTCAGCAAAACGAGCGCCGCCATCCCCTCGCCGAAGCCGCCGCCGCCGGCGCGCCGCAGCAGCAGGCCGTAGGCCAGCTCGCCGGAGCGCAGCGGCATGACCCGCAGCAACGCGGCGTGGGCCGCCGCGATGCCGAACAGCTCCCTCGGCTCGGCCCGGGCTCCCGAGAGCCAAAAGCGAACCGCACGCAGCCCGGTCGCAACCGCGTAGACGAGCAGCGCCGCCAGCAGCGGCCCGAGGCGGACCTCGGAAAAGACGTCGCCCAGCTCCCCGGCGTCGAGATGTCCGATCGCAAGCCAGGCCACCCAGGCGGTGAAGGCGGCTCCGGCGGCGACGCGGAGCGCCTTGACCGGCGGCCGCCGCGCTCTCTGCTCTCCGCTCATTCACCCTGCTCGCCGGTCGTCTCTCGTTCCGATTGCGCCGGCTCGGACTCGATGCGGCGCACGCGCCTGGAGACACCCTCGAGCAGCTTGCGGTTGGCGCCCACCAGGTCGGCGATCATGCCGAACAGCGCGATCTGGAAGGCGGCCAGCACCATGATCGCCGCGAGGATCAACGACTGGGTGTGACCGGTCGGTCCCTCGGTGGTGAAAAAGAAGTACAAGAAGCGGCCGCCGGCGACCAGCCCGCCCAGCAGGAACAGCAGCGCCAGCGCGAGAAAGGTGCGCAGCGGGTGGTACATCGTGTAGATGCGCACGATCGTGCCCATCGAGCGCCGCACGTAGGACCAGGTTCCGCCGAAGAGGCGCGACTCGCGCGTCTTGGGATTGGTGCGCACCGGCACGGCCTCCACCGCGAGGCGCGAGGCCCCGGCCTGGATCAGCGTCTCCAGCGTGTAGGTGAAGTCGCTGGTCACGGTCAGCGCCAGCGCTGCCTGGCGCGACAGGGCGCGGAAGCCCGAGGTGGCGTCCGGCACGTCGAGGTCCGAGGCGCGGCGCACGACCCAGGAGCCGAAGCGCTGCAAGCTCTTCTTGGTCGCCGAGAAGTCCTCGACGCTGTCCACCTGGCGATCGCCGACCACCATCTCGGCGCGTCCCTCGAGAATCGGGCGCACGAGTTCGGGGATGCAGCCGGCGTCGTACTGGTTGTCGGCGTCGGTATTGACGATCACGTCAGCGCCCATGCGCAGCGCAGCGTCGAGGCCGGCCTCGAAGGCGCGCGCCAGCCCCCGGTTGCCCGCGAAGCGCACCACGTTGCGCACGCCGTTCTCGCGGGCCACGCGGGCCGTGCCGTCGCTCGACCCGTCGTCGACGACCAGCAGCTCCACCTCGTCGAAGCCCTCCACCTCGCGGGGCAGCGCCGCGAGCGTGGCCGGCAGGGTCCGCGCCTCGTCCAGGCACGGGATCTGGATCACGAGCTTCATGAGTGGAAATTGGTAGCAGATTCCAGCCGCGAGGTGAAATCCGAACCGGCCCTCGCCCGGCGCGGGGTCTCAGGCCTCGCGCCCGGCTCCCCTCAGCTGGTGGCGCACGAAGCTGTAGGCCAGCAGCAGCGCGAGAAGGAAGAGCAGGACCACCAGCACGGCCAGAACCCACTTGGGCTCCTCGGCGTGCGCGATCTCCCACATCAGGCTGACCAGCGCCGAGAGCGCCACGATGTACATGAAGATCATCGGAATCAGCGTGAACCATCGCTGCTGCTTGCGCGAGGCCAGCCAGACCGTGGCCGCCATCAGGGCCAGCGCGGCGAGCAGCTGGTTGGCCGAGCCGAAGATGCGCCACAGGTCCATCGTCTTGCCCGAGAACAGGAGCAGCCCTCCGGCCAGAACCGTGACCAACGTGGCCGCGAAGCGGTTGCGCACCACGACGCTCTGCTCTTCGCGGGGCCGGCCGCTTTTCATGAACAGCTCCTGCGCGGAAAAACGCCCCAGGCGGGTCGCCGTGTCCAGGGAGGTGAGCGCGAACGCCGAGACGGCCAGCCCCGCGAACCCCTCTCCCAGCTCGCGCGGAATGCGCAACGCCTCGAGCAGGGTGGCGACCCCCACCGAGAAGACGTGGACCGGGTTGGCCTTGCCCTGCACCACCAGGCGGTCGACGTACTCCTCCTGCGAGACGATCACGGCGGTCAGCAACGCCAGCAGCGCCAGGGTCGATTCGATCAGCATTCCCCCGTAGCCGATGGCGCGGGCGTCCGACTCCTTGTCCAGCTGCTTGGCCGTGGTTCCGGAGGCGACCATCGAGTGGAACCCGGAGATGGCTCCGCAGGCCACGGTCACGAACAGGATCGGAAAGATCGATCCCATTCCCTCGACCTCGAAGGCGATGAACGCCTCTCCGCGGATCGCGGGAGGATCGACGATCACCGCCAGCAGCGAGACGAGCAGGACGCCGTAGAGGAGAAACGAGTTGAGGTAGTCGCGGGGCTGCAGCAGGATGTTTACCGGGGTGACCGAGGCGACGAAGATGTAGCCGACCAGGACGATCTGCCAAAAGAGCCTCATCTCGTCCGCGCCGCCGAGAAAATCCGGGAACGGGGCCAGCACTCCGACCCAGAGGCAGCCCAGCAGCAGGATCACGCCGACGATCGAGGCCAGCACGAAATTGACCTTGGTGCGGTAGACCGCCAGCCCGAACCCGATCGCCAGCGCGATGAACAGGATCGAGGCGCTCGCCACCTCCGGGGTCTTGACGAAGGTGGTGGAGACGACCAGCGTGAAAACGGCGATCACCAGAACCAGCGTGGCCCAGGCGAACAGCAAGAAAAGCACCTTGCCCAGCGACCCCAGGTAGCGCTCGATGATCATCCCGATCGAGCGCCCCTCGTGACGAACCGAGGCGACCAGCGACGCGAGGTCGTGCACGGCGCCGAGGAACACGCCTCCCAGCAGAATCCAGACGAAGACCGGAGCCCAGCCGAACTGGGCGGCGAGCACCGGGCCGATGATCGGCGCCGCTCCCGCGATCGAGGCGAAGTGGTGCCCGAGCAGGATCGGCTTGCGGGCCGGAACGTAGTCGACTCCGTCGCCCATCGTGTGGGCCGGGGTCCGGTTGGCGTCGCTGACGCCGAGCTTGCGCGCGATGAAGGCGCCGTAGGTCAGGTAGCCGAGCAGGAGAAAGACCACGCCCGCGCCCAGAAAAACGAGACCGTTCATCTCGGACCTCCCGAGGTTCTGAGAAAAGCAATATATACCTGTCGAGATTCACATCAAACCGAGCACGAGCGGAACGGGCTCGCGGCCCGGGTCGACCTGCTCGTGGTCAACGAAACCGACGCGATCGTAGTCGAGGTCGAGTCCAAGCTCGAGCCGCCGGACGTGGACGAGGGGCCGAGATCACGGTCCGTTCCGAACCGGAGCGCCGGCGGAACAGGCTGGAACGGTCAATGGTCTCTGACCGGAGCGCCGGAGAAACAGGCTGGAACGGTCAATGGTCTCTGACACAGCTAGTGAAGTAGTCGTTTGTCTTGTCATTGCCGTCCACGTAGCCGGCGTTGAAGTTCACGTACCACGCGCGGGCCGGGTTGGCCGCGCGAGACGACGACGACCAGAACCGGGCAGACGGCGTTGTCGGAAACGCCGCCTCGTCGATGAATGGTCCCGAAGTCTTCCGGTTGTCCACCAGGCTCTGAAGCTCGCTGATGCTCGGCAATCGCCAGTCCGAGTCGCCGCCCCACGACAGCTCCTCGCAGTAGTCGAGCGCCTCCTGCCAGGTCATGCTCGTCGCGCTCCCGCTGCCGCAGGCGTCGCCGCTCAGGCCCCGCGCGCAGCCCTGCCACTCGAGGCCGGTCCGGCTGTCCGGCACCGTGGGCTGGCCCGAGGCGGACGTGTCCCGGGTAAACTGCGCCGGCTGGGGAGTCGGTCCGCCCCGTACACAGCGAGCTTTGTAGGGGTTCGTCTTGCTGTAGTAGCTCACGTAGCCGTAGTAGAAGTTCACATTCCACGCGTTTGACGCGTCGGCCGCGCGAGACGACGACGACCAGAAATAAGCGCTCGGCGTGCCCGGAAAGGCGCCCGAATCGATCATCGGACTCGAAGCCTCGCCATAGTCCACCAGGCTCTCCAACTCGTACCGGTCGGGCAGTCGCCAGTCTGTGTGGCCCCCCCAGTCCAGCCCTTCGCAGTTGGCTAGCTGAGTGGACCAGACGGCGTTGGTCGCGGCGCCGTGGGTGCAGCCGTCTCCGGTGTTTCCGTAGGCGCAACCCTGCCAGACCAGGCCGGTGACGTTGTCCAATACCACCGGCTCGCCGGCCACGGACAGGTCGCGGGTGTAGCGCTCGGTCGCGTCGTGGGACACGTCCCACCCGTACTGGGCGTCCTGCCCGCAGAATTCGGGCGACCCGTCCGCGTTGCACGGAAAGGTCGTGCACGTCATCTCGTTCTCGTTGTCGTAACAGAGCCGCTGGTTGGTGTCGGCCAGCGGGAAGTGCGGCCCGGGCGCGTTGCACGTACCGTCGCCGCAGCCCGGAGAGACGCAGGCCTCTTCCACGCAGATGTCAAAGGAGCGATCCGGCGCCGTCACCGTCTCGCACGGGGTGAAGTCGTCCTGGCCGGCGCAGCTCGAAACCACGCAGATACCCCAGTTCTCGTTGCAGACCATCCCGAGCCCCGAGCACGGCCCATCGTCCGTGCACGGGATGTCGGTGTCGGTATCCGTGTCGGTGTCCGTGTCCGTGTCGGTGTCCGTGTCCGTGTCCGTGTCCGTGTCCGTGTCGGTGTCGGTGTCCGTGTCCGTGTCCGTGTCCGTGTCGGTGTCCGTGTCCGTGTCCGTGTCCGTGTCGGTGTCGGTGTCCGTGTCCGTGTCCGTGTCGGTGTCCGTGTCCGTGTCCGTGTCCGTGTCCGTGTCGGTGTCGGTGTCCGTGTCGGTGTCGGTGTCCGTGTCCGTGTCCGTGTCCGTGTCCGTGTCGGTGTCCGTGTCCGTGTCGGTGTCCGTGTCGGTGTCGGTGTCGGTGTCGGTGTCGGTGTCGGAATCCCCGTCCGAGTCTCCGTCCGAGTCTCCGTCCGTGCCGGTGTCGTCTCCTCCGGCATCCCCTTCGAAGCTGTAGTCGTCGAAGCTGTTGACCAGGCTGCACGCGGCCAGCAGGGTTGCTGTGGTCAGGATCGCCAGCGCTCTCATCGCTCAGAACCTCCCCGTGATCGTCACGGCTCCACCGTGCCTCAGCGCGGTCGGGGTCAC
>JAWOBP010000199.1:0-15925 GCA_046484285.1 Polyangia bacterium
TGTCGGTATCCGTGTCCGAGTCCGTGTCGGAGTCGCTGTCTGAGTCGGCGTCTGAATCGGCGTCCGCGTCCGACCCGCCGTCCCCCGCCGCCGGCGGCGAGCCCGTGTTGCACGCCGCAGGCATCGAGAGCAGTGCGAGCACCGCCCAGGCGATCCACATGTCTCGCTTGGAAACGCTCATGGCAGCTCCGAGACACCCGGATCGGTCTCCGCGTCGAGCAGCGAGGCCGTGTCCGGTCCGGCCGCAGGCTCGATCATTCCACTCTCACACGCGACCAGCAAGATGCTCGCGAAGAGCGACGACACCCATCGGATCACACGTGATCCCAGGGCGATTCGGGGGGGGGGATACATTCGTGTCCCATGCTTGCCCTCCTTTTTTCCCTTTCGAGGTTTGCCTGTATTCAAGACCGGCGGCGATTTTTTGTCAACCGGTTTTTGGAAACCTGCACATCCTCTTGATAGCTTTCGAACATGAGCATGAGCATCGGCGAGATTGCCGCCTGTATCCCCGCGCTCGCGCTGGCGGCCTGCGGTGCGGCCGGCCTCGATCACTCCTCGGCTCCCGGCTCGTACAACACCGGTCTGGCCGTCTACTACTCCGACAGCCTGCACGGCCGCTCCACGGCCAGCGGAGTCCCCTACGACAAGGAGGCGCTGACCGCGGCGCATCGCTCGCTGCCTTTCGGCGCCGTGGTCCGGGTGACCAATCTCGAGAACCGTCGCTCGGTGCAAGTCGAGATCAACGACCGCGGCCCGTTCGGCGACAGCAGCCGCGTCATCGATCTCTCGCGCGCCGCGGCCGAGCGGATCGACATGATCGAAAGCGGGGTGATCGAGGTGCGAATCGAGGTGCTGGAGCGGCCCGAGTGAATCAGCCGGCGGGAATCTCGCGAATCCAGCCGTGCTCGTCTGGCTCGGTGCCGAGCTGGATTCCGGTCAGCTTGTCGTAGAGCCGCTTGCAGTGCTCGCCCGGCTCGTCCCCCTCGACGTAGACGGCCTTGCGATCGCCGTAGGTGATCGATCCGACCGGAGTGATCACCGCCGCGGTCCCGCAGCAGCCGGCGTCGACGAAATCGAAGATCTCCTCGACCTCGACCGGGCGGCGCTGGGGATTCATCCCCATCTCGCCGGCAATCGTGACCAGCGACTTGTTGGTGATCGACGGCAGGATCGACTCGCTGTCGGGCGTCACGTACTGGCCGTCCCGGGTGACGCCGAAGAAGTTGGCCGGTCCCGACTCGTCGAGGTACTTCTTGTGACGCGCGTCGAGGTAGAGCACCTCGGTGTAGCCGTTCTCGCGCGCCCTTAAGCTGGCGCGCAGGCCGGCCGCGTAGTTCCCGCCGACCTTGACGTCTCCGACGCCGTTGGGAGCAGCGCGATCGTACTCCTCCTCGACCACCAGCTTGATCGGCTTGAACCCGCTTTTGAAGTACGGCCCCACCGGCGTTACGAACACGACGAACAGGTACTCGCCGGCCGGCTTGACCCCCACCTGGGGACCGGTGCCGAGCATCAGCGGCCGCACGTAGAGGCTGCCCCCGGTTCCGTAGGGCGGCACGAAGTGGCGGTTGGCGTCGACCACCTTGAACACGGCTTCGATGAACATCTCCTCCGGCACCGGCTCCATGAAGATCTTGCTGCACGAGCGAGCCAGCCGCTTGGCATTCTCCTCGAGGCGGAAGGCGACGATGCGCCCGTCCTTCTGCTCGAAGACCTTGAGCCCCTCGAAGGCCTCCTGCCCGTAGTGCAGGCAGGTGGCCGCCATGTGCATCGGGATGATCTCGTCCTCGACGAGCTTTCCCTCGCTCCAGGCGCCATCGCGCCAGGTGTAGCGAATGTTGCAGTCCGTCTTGCGGTAACCGAAGCCCAGGTTCTTCCAGTCGAGATCCACCTTGCTCATCTCCAATGCCTCCTAGCGAGCGAGCCGCAACGGCCCTTTTTCACGAGCGACGAGTTTCTCATTACCACGGCCGCCACTGGGGTTGTCAAAAGGTTTCCACCTACGGGTTGTTGCGCAGCCTCTGCAGCGCGCCGCGGCGGATCTAATCGATCAGGAAAAGGCTCGAAGCAGGTGACGGGGAGGCTGTCGAGCTCGGCAAACTCGGGTCAGACCAGGCCCACCTCGGTGGCGAACCGATCAAACGGCAGGACGCGTACACCGTGGCGTTCAAAATCCGCGTCCGCGAGGTGAACTTGGTAGAATCGTGGTATCCGTGTCCGCTCGCGAAAGTAGAGGATCGCTGGGCTGACGGCGCGGTGCCCGGTCTTGCACTCCACCGCCAACTCTGGCTCGCGGTCCCGGAGCACGACGAAATCGATCTCCCGGCGGTCGGTGTCGCGCAGGAAGCGCAGCTCCATCCGGTGGCCTTCGGTGTCCTCGACGAAGTGGCAGTACTTCAGCAGGTGCGAGGCCACCAGGTTCTCGAATCGGGGTCCGGTTTCGGGAACCAACGACCAGTCCCAGAGGTAGAGCTTCTGCTCCTTCTTGACGGCCCGGATGCGCTTGCCGCCGAAGGGCGGCAGCCTGAAGCAGTGGTACATTCTTTCGAAGATCTCGACCCAACGAGCAGCGGTCTCGTGCGCGACCTGCAGAAGCTCGGCGAGGTTCTTGATCGACAACGGCGACCCGACCCGCGCAGGAAGCTCCTCGGCGAGCACCTCGAGCAGACTGATCTCGCGTACGTGCTCCAGATCACGGATGTCGTCGTAGATCACCCGCTGGAGTCGCTCGCGCTGCCAGCGTCGCCAGAAGCGCGAGTCCGCGCGGAGCAATGGCTCGGGAAACCCGCCGAAGCGAAGCAAAGCCTCGAGGTCCGCGGTGCCCGAGCCGCCGATCTCGGTGAGGGTGAACGGGTGCAGGCGGTGATAGTGGTAGCGACCCTGGAGTGAGTCGCCGCCGCGGCTGTACAAATCGAGCCGGGCCGAGCCCGTGATCAGGAACGATCGCCGGTCTCGGCTCGTGTCGTAAAAGCCTTTCACCAGACTGCGCCAGCGGGAGAACTTGTGAATCTCGTCGAGCACTACGAGCGGCTGGTCCGGCGGTAGGTTCCCCTCGAGCATCGAAGCGCGGGCACGCGGATCATCCCAGTTCAGGTAGGCGGGGTGGTGCGGGCTCGGGTCGTCCAGCAAAGAGAGGGCCAGAGTGGTCTTGCCCACCTGCCGCGGTCCGCCGATGAAGACCATGCGATCCTTCAGGTCGTTTCGGGTCGGTTTTTCAAGGTAGCGTTCGAGTTTCTCCCCTGCCATGGCAAAATCAACATAACTCTATTTTGCGCATGAGTAAAGTAGAGTTCATGTGATTTTACCAACGAGAAGAGCGAACGCCGCGAGCTTGCTCATCGAGACTGCCTGTTTCGCAGCCTCTGCAGCGCGTCGCGCGCGATCCGGCGCACCTCTTCGACCTGGTGCCCTCCGGCCACCATCTCCAGGTAGGCCTCTGCCTCGTCTCCGCCGATCCGGGCCAGCGCCTCGACGGCGCGCACCTCGCTGCGCAGATCGCCGCGGCGGATCGAATCGATCAGGAGCGGCACCGCCGACTCCTCGCCGATCCGGCCCAGCGCCTCGGCCGCGGCCTCGGCCACGTGGGGGCGGGGATCGGCCGCCATCTCGCCCAGCGCCGGCACCGCCTCTTTGACCCGCTCGTCGGCGAGCAGGCGCGATGCCAGGATCTGCAAGTCGGGCTCGGGCGAGTCCAGGCCGCGAATCCAGTCTTCCGGCCCGCCGTCCAGCAGAGACAGCATCTCGCGCACCGCTCGCGACAGGTCGCGCAGAGTCTTTTTTACCAGCTCCCGCGCCTGCGACGGGTTCGAGGCCGACCCCTCGGCCGCCACGGCCGCGGTGACCGGAGCCTCGAGGCCGTCGGCGCGCAATCGGGCCTCGATCACGACTTCGCCCTGCCCTTCGCGGCCCGCGGCCGGCTCGAGCAGGCCGACCACCGACAGCCGTCCCTTTGCGTACGGCTCGGGGATGGCGAGCGAATCACCGATCGCCTTTTTCACCGCCCGCCGGAACCCGGCCGGATCGACACCCGCGTCCAGGCCTCCCGTCACGCTCAGGTCGGTGCGCTCCAGCTCGACGGCGCGGCTCGCTTCTTCCCGCCGCTTCCCGCTTCGTTCGTCGTCCGAGCCGCAGGAGAGATCCAGGACCGCCACGACCGCGAAAAACACGCGGCCGATCCCGGCTCGAAATCGCAGCATCTCGGCTAGAAGCTCACCTGGGCCATCAGGGTCAGCTCGTGGTGATCATCGTACCAGACCCCCCAGGGTGCCATGTAGCTCTGCTCCTTGTCGGCCGCGAACAGGCCGCGCCACTCGAGCAGCAGCTTGAGATGCCCGGGGAACGGATGGTAGCCCAGCGCTCCCGTCATCTCGTGGATGTGATCGAGCTTGCGCTCGATGTCGGCGTCGTAGAACGAGTAGCGGAAAGCCGGCTCGAGGCCCGTCATCTCGTTGAAGTAGGCGAGCTGTCCGGAGAAACCGAGCGAGCCGACCTTGGAGTTGTCTTCGAAGACCGCCCCGTGATCCGTTCTGCGGTAGAAAACCGAGGCCAGCAGCGAGGCGCCCATCCACTTGGCGTGCAGATCGCCGGCCACGTTCAGGTCCTCGGAGTTGTAGGTGCGCTGCGGGTCGACCGGGTCGCGGTGCTCGGGCAGATCGTAGGCGAACGCCGCGCCCACGCTGAGCAGCGGATCGGAGACCGCCTCCAGGTCGGACATCCCGGGCGTCATCGGGCCCAGGAAGTCGGAAGCGATCCGCGTCGTTACCATCACGTCGCGGTTGTCGTTGCCCACGTTGGGCCCCCCGCCGTTGTAGGCGCCCACGGCGTACTTGAACATCCCGTTCCAGATCGAGCCGTCGACCTGGAACCCGCGATCGTAGTGGAAGCTGGAGCCGCGCTGCATCTCGTAGTCCCAGTGGTAGGTCAGCGCGTCGGCCGCCATGTTCTCTCCCCAGCGCGGATAGCTGCGCGTCATCAGCGAGCGCGAGGAGAAGGTCAGCCCGCGATCCTCGAACATCGCCTCGCGGTCGAACCCGACCACGTACTGGCCGGCGCGCAGCCGCAGCTCGTCCATCAGGGCCAACTCGCCGTAGATCTCGTAGAGCGTCAGCGCGTGCTCCTCGATCTCCAGGTGGTGGTAGTCGACCGCGGTGGGCAGGTTGGCGTTGAGCGGGTACTCCACCTGCCCGTGCAGCGTGCTGTAATCCAGCTCGGCGCGGAACTTCACCTTCTCGAAAACGGTGGCATCGAACACCAGGCGCCCGCTGGCCAGCCCGAACTCGTTGGTCTTGGTTTCAAGGTCTCCGCCCGAGGCCTCCATCGTCTCCGGGTCGTAGTAGAGCGTACCGTCCGGGTTGCGGTCCCAGCCCTTCTGAAAACCCAGCCTGTAGTACGGTCGGGCGTATCCGCCGATCACCAGCCGGTGCCTGCCGTCCTTGGACTGGACGAAAAACCCTTCGTCGTAGCCGGCCACCTCGCGCTCTTCGATCTCGGAGACCTGCTCCTCGATCGCATCCACGTCGCTCCACAGGGACTCCACCTCCTCGGCCATCGCGTCGAGGCGCGAGTCCCGCTCGTCGGCGGCCGCGGCCCCCTCGTCGGCCTGGACGCGCAGATCCTGGATGTCGCGAATCAGTGCGTCGATGTTGTCTTGCAGCTGATCCAGCCGCGAGCGGATCGCATCGGGCTGCTCCTGCCCGATCAGCTCGCCGACCTGGTAGCGGAGCTCGTCGACCTGCTCTTCGACCAGATCCATCCTGTCCTTCATCCTCTTGGGTCTCTCCTGCTCGCCTTCCTCCTGCGCCGCCGCGACGCCGGCCGCCAGCAGCACGACCGCGACGGCCGCACAGGCGAATGAAACCGCACCGGTGGTCCTAGTCATCCGTTTGCTCCTCTCTTGCCTGCGCCCCTTTGTGATAGCGGCGGCATCTTATCCCGAATATCGGCTCGATGCCACACCGTATTCGGGATCCCATCGGCGAAACCTATCGTCGTTCGCCCGCGGGCGGAATCTCGGTCCACCGCGACCGCGCGGCCGCCCGTGCCAGCTCGCGCTCCAGCAACCCGCCGGACCGATCGAAACGCAGGGGATCGCCTCGGGCCGGGACCGGAAACAGGTATCCGATCCGCCGCGGCGGATCGATCCGTCCGGCCGCAAGCCGGGCTGCCTTTTTCCAGGCGGCCGGCGCTCCGGTCTCCAACAGTCGCTCGGCTCGCTTTCGATCTCCTTGCGCGCGAATGCTCCGCACCTCTGTCAGCATCTCCTCGACCGCCTCGCGCAGCTCGTCGTGCCCCTTCACCTCCAGTGTCCCGATCCCGTCCGGGCGGGTCACCATTTCCACTGCTCCTCTTTGCACGAACCCCCGCACCGCGGCGATCGCGGCCCGCTGCTCGGGATCGGAATCCTCTCCTTGCGAGAGCGCCAGCCACTCCAGCGGAGAGGCGACGTAGTCTTCGCACAGCGCCCGGGCGCACTCCTCTCCTCCAAAGATCGGGCCGTCCGCCAGCTCCGGATCCAGCGCTACGTACAGCGCCGCCAGGTCGGCCCGCAGCTCGTCGATGACCGGCGCGAGACCGCCCAGCCTGTTCTCGAGGAATCCTGGCGCCCGCTGCTCGGTCCCGTCCGTGCCGCGCCCGATCAGCTCGCGCAGAACGCGGCGCGCCGCAACGCTTCGCCGCCGGCAGCGCAGTCTCCGTTCCGCCACGGCGGTGTCGGCGGACAGGGCGCGGACCAGATCGGCGCCGACCGCCCGATCCAGCGCGGCGGAGACGTTGAGCAAAATCCACAGATCCCCGCTGGACGGCTCTTCGATGGTCACACCCCTGCTCGGCGCCAAAGCGCGAGCGTGAAGCAGCGGCCCCCAGGAGCCGCCCGCGTCGACCAGCTGCACGGCGCGCACCGTCCGCGGCCGAGCTCTTCCCCGCGGAGTCCGCGGCGCCCCCAGGCGGGAGATGCGCGCTCGCAGCTCCGGTGCCGCGCGCTCGATCGCCTCGACGACCTCGCCCGCTTTCTCGTCCGGGATCACCACCAGCGCGCCGAAACCCTCGATCCCGCCGCGGCGAAAACCCATGATCGCGCTCGGCTCTCCGGGTTGACCCGCGGCGGAACGCAGGTACTGAACGCGCCGCTCGCCGGCGGAAAACGGCGCCGTCTCGATCCCGGCCTCCCTCGAGATTCGCAAAAGCGCCACGATCCCACCCCCCGACGGCCCCTCGTCGGCGTCCGGCACCGCTCCCGAGTCCCTGGCTCCGGCGTCCCGATCTCCCGCGTCCGGCGCGACGTCCTCGCGCCGGGGAAAGATCACCGGCCGCACCGCCTCCAGCAGCGCCTCGAGCTCCTGGAGCTGATCCGCCGCGAGGCTCTTTCCCGGCAGGTCCTCGGTCGGCATCTCGGCTCCGGCGCGCAACGCGGCCTGGGCCGCCGCGGCCAGCTCCCCGGGAATGAAGCGCGGAGAGACGGGCCGTCCGTCCAGCGGATCGCGGCCGCAGTGGAAGGCGAAAAACCGCTTCGCAAAAGTTCGTATCTTGGGCGCCACGCGAGAGGGAACCGCTTCGATGTGGATCAGGATCTGCTCCAGCATCCGGCGCGCGCGCAGGTACTCGGACCCGCGCCGGGCGCAGAGCAGCTCGTCGGCCCGCAGCGAGACTCGGTACAACGCCATCAGCCTGCGCCGCCCCTCCTCGTCGAGATCGCCGGCGCCTGAGACCTCGACCGGGACGATTCGGATCGAGCCCGGCAAGTCCTCGGCGCCCCGATCTCGCTCCTCCCCGGACCGCGCGCTTTCCCCCGGCGCGGCGTCATCGCTCGCTGCATCCGATTGGGCGGAGCCGGGGTCCTCCTGGCAACGGCCGCAGCCGCAGAAAACCACGATCGCAAAAAGCGCCGCGGCTGCGCGCCGAACGCGACTTTCGACAATCTCCCGGCGTTTCGCGCTCACGACTCCTCGATCTCCCGCCGCGCCGCGGGCCAGCGGCGCGCCTCAGATATCGAACCGCCCCAGCACCGTGTCTTCGGCCAGGTCCTCCCGCTCCTCGGGATAGTCGCGGTTGTAGTGCAGACCGCGGCTCTCCTTGCGCAGCGCCGCCGAGCGGATGATCAGATCCGCGACCGCCGCGATGTTGCGCAGCTCCAAGAGATCCGCGGTCACGTGGTACTGCCAGTAGTACTCGCGGATCTCATCGATCGTCAGCTCGCTGCGCCGCACCGCGCGGCTCAGGCGCCGATCGGTTCGCACGATTCCGACGTAGTTCCACATGTAGCGGCGCACCTCGTCCCACTCCTGGGAGACGACCACCGACTCCTCGCTGGGCACCGCGCCGCCCACCTCCCAGTCCCAGACCTCGTCGTAGCTCGGATGCGGAATTTCCGGAGCGACCAACGCGGCGCGCTGAGCGAAGACGAGCCCCTCCAGCAGCGAGTTGGAAGCCAGGCGATTGGCTCCGTGCAGCCCCGTGCAGGCCGTCTCGCCGATCGCCAGCAGTCCCGGCACCGAGGTGCGCCCCCAGCTGTCGGTCGATAGCCCGCCGCAGCTGAAATGGGCCGCCGGCACGACCGGAATCGGCTCGCGCGTCATGTCCACCCCGAACTCCAGGCAGCTCTGGTGGATGTTGGGAAAGCGATCCAGCAAGAATTCCCGATCGAGGTGGGTGACGTCGAGATACACGTGGTCGTCGCCGCTGCGCTTCATCTCGTAATCGATCGCGCGGGCCACCACGTCGCGCGGGGCCAACTCTCCGTCCGGGTGGTGATCGCGCATGAACTCCCGGCCGTCCAGCGTGCGCAGCACCGCCCCCTCTCCCCGCATCGCCTCGGAGACGAGCACCCCCTCCTTGGCCTCGGGGTGATAGAGAATCGTCGGGTGGAACTGGAAGAACTCCATGTTGGCAACCTGAGCGCCCACCCTGAAGCCCATCGCGATTCCGTCGCCGGTCGCGGTGTCCGGATTGGAGGTGTAGAGGTAGACCTTGCCCGCCCCGCCGGTGGCCAGCACCGTGACCGGAGCCAGCACCGTGTGTATCTCTCCGGTCCGCTTGTCCAGCACGTGCGCCCCCTTGCAGACCCGGTCGGAGCGCTTGTGCCGCGGAACGATCAGGTTGACCGCCATGTGGTGCTCGAGGATCTCGACGTCCTCGAGCTTTCGGACAGTATCGAGCAGGGCGCGAATCAGCTCCCTGCCGGTCGCGTCCGCCGCGTGAACGATCCGCCGCGCGGAGTGCCCGCCCTCGCGGCCCAGATCGAGCCGGTCGGGCCTGGCGGACTGCGTGGTGAAGCTGGCTCCCAGCTCCTGCAGCTCGCGAATCTGCGCGGGGCCCTCGCGGACGCAGAGATCGACCACCTCCCGGCGGCACAGACCGCGCCCGGCCCGGAGCGTGTCCTCGACGTGAGCCTCGAAGCTGTCCTCGACGTCGAGCACCGAAGCGACGCCGCCCTGCGCGTGGTTGGTGGCCGACTGCTCCGCCTCCAGCTTGGTCAGCAGGAGCACCCGCCCCTTGCCGGCGACCTTGCGGGCAAAGGTGAGACCGGCCACGCCCGTGCCGATGACCAAAAAATCGCACTCGACGCGCATGGCGGGGACTATAGTGGAACGAGCCGAAAAAGTCACAATCCGAGACCCGCGCGAAATCGACCGGGCTCCTGCACAGAATAATGATCCACAAAAATCAATTTGAATGTATAATCAAACTCGAGAGCACACTGGAACACTGGGGAGCGTTTTTGCCCCGAGGAGGAACCTATGCGCTTTGCGTTGCTTTGCCTGTCGGCCGGACTGCTCGTTTTGTCGATCGCCTGCTCCGAGGAAGGATCGTCTGACATGTCTGGAATTGATGCCGACGTGGATTCCGATGCCGACGGAGACTCGGACGCTGATTCCGACGCAGACGCCGATTCCGATGCCGACGCGGACTCCGACGGAGATTCGGACGCGGACACGGACACTGATTCCGACACCGACACCGATGCAGACACGGATACCGACACCGACACCGACACGGATACCGATGTCGACACGGACACCGACGCCGATTCCGACGCCGACACTGACGCCGACACGGATACGGACACGGACACGGATACCGACACCGATACGGATACGGATACCGATACCGATGCCGATACCGATACCTACAGCCAGTGGGCGGACGAGGACGAGGACGGCGACGGAATCCCCAACGGTGTCGAGGGGACGAACGACGCCGATGAGGACGGCATACCCAATTACCTGGACGAGGATTCCGACGGCGATGGTATTCCCGACTCCGAGGAGGCCGGAGACAATCCGGAGACGCCGCAGGACTCGGACGAGGACGGCACCCCGGACTACCTGGACCTGGACTCGGACAACGACGGGCTGGCGGACTCCGAGGAGGTCGCGCTCGGCACGGATCCGACCGACCCCGACACCGACGGCGACGGCTACACCGACCTGGTCGAGGTGGCCTACGGCTCGGATCCCAACGACCCCGCCTCGATGCTGCCACCCGAGGTTTTCTACGTGATCCTGCCCTACGAGGCCCCGGACCACGAGTACCAGGACCTGGAGTTCAACACCGACATCCAGTACGCCGACGTGCTGATCATGGTCGATTTGTCCGGCTCGATGAGCGGCGAGCACGACAACCTCAAGAGCGGAATCAACAACGTGATCATCGACGGCGTCACCGCCGCTATGCCCAATGCCGCTTTCGGTCTCAACAAGTTCGGCACGATGGACGACCCCGAAGACGCGTACGAGTTGACCCAGATGATCACAACCAACGAAAGCGCCGTGCAATCGGCGGTCAACACGATTTCCACCTGTGGGGGAGCCGACGAGATTCACTCGAATGCCCTCTGGCAGGTCAGCACCGGAGACAGCTACGACTACGACGGCTACCTGGCGCCCGCGGCCGACTGCTCGTCGGAGTTGGGCTCGGTGGGCGGCGCCTGCTTCCGCAACGTCGCCTTGCCGGTCTACATCATGTGCACCGACGAGTCGTTCATCAGCAACCCGCCGTGGCACTCCCTTTCCGAGGCAATCGCGGCGATGAACGACATCAACGCCAAGTTCATCGGCATCGACTCGGGCGGCGGCGCAGCAAACGGAGATTTCAACGACGTATCGAACGGCACCAACTCGGTCGATTCTCAGAACAATCCGTTCAATTTCGAAATATCGAGTGACGGGAACGGCCTTAGCGACGCCGTGGTCGACGCCGTGCTCGACCTGACCGCCAACGTGACTCTCTCGGAGGTGACCACCGAGCAGGAGAGCGTGGCCAACCCGCAGAGCGTCGACACCACCCAGTTCATCAAGGCGATCGTACCGCAGAGCGCCTCCCCGTCCGATGGAGTGGACTCGTTCGATTCGACCACCTTCTACAACGTGGATCCGGGAACGCTGCTGGTCTTCACCGTCGATTTCTACAACGACATCTACCAGCCGACCACCACCGAGGTGACCCTCTTCGAGGCCGTGATCAACGTCACCGGAGAGGGAACGCAGCTCGACTCGCGCCCGGTCTACATCATCGTCCCGGGCCGCTCGGGCACCGGCACCTGACGGGCCGCCGCGCCCCGCTCATCCTTCCGCGCCCGCGTCCCGTCGATCCGCCAGGTAGCGCTGGTAGCCGTACAGGAGGGCCTCGGCGATCCAGTTGCCGATCTTGCGGGCTCCCCTCTCGGTGGGGTGGACCAGGTCGCCGCCTCCCAGTCCGCTTTGGAACCACCTGCCCATCGAGCCGTCGCCCCCCATCGCCCGGCGGGTGTCGAAGAAGGCGCAGCCCCGCTCCAGCGCCACCTCGCGCTGCGCCCTCGACAGCTTGAGCGGCATGCGCCTGGAGGAAAAGCGCCCGCCTGGCAGGCGATTGGCCTGGTCTAGCGGCCCGATCACCAGGCAGGCCGTGTCGGGCAGCTCCCCTCTCAGCAGTTCCAGAAGATCGGCCAGCTCCTCCCGATATCCGCCCAGCGGGAGCTGCTCGTTGTGTCCCTCGTTGGCGCCGAACATCAGCATCAGCAGCGAGGGATCGCGCCCGCGCAGCTCGGCGATCCAGTGCTCCTCGTCGAAGCGAGCCAGCAGCGACGCCCGCGCGCCGTTGATCGCCAGGCTGTCGAGCACCACGCCCGGCTCTCCGCTGTCCAGCGAGACCCCGAACATCCTGAGCGGCCCTCCGCCCGCGTTGGCGATCTCGAGCCGCGCCGGCCCGGGAGGCTCCACCTCGACCCGGTGATGCGCGGCTCGTTTCCGCTCGGCCTCGGTGCTCACCTCGCCCAGATCGCGACCGTCGAGCCGCAGGCGAAAGGATCCGCCTCCCGGCTGCTCCAGGTACGAGACGTCGAATGCGGCGGCGCGGCGACCGATCTCTCCCTCGCGCGCCGTGGCGATCCAGGACCTGACCGCCTTGCCGCTGGCCGCCTCGAACGCGACTCCTCCGAGGCCGAAAAGCCCGTCCGCCACCGGAGCCGAGGTCAGCGGGCGGCTGCGCCATTCGCCGCGGACGCCGTGGCGGATATCGAGGTGCCTGTACCAGCGCCACGGTCTGCCCAGCAGCACGAAGCCGTGCCCGCCGTCGCCGAAGCGGCGCTGCATCAGGCGGCGGATCTGACCCGAGACGAAATCCGAGGTCAGGATCGAGTCGCCGTAGTGCTCGATCGCGACCCGCGAGCGCTCCTCGCGCTCCAGCTCTTCCAGCCCGCGGTAGAACGGGCGCATCGCCGCCCCGCCCGGATCCTCGATGTCCTGGTGCGGTCTGGCTATCGGGCGGGAGACCTCCAGGTCGGCCACCTCCTCGACGAGCCCGCCTCGGTCCTCGCTCGCCGGGGCGGCGGGCGGCAGCGGCCCGGCGGCCCGCGGCCGATCGCCGGCGATCTCGCCCGAATCCTCGCCCTCGCCCCAGAACCAGAAGTTAACCGCGGCAAAAGCGAGCCCGCCCAGGAGCGCGAACCAGAACGCCGTCCACACGGTTTTCGAATTCACGTCCACCAGCGCCCACCTCTAGCTCCTCGTCAACCCTCCCAAATTGGGTCGGGCCGGCCCTCATCGACGAGCTCTGAAGGGCTGACGAGACACTAGCACATCTTGCCCTCGGGCGCGTCGGATGCAAGTCGAAAAGCGCGACCCGCGGCCCGCGCCGCGCCGCCCGGGCATTACATTGAATGGAATCGGGCCACGCCGCGATCTGCGATGAATACTTGATGTGTTTGCGAGAACTTGCAAAAGATTGTTGATTCAAAACATTAGATTGTGTGCTTTTTTTGAGACACTGCTCGAACCGTCTTGGGGCCAGTGTCTTGGTGATGCCCGCGCGGTTTGCTAATCTCGGGCAATGACGCGACGTCCCGACGGGATCGATGAAGACCACATCGAGATCATGCTGGAGGTGCCCCGGGAGTTCGCCGGCTGGCGCGCGGATCGCTACGTCGCCTACCGGATTCCCAGGCTGTCCCGCACCCGCGTCCAGCAGATTCTGCGCGTCCACGCCTTCGACGAGCACGGCCGGCAGATCAAGGCCAACCGGCTGCTCAAGTCGGGCGAGACGATCAGCATCTACAAGCCGCCTCCCGAGGAGCCGGACGCGCCGCGTGAGATCGGGGTCCTGTTCGAGGACGAGCACTACCTGGTCGTGGACAAGCCTGCCGGTCTGCCGGTGCACCCCACCGCCCGCTTCCTGCGCAACACCCTGACCGCCGTGCTCGAGGAGCGCTACGGCGAGAAGCGACCGGTGCTCTGCCACCGGCTGGACAGCGAGACCTCGGGCGCGCTTCTGTGCGCGAAGAACCTCGAGGCCGAACGGCGCGCCAAGCGCATGTTCGCCGAGCGCCGGGTGTCCAAGACCTACCTGGCCGTGGTCAGAGGCGAGATCCGGCCCGAGTTCGGAAGAATAGAGGCGCCGATCGGGCCGGACAGGAGATCGCCGATCAGGGTCAAGATGGCCTGCGGCGCGGCCGACGGCCTGCCCGCGCTGACCGAGTACGAGCTACTGGAAAGGCGCGGCCCCTACTCCCTTTTGAAGCTGCGTCCGCGCACCGGGCGGCAGCACCAGCTGCGCGCGCACCTGGCGCACCTGGGTCATCCGATCGTGGGGGACAAGATGTACGGGCCGGACGAGACCGTGTTCTTGGACTACATCGAGGTGGGCACCACGCCCGAGATCGCCGAGCGGGCCGGCTTCCGCCGCCAGGCCCTGCACGCCGCCTCGATATCCCTGGAGCACCCCCTGGCCACCGGCCGCCTGCAAGTCGAAAGCCCCCTGCCGCAAGACCTGAGAAACCTGCTGGACGAGGCCGGGTAGCGAGAGAAGCTCCCGGCACCGGCGGGCTGTCTGGATGATTACCGGATCACTGGGTTTCGAACTGGCCGCCCGCGCGCCAGTCGTATTCGCCGGAAACACCTCGTGAGTAACCACCGCCGATGGCGGAGCTCTCTCCCGCCGCTCAAAGGCGTGGTTTCCAGTGACAGCACCCGAGCTCTTCGCTCATTCGTCGGGCCAGCACGTGCCGTCAGGCTGACAGACGAGCTGGGACATATCGTTGCACCCGTCGGTCGCGCAGTCCGTGATGGGCGCACAGAATCTTACCTCGAGCCAGTCCTCCACGCAGTGGTAGCCGGGACGACAGTCCGCATCGTGTTCGCAAGCCCGAACACATTCCTGGTGTCCCGAGGAAAGGAGTATGCAGACGCTTTCATAGTCTCCGGTGCAGGCCATCCCGTGGCCGACGCATTCCTCAACGTCAAAGCCGACGCACCACCCGCCCACGAATTGTTCGCACTGTACGTTCTCCCCGAACTCGCCGCTTCCGGGGCAATCCCCGTCCTCGCTGCACGGATCCCCGAAGCCCGTGCCCTTGATGTAGCAGTGCCCTCCGTCTGGAGCCGGGACGTACCCGAACAGGCAGTCACCGCAGACCACAGGCACGGACGAGTCGTCGCACTCCTGGTGCCGCGCCGCGCACGCGAGCGAGTCGCAGTCGTCGGGAACGCACTGCCCGCCATCGGCGTGGGTGCCCGGGCCGCACACGAGGAGCGCGCGGATTCTCAACGTCGCTGTGCCGCCGTTCTCGTCCCCGTCCAGGATGACGAAGTACCTCCCGGGCGGCAGCGTCGACGGTGTAATCGGCACCCAACTGGTCGTATCCGGGCTCGCGATGCAGTTCGCCTCCAAGGCGACACAGTTATCGTCCGGGCCGCCCTCCTCGAACACGCCGAGCATCATCGAGCCCGACGGCGTAGTATCGGTCAGATTGTAGTACACGTCCGCATTCGCCTCGAGGCTGAACGCAACGACGTGCTCCGCACCAGATGGGTTCGCGCTGCACGAAAACGCGTACGCGCCGTCGCCGGAAGTGGTGTCAATCGAGACATTTGACTCAATCTCGTGTTGCAGGACGCCCAGATCCGTGTCGGCAACACACAGCGAACCGGTGGACGTGTCCGTATCCGAATCCGTGCCGGTGTCCGTGTCGGTGTCGGTGTCGGTATCCGTGTCGGTGTCGGTATCGGTGTCTGTGTCTGTGTCGGTGTCCGCGTCCGTGTCGGTGTTCGCGTCCGCGTCCGTGTCGGTGTCGGTATCCGTGTCTGCCAACCAGGTTTGGGGTTATACGGATCGAATTGTAATCATTGTTGATTCTGGAGTTGGCTCTGACCTTTCTCGACGGTTTGCTGTTTTCGCAGTGCGCGCTCGGCAGCCAAACCGGAACAGTCGGCTTCGTTCGACCTTTTCGGCCGGGAATCGTCCGGGATTCCGCTCGCCGCGCCGCCCCGCCTGCCGCTTTTCCGTCAATGATCGCTCGAAAAGACGCAGCGGTGCGCCGGGCGTCCGCTTTTCGGCTCGCCTGCGCTCTTCGTCCTTGCCTCGGTCTCGATTCGGGCTCGCCTCAGCAGGGCGCGGCCGGGGCTCCCACCGGCCACAGCGAGGACGGCGGGTAGGTCCCCGGCGGCCAGTCCATCGA
>JAWOBP010000011.1:0-14905 GCA_046484285.1 Polyangia bacterium
TCGATGGACTGGCCGCCGGGGACCTACCCGCCGTCCTCGCTGTGGCCGGTGGGAGCCCCGGCCGCGCCCTGCTGAGGCGAGCCCGAATCGAGACCGAGGCAAGGACGAAGAGCGCAGGCGAGCCGAAAAGCGGACGCCCGGCGCACCGCTGCGTCTTTTCGAGCGATCATTGACGGAAAAGCGGCAGGCGGAGCGGCGCGGCGAGCCGAATCCCGGACGATTCCCGGCCGAAAAGGTCGAACGAAGCCGACTGTTCCGGTTTGGCTGCCAAGCACGCACTGCGAAAACAGCAAACCGTCGAGAAGGGTCAGAGCCAACTCCAGAATCAACAATGATTTCAATTCGATCCGTATAGCCCCAAAGGCAGAATGGAATGAAAGGCAAAGGGGGTTATCTAGTCCGCGGCTTCTACTCTACTGGATGTCGGTGGTGCACTCGAAGGTGAAGCCGATCGCTCCCACCTCGGGCGTTACCCCGTCGTGCTCGGTGTAGAGCCTCACCTCCAGCTCGATGAAGTGCCCCTCCGGCAACTCGGCAGGCAGCGTCGCGGGCGAGACGTCGTCCGGGACCTCGACCACGGTCAGGAAGCTCTCGTCCTCCAGGTCGACCTCGTAGTCGGCGGTGCGGGCGCGGATCACGAACGAGGTGTCGGCCGGCACGACCGCCTCCCAGAAGATCTCCTGCCACTCGGTCGACTGCCCGGGACAGACCTCGAACATCTGCCTGTACCATCCCTCCTTGGTGGTGAAGGTCCGCAGGTTGTAGCCGATCATGTCGGAGTAGGTGTACGGCTCCGTGCCCACCGCGATGATGTCCTTGTCCACCACCTCGGGCACCGGCCCGCTGCGATCGACCACCAGCCGCGTGGCGTACCCATTGGGATCGCCCTCGCAGCGCGAGATGCCCCACACGTGACCGTCGAAATCGATCGCCACTCCGCTGCCGTTGTGCGCGTGCACCGTGCCGCCGTCGTCGTCGTCTCCCAGGTAGTAGCCGCCCAGCACGGCCGACGAATCGGGAAAGAGGTCGGGATTGATCAGGAACACCAGCGCGTCTCCCGAGGTGTCGATCGCCCAGACCCAGCCGTCCGAATCGACGGCGATGCCGCGGAAGTTGTCCGCGCCGGGAACGTCCAGCCCATCCCAGGTCCCGCCGCCCAGGTCCGAGTCGTCGCCCGGCGTGTAGCGGTAGACGTAACCGTTCTGGTCGCCCATCACCGTGATCCAGATCCGGCCCTCGCCGTCGCCGGCGATGCCGTACGGGTTGACCCCGACCTCTGGCGGCATGAAGTGCTCCACGCCGTCGTCCGGGCCCATCCAGGCGATCCCCGCATCGCCGTCCGCCCAGGACCAGGCGTGCCGGCACGAGACCCAGAGGTGGTTCTCGCCGTCGAGGAAGAATCCATAAGGATTGCAGTTCGGCATCTGGTAGCTCTCCATCAGGTCGCCGCTGTTCCCGTTCAGCTTGTAGACACCGCGCTGCCCGGTGATCCCCGAGCCGTAGTCCTGTCCGTAGCAGCCGACCCAGACGTGGCCGTTGTACTCGTATTGGTCCCCGGTCTCTGCAGTCGCCGCCACGGCGCGCATCCCGTTGCAGCCGTAGGGAGTGGTCAGCGAGTTCGGATCGGCGAGCGGATCGTCGAAGCCGCGGGTCCAGACCACGCATTCGTCGGTCGACTGGCCGGCCGGAACCAGCCCTCCCGTGGAGCGCGGGTAGACATCGTCCGGTCCGGTAGAGGTCTCGATCGAGTTGCTGCCGTCGCGGTCGACGCAGCGCTCCTCGTCGGCGGCGATCTTGGTCACGCTCGAGGTGCCGTTGGTCCCGTAGTTGTGGTTGCGGTTGGCGACGAAGACGTCGCCGGCCAGATCCACGCTCGTCCGGGACGGATCGGCGCGGTCCGAGGCCAACCCGACGTGGTAGCGGCCGACCTCGAGCACCTCCTCGGTGTCGATCTTGGAAACCGTTCCGTCCGCCGAGTTGGAGACCCACAGGTTCCTCAGCGCGAGCTGCTCGGTGTTGAGCACCAGCCAGCCGTCCTCGTTGGTCCCCACTCCGTCGGAGTTCTCCGGACCGGGATCGTACTCGTTGCCGGTCCCCGGCCCCATCGAGACGTCCGGCCCGCTGTCGGTGTCGCCGCCGTCCGCGCCGCCGTCTCCGTCGGCGTCGGAATCGGAATCCGAGTCCGAGTCGGAGTCCGCGTCGCCGTCACCGTCCGCGTCCGCGTCCGACTGCCCGCCGTCCTTCAGCCCCGCGGCCGGAGCATCCCCGGAGCTGCACGCCCCGGCGAGCAGCGCCGCCCCGATCACCACCGATGCCAGTTTTTCGTTCATTGCTCTCTCCCCTGGGAAATCCAGCCCGATCCTACCCGAATAGTATTCGGAAACACAAGAGCCTTGAAAACGACGAGCAGCGCCGAGTTGACACCCCCGGAAGTGCCGATCAATACTCCCCGCGCCCGTTCGGCCCGCAAGACGGCCGGGAAAGGCGAACCTTCCGATGAAGCTCTTCTCCGGAAAAATACCGATCATCGCCGCCGAGATCACCAAAACGCTCGTCAATAAGGACCAGATAGAGACCGGGGAGCCCGACGAGGTCGAGTTCGACGTGCAGGCCGTGCTCAAGGAATACATCCGCACCGACCGCGAGCTGACCGAGGAAGCCAAGGACGTCTGCGAGCGCCGCGGGATGCCCTACTCGGCGTTTCCCAAGATCAAGCACCGTCTGGCCGAGCGGCGCGGCTTCCAGACCGGCGAAGAGTCGCTCGACTACATCATGGATCAGATCATCGGCGCCTTCATGCACAGCCAGTTCGTCGACGAGATCTTCGCCGAGGATCACGACCTGAAGCGCACGATGCGCGCCGTGCTGAAGCGGCACACCGAGATCGAGGACGAGCTGGACAAGGAAGCGCGGGCCAAGATCAAGAACCTCGAGGAAGGCACCCGCGACTGGGACATCGAGTACAAGCGGGCCATGGATCAGGTCAAGCGCCGCCGCGGCCTGTCCTGACGCTCACTCGGCGCCCGGCGTCGGCGTCCACCCTCCGAGAAAATCCGCGACGTTGTCGTCTGTGTCGATTCCGCCCACTCGGGAAAAGCACGGCGAGCCGTCGTCGTCCACCGCCTGCCCCTCCCCGTGCTCGCCGTCGCCTCCGAGCTGGACCGCGTCGACCACCTCTCCGGCGCGCAGCAGCCTGACCGCGAAGGAGCCGCTGTCCGGCAGGTCGCCGACCGGATCCACCAGGTCGGCCTCGCCGCTCAGTACGCCGCCGATCACGATCGTCCCGTCGTTGTCGAGCGTCTCGCCGGCCAGCGAGAGCGACTCCAGCACCAGCCCGCTGGATCCGTCCACCAGCTCCAGAGATACGTCGTCGGTGCTCGTTCCCGGCTCCAGCCAGATCTCGACGAACGACCCCAGCGCGCTGCGGCACAGCTCGCCGATCACCGAGGCGCGGCGCACGTTGAGCAGGTAGCCGCCCGCGCTGCCCAGCTGGCCGAGCACCGCAATCTGCCGTCCGCTCGGGTCGCCGTCGAAGAAGAGACGCGGATCGTCGTCGGCTGGCGAGGGCCAGCCGTCGCTGGCCTGGAGCACATCGTCCGCGTCGTCGCGCAGCTCCAGCCTGGCGTCCGGTACGGCCCAGGGGCGATCCATCGCGCCGCGGGCGGTCACGATCGCCGCGACGCGACAGCTCGTCTCCCCGATCGCGACGCGATCCACGTCCAGCGCGGCGTCGATCGCTCCGCGCGCCAGCAGCGGCGCGGCGCAGGGATCGCCTATCTCGAGAGCCTCGGCCGGATCGTCGTCGGGCTCGACCAGCCCGGTCGCTGCCGAGCCGAGGGAAAACAGCTCCGCGCGACAAGGATCCCCGGACGGATTTCCCGCCGGCGAGACGGCCAGTAGCGCGAGCGAGCCGTCCTCGAGCCACAGCCTTCCGCCTTCCACTCGTTCCTCGGCGACGATACCGTCTTCGGCCAGCAGCTCGATCGCGGTCTTCGCATAGTCGGCGTCGTCCGCCCTGGCGCGCACGATCGCCGGCGGATCTCCGGGATCGGCGCTCAGCAGCTGCAGCTCGCCCTCTTCCAGGTAGCCGCTCCAGGGCTGATCAGCGGTCAGAGACGACGAAGCCAGCGGCTCCACCTGGACGAGCCCGACCAGCGCGCCGCGACTGGCGGTGACCAGCAGCGGAATTCCGGCGGCCGGCGGGTCGATCTCGTGAGCCACATCCAGCGCAACGAGGGCCTCGCTGTCCGAGATCGCCTCGAGCAACATCGCGTCAGCGCCCGGCACCCCGGCCCGAGCCGTGGACAAGACCGGATCCAGCGACGCGGCCGGAATCCCGGCCGGAATCTCGATCGCGATCTCCGCGCCCCGCGAGCCTGGTGGGACCTCGCCGGGCGACAGCTCCAGCGTCAGCGTCTCGTCGTCCCCCGCCACCTCCAGCGGAGCGACCAGCCACTCGCTTCCCACCTTGAGCACGACCCCCATCCAGCCGCCCGGGCCTTCCGGCTCCAGCGAGAGCTCCAGCTCGGCTGTGCTGTCGGACAGCACGGTCACCCGCTCGATATCGACTCCCACCTCGGGCGGCAGCTGCGCCACCGCTCCCTCTAGCTCGGCGCCCTCGGCGTCGACCAGCAGCACCGGGTTCGGATCGTCCTGTCGCGACACCTGCGAAGGGCTAAGCGAGAACACGCCCCCGGTGCGGGGCAGACCGCGCAGCGTCGCGGCCGCGCGGCCGGCGGAGGTCTCCAGGTAGGTGACGATCATGTCCGTCCTGGCCGTCAGGCCGACGTCCACCACCAACTCGCACTCTCCCTGGCCGGGCACCGACGCGTCGCGCAGATCCAGCGCCGGATCGTCGAAGCCGACCTCCACCCCGGCATCCAGCGCCAGCCCGCTCGATTCGAAAGACAGCACAACGCCCCGCCTGCCCGCCATCACCACCCCCGGAGAGACGTCGCACCACGGCACGTCGCCGGACGGCACGATTTCGACGAAGGTCTCCAGCTCCAGATCTCCGTCCAGCACCCTGAGCAGCGCCGGCCCCACCGGCGCGTCGTTCGCGACTCGGAGCTGCAATGTCAACGAGCTGCCGTCGATCGCCGGAGACTGGTAGACGATTTTCACTCCCGAGCGTGGCAGCACCTCCACCTCGGCGTTCTCGGAGAACTGTCCCGCCGACTGGAAGACGAGCACCGCGTAACCGTCGTAACCCTGCGGTATCGAGACCGGATCCGGCGCGGCCAGGGTCGGCCCCTCCGGCTCCTCGATCCCGATGTGGGCCGCGACCGCCTCGCCGCCGGAGGTGACCTCGAGCACGACGCTCGATCCCTCGAAACACGAGTCGACGCTGATCTCGATCGCCATCGCGTTGGGCGACTCGCTCGACTGGAGCACCTCCCAGCCCTCGACCTGGCATCCGTTCTCCGCGATCTCCACGTTCAACGGATTGACGAAGGCGAAGTTGACCGCCTGGGCGATCAGCAGCGCCGACTCGCAGCCGCGCGGCAACGATTCGGGGCTGACCGTCATCACCGGGCTGGCCAGGGCGGCGAGCACCGTGAAATCGGTCTGGACGACCTCGTCTCCGGTCGTGACGCTCAGCGGAGTCGGTCCCAGCACCGCCCACTCGTCGACCATGATGTTGACCGACAGCTGCGTGGCGCTCTCCACGAAGACCGCGGTCACCTCGACTCCCGGGTTGGCCGGAAACTCGACGATCGTCCCGCCGCCACCCGAGGTGTCGGTGTCCACCTCGGACGCCTGCTGGAAATGAGTCCCGCTGCCGATCACGCTCAAGCTGGCCTGGACCGCCGATTCCCCGCTGGCCGGGCGCACGATCTGATCCGGATCGACCTGGATCGTCGGATAGATCTTCTCCTGGATCTCGAACTCGCCCCGGGCGACCTGCATCCCGCTCGTGACCGCGACCTCGATCGTCCCGATCGGAGCGTTGCCCGCGATATCGACTAAGATCGTCATCTCGGTGGCGGACTCCACCACCTGCTCCTCGATCGCGACGTGGCTCCCGTCGCCGAAGATCACGTGGTTGTTCTGGGCGCTGAAAACACCCCCCTCCACGTTCAGCTCCAGCTCCAGGTTCGATGAGCCGGCCGCTGCGCCGGGGGGATCGATGCTCAAGAGAGGATCGTCGAGCCGCTCGCGGACCTCGAAGACCCCGCTCAGCTCCGGCCCCGATCCGCACGCCACCTCGACCGTGTGCTGTCCCACCTCGGCGTCGGGCTCCACCGCGATCTCGACCCTCAGCACCTGGGGCGAGAGCACCTGCACGACGTAGACCTCTATCTGCTCCACGTCGGGGGAATCGAAGACGACCGCCTCCACTGCCGTCGCCGAGTCGGTCAGCTGCCCGCACCGGTCGAAGCGGACGTCCGGAGCGGAGATCCGGACCACGAGCGAGGCCCCCTGCAGAGCCGAGGACGGATCGAGCATCAGCTCAGCCGCCTCGTCGCGATCCCCCTGGGGAGAGCAGGCCGCCAGAATCGCCGCCGGAGCGATCAGTATTGCAGCACGAAGCCAAGCTGTTATCCTCGACATGATGACAATCTAATACCTCGGCTCCGGGCGACGCAATACCGGTTCCGAGCTGCCGGGAGGTTTGTCGATGTATATCCCCAAGGTCGAAGAGAAACACTACTACTGTTTCAAGTGCGGCCAGGAGATCGATTTCGAACGGATCAAGATGGCCCGCACCGATACCTGTCCGCACTGCGGGCAGGATCTGCACTGCTGCAAGAACTGCGAGTACTGGGACCCCGGCTACCACAACCAGTGCCGGGAGAGAATCGCGGAGTACATCGCGGATCGCGAGCGAGCCAATTACTGCACGCACTTCACCTTCCGCGACGGCAAGCCCGAGACCGAGGACGAGAACGCGGCCAAGGCCAAGCTGGAATCCCTTTTCAAGTAACGCGAGATCAAATAGAAAGGGCGCGGAGGTGAGCCCGTGGGTCTGTGCAGCATGACCGGATTCGGCCGCGGAGCCGCGCCCTTCGAGCAGGGCCGCCTGGTGGTCGAGCTACGCACGGTCAACCATCGTTTTCTGGATATCCGCGCCCGGTCCCCCCGGGAGCTGATGGCCGCCGAGCCCCTGCTGGAGAAGCTCGTGCGCAAAGCGATCGACCGGGGGCACTGCACCGTGCACCTCTCCTGCGAGGGCCCGGGAGGGGGAGCGGCCAACGTCGACACCGAGGTGCTCGGCACCTACCTGCGCCAGCTGATCGCCGTTGGCGAAGATGTCGATCTGTGCCTGGCCGACCTGGTGCCGGTCCTGTCCGGAGCGCCGGATCTCTACCGGCTTCCCACCTCGGCCGACAGCGAGCGGATCGCCGCGGCGGTCACCGCGGCCTTCGAGGACGCCGCCGCCGAGCTGATCGCGATGAGGAAGGCCGAGGGCGATGCGATGGCCGAGCAGATTCGCGCGCTGGTGGAAGAGGCGCGCGGATCGGTGGATCGGCTCGTCGAGATGTCCGACGGCTTCAGCGAGTCCCTGTTCCGCCGCGCGCGGGAGCGGATCGCCTTGCTGCTCGAGGATACCGGGGTCGAGGTCGACTCCCGCAGGCTGGAGACAGAGGCGGCGCTGCTCGCGGATCGCGCGGACATCACCGAGGAGATCACCCGCCTGCGCAGCCACTGCGACCAGATGCTGGGTCTGATCGAGTCGGGCGGCTCGGTCGGACGCCGCATGGAGTTCCTCTTGCAGGAGATGGGGCGGGAGGTCAACACGATCGGCGCCAAGGCGGCGCTGGCCGAGCTGACTCACGAGATCGTCGCTTTCAAGGCCGAGCTGGAAAAGATACGGGAGCTGGCCCAGAACGTGGAATAGAAACGCGCCGGGAGGACCATGACCAAGAAGAACCACCCCCTGTTGCTGATCGTCTCGTCGCCTTCCGGTGCCGGAAAGACCACTCTCTGCCACCGGCTGCTCGACGAGTTCTCCGACCTGCGCTTTTCGGTCTCGCACACGACCCGCCCGCCGCGCAAGGGCGAGGTCGACGGGCGCGACTACCATTTCGTCGGGGAGGCCGAGTTCGATCGGATGGTCGACGACGAGCTGTTCATCGAGTGGGCGGAGGTGCACGGCAACCGCTACGGAACCGCGCACGCCGAGATCCGGGCCGCTTCGATGGAGGGAATGGACCTGGTTTTCGACGTCGACTACCACGGAGCCAGGAAGATCAAGGACGAGTACCCCGAGGCCGTCGGCGTGTTCGTGCTGCCGCCCTCGATCGAAGAGCTCAGGCGCCGCCTGCATCAACGGGGAACCGAGACCAGCGAATCGATCGAGCGTCGCTTCCAGGCGTCCGTCGAGGAGATCAGGCGCTACGAAGTGTTCGACTACATCGTGACCAACGAGGTGGTCGAGGTGGCCTACCGGGACGGGCTGCGCGCAATTTTGCTCGCCGAGCGTCAGCGCCGGCAGCGGCGCTCGAGCTCCGCCGAGGCGCTGCTCGAAGACTGAGCGAGGCCGAGCAGCGGACCGGGTCCGCCGAACGATGCTTTTCAAAAGAGACCGAGCAACGTCTCGATCGGCGAGGTCGCCGCGCCGGGGGCGCCGAGCGCCGGGCTGCACGCGCAGCCTCCGACCTGCGGGCCGCCGTCGTCCTGTTCGCCGAAGCCGCCCCCGTCGTAGTCCGTGTCGTAGGAGCTGTCGCTGTCTCCGCCGGTGTCGTCCGTGCCCATGCACTCCGCCACCCGCGGCACGCAGATGTTCCAGATCGGATCGCAATCCCCCGAGCTGCAGTCGTCGTCGGTGAGGCAATCCATCATGCACATTCCGTACTGGTTCTCCTCGATCGTGTAGACCCAGCAACGGTATCCCTCCGGACAATTCGAGGTGCAAAAGTCGTACTGGTACCAGTTCGGAGAATCGCCCGAGGGGCACCCGGAGAACAGGGAGCAGCGGCGCAGGCACAGCCCGCAGTTCCCGGCCTCGACCGGTCCCTCTTCCGTGAACCAGTTGGGATAGGGCCAGCAGTCGTCCAGGCCGCTGTTGACGCAATCGCCGGTGGAACCGCTCACCTCGTCGTACTCGTAGCGGCACTCCCCGCCCAGCTCGCCGTACTCCGACGGTCCGGCCGGCCCTCCGTTGCAGCCCGACTCGGCCAGCACCTCCTCGTCCAGGGCGTCGTCCAGGCAGCACGGATCATCGACGCTCTGGCAGAAATCCTCGGGCTCGGTATCCGTATCCGCGCCCGTGTCGCCGTCGGTGTCCGCGCCGCTGTCCGTGTCGGTGCCACCGTCCAGGCCGGCGTCCGGATCGCTGTCCGTGTCGGCCCGAGCAAATGATCCCGAGATCAACGAGGCGACCGTCAAGACGACACCAATCGATCTGTAGAGCATTCTCACTCCTCGCGCGCCGGCCCTCTTCTCGGCGAAAAGGGGCATGTCCACCCCCATGTGATCATCCTAGCAATTATCGCACCAGATTTCAGCCCGGAGCAGACTCCGGGCCTCAGCCCTCGTCGCGCTCGAGCCACTCGCGGAAAGCCTCGAAGGAGGACTCGCGTCCCAGGAAGTGCTCGACCTGCTCGGAGGCGTCCACCGCCCCGCCGGCGCCGATCACGTAGCGGCGATAGCGGCGAGCGGTCTCGCCGTCCATCAGGCCCTCTTCCTCGAAACGGGTGAAGACGTCCTTGGCCAGCACCAGCGACCACATGTAGGTGTAGTACATCGAGCTGTAGCCCTCGATGTGGCCGAAGCTGGTGTAGCCGTGCGTGCCCTCCTCGTAGGGATAGGGGTTGTACTTCTCCTGGACCTCCTTGAGCACGCCCAGCAGGTCGATCCCCTCGGGATCGCGAGCGTAGTAGTTGTAGGAGAGCGCGGCGTAGAACATCTGGCGCATCACGTGCACGCCCTTGCCGAACTCGTCGGCCGCCTTCATCTTCTCGACCAGCTCGGCCGAAATCGGCTCGCCGGTCTCGACGTGCCTGGCGAAGCCGGCCAGCACGTCCGGATCCCAGGCCCACTCCTCCATCAGCTGCGAGGGCACCTCGACGAAGTCCCACTCGCAGGCGATCCCCGAGAGGTTGACCCAGTGGTAGCCGCTGCCCAGCATGTGGTGCATCAGGTGACCGAACTCGTGGAAGAAGGTGGTCACGTCGCTGTGCTCCATCAGCGCGGCATCTCCCTCGGATGGATCCGGGAAGTTGCAGACCAGCGCGCCGACCGGGAGACGCTCGCCGGTGATACCGGTGTAGATGTTGAACATCGCGGCGTGGCCGTACTTGCCGTCGCGCGGGTGCATGTCCAGGTAAAAGCGGCCGATCCGCTCGCCGTCCTGGACCACGTCGAAGGCCGCGACCTTCTCGTGCCAGACCTCGGCGTCCTCGATCCTCTCGTACTCGACGCCCCACAGCTTCTCGTTGACGTCCAAAATACCCTGCTGGACCGCGGGGAAGTCGAAGTAGCGGCGCACCTCTCGAGCATCGACGCCGTACTTCTCTGCCTGGATCTTCTTGACGTAGTAGAACCTGTCCCAGACCTGGACCGTCTCGGCGTCCGGGTCGTCCTTCTTCTTGCGCTCCAGGATCGCCTCCAGGTCGGACTCCATGCGCGGCCGGGCGATCCTCGCCACCTTGTCGATGAACTCGCCGATCGCCTTCTGGCTGCCTACCATCTTGTCCTCGGCGTTGTACTCGGCCCAGCTTGGGTAGCCCAGCGTGGTCGCGTACTCGTGGCGCAGCTCGAGCAGCTTTTTCAGCGTCTCCTCGTTCTGGGGGTAGGCCCGCGAGAGAAACTCCTGGTAGAGACGGCGCCGCAGCTGCGAGCTGTCGGCGTAGCTCTGTACGGGGAAGAAGTCCGGGTACTCGGTGGTGATCACGACCTTGCCGTTCTTCTCCGGCTCGTGCGCCTCGACGAAATCCTCGGGCATCCCGGCCAGCTCGTCGGGCTCGACCTCGATGCTGCGCTTGTCCTCTCGGATCCGGCGCGAAAAGTCCTGTCCCACCTCGACGATCTTCTCGTGCAGCTCGGCCAGCTTCTCGCGCGTGGCCTCGTCCTTGTCCACGCCGGCGCGCCGGTAGTCGCGCAGCAGGTGCTCCAGCGACCGCGCCGCGGCGCCCTCCAGCGAGTCGGGATCGAGCGCATCGAGCGCATCGTATGCCTCGCGATCGAGCTGCAAATCGGAGACGAATTTCATCGCGTCCTTCTGGCACTTCTCGGCCGCGTCGCGCACCTTCTTGTCCGGGTGGACGTTGGCCATCAGCTCGGAGAACGGCAGCACGCGGTCGACCGCCGCGTAGATGTCGTTCATCGTCTCCAGCGGGTTGTCCACCGTGCGCTCGCCCTCGACCGAGACGAGCCTCGCCCGGCAGGCGCGGGCCTCGCCCAGCACTGCCGAGCACTGCCTGCCCACGTCCGCGGGGGATTGCCAGATCTCCGGTGACACCAGCTCGCCGGAGATCTCCGCGTCCGGCACTTCGATCATCGCCTCCTCCTTGGAACCTTCGCCCTCGCCGGCCGCGCCGGCCTCCTCCTCGGCGCTGCGGGCCGCCGTCTTGTCCGCCGCCCCCGAGCACCCGACGACCGCCGCCAGCGCCGCGACCGCCGAGATTCCGATTCGATCAGTCATCGCAACTCCTCCTGGTGACCTGCTTTCGAACCGCAGACCCTATATCACTTTTGCAACCAAGATGCGACGGCCCGCCCGGCGAGGCCCGCGCAAGAAGGCCCGCTGGCGGGCGCTTCTACTTCCTTCTCCCCAGCAGGTCTCGGGCGGCGGCCGCCAGGACCGCCAGGGATCCAAGCCCCACCAGCGCCGCGACCCACGGCAACCATCCACGTCCCCCGGCCCGCTCGACCCCGAGCTGTTCGCTCTTCAGCGTGCCGACCAGGGAGAAGCCGGTCAGCAGCAGGGCCAGCAGCCCCATCAGCAGGTGGCTGACCGCGCGCTGGCGCAGCTCCTCGGCCGAGCGGACCGACCTCTCCCTCAACTCGGGCGGCACGCGGATCCATCTCCTCCAGCGGAGCGCCAGATAGAACCAGCTCAGCGCCACCACCGCGGCCAGCACCAGCATCATCCAGGAGTGGAAGGCGGCCTCCGTGCCCCGGGCGAACGGATTGAAGACACCCAAAAGCACGAAGGCGGAGGCCAGCAGCGTGTGACACAGCGACTGGCGCAGGTCGGGTCGCGGCGGAAGATCTCCGGCGCCTGCGCGCTGCTCGCTGTCGTTGTCCGCCGGCTCGCCCATGGCGCGGTGAGTTTGATCCACGAAAAGCCCGCCTGTCAATCAGTGCGATGCCCGCCGGCGCGGTGCAGCGGCACCAGCCGCCACAGCGCCACCGAGGCGCCCAGCCCGGCGACGATCAGGCCGATCCAGAAGATCGCGGCGTCCGCATCGTGGCGGGCCATCATCACCCGCCCGCCCAGCTCGCCGGAGAGCAGGAAGCCGAAGACCGCCTCTGCGCCGCGCAGCAGGCGCCGTCTCCAGGGATGGTAGCGGCGGGCCAGCACCATTTCGCGCGCCAGCGTGCGTGTTGCGCCGACGCTGACCAGCAGCAGTGCCTCCAGTGTCAGAGTGAAGGAGACCCCTCTGGCCAGGCTGCCCATCTGCACCAGCGGCGGGATCTCGTCGCCGATAAACCAGGCGGTCAAAAAAACTCCGAACCAGACCGTGTGCGAGCCCACCATCGGTACGTGGCGGTTGACTTGCAGCTCGGTCGGCTCGCGCCAGACCGGCTCCTCACCCTTGCGGCTGACCTCCTTCCAGAGTCGCAAGGTGGAGCGCACCGTGGCCAGCGAGACCACGGCGGCCAGCGCCAGCAGGCTGAGCAGCACGGTGTGCATCACTCCCAGCCAGCCGGACCCCGACTCGGCGAACGAGCTGGCTGTGAAGTCGCCGAAGAACAGCGCGGCGCATACCGCGGAGACCGCCCGCATTCTCATGTGGCGCGGCTGCGGGGTGGCGTTCTCGTCCTTCAACGGATTGGGCGGCTGAGCGCCCTGGGTGGCCAGGAAAGAGAGCAGCATCATCCCGGCGAAGGTCGCGATGCGAACCGCGCCCGAGAAGAACCAGGTCGCGTCCAGCTCGCCGGGAAGCCCGTCGATCCAGGCGTCCGCGATCCAGACGAGCAGCAGCACCCCGGCCACGCTTCCCAGCAGCGTGAGCAGCCCCCGGCTCACCGCGTGAAGCTTGCGATCGATCGGCACCGCGATCTCGACCGTCCTCATCCCCGCCGCCGTCCTGCTCCCGCGATCCGCGAAAAAACCCTCACCGCCAGCCAGGCCGCCGCCGCCACGATCGCGACCCCGCCCGCGGCCGCGAGCCACTGGCCGGCCGTCAGCGCCCCGGATCCGCCCGCGGCCAGCTCCGAGGCCGGAGCCCGCAACACTCCGACTCCGATCGCGGCGGCCAGCCCCAACCACAGCCAGAAGAACTTGGAAGAACGACTCCCCTCTTCGCGCTTCAGCGCACTGTAGGCCACCAGCCCGGCCGCGGCCAGGCCCACCGCGGTCAAGGCCGCACGCACTCCGAACGACGGCTCTCCGTCGGGAGTCGGGGCCGCGATTCCGATCACGGCCGCGAAGGTGGCGAGCCCGCAAGCCAGCCAGTGCTCTGTGGTGTCGATCGAACGCGCGCGACCAGCCATGCGCAGAGTGTCGAGCAGCCTCGCGATGGTGTCAAATTCGCATCGGTGGGCAGCCTTTTTCCAAAACGTGATATACTGGTGAAAGGGAGGATTTGTTGAGAACACCGCTTGGGCCGACAATCTCGATCGCTCTTTTGTGGCTCGTCGCCGGAGCCGGCTGCGCCGAGTCCGAGCTGCGCTCCTCGGGCGGCGATGGAGACGCCGCCTCCGACACGGACACCGATACCGACACCGATTCGGACACCGACACCGACACCGATTCGGACACCGACACCGATTCCGACACGGACACCGATTCCGATACCGACACGGACACGGATTCGGACTCGGACACTGAAATCGACACCAGCCCGGACAGCGACACGAACCCGGAGCCCTGCCCGTACTCGTGCGTCACGCAGTCGGTCTGCGACATCCTGGAAGGAGTCGTCGAGCCCGACTACTACTGCGTCGGGGTCGACGTCTGCTGCAACACCGAGCCAGACACCGACACGGGCGGCGACGCGGACACCGACACCGACACCGATACCGATACAGACACAGACACAGACACAGACACCGATACCGATACCGATACAGACACAGACACCGACACCGACACCGACACCGATACGGGGATGCTGTGCGGCAACGGACAGCTCGATCCCGGCGAGGAGTGCGACGACGGAAACAACGATATCGAGGACGGCTGCTCGGCCGACTGCACCTTCGAGTACTGCGGCGACGGGGTGATCGGCACGCTGCTGCGAGTGGAAGACGGCTTCGAGTCGGGAGGTCTGGACGAGCTGGCCTGGCAACCGGCCGAGATCCACGGCTGGGAGATCACCTCGGAGCGAGCCCGCGGCGGAACCTACTCGATCCGCTCGACCAACGCCGGGATCTCGAGCAGCACCTCGTCGATCTCGCTGACGTCGGACACCAGCGGCGAGATCTGCTTCTGGTACGCCGGCGAGTCCGAGTCGTGCTGCGACGACTTCCGCTTCCTGGTCGACGGCTCGCCGGTATTCGAGACCCAGGGCGTCCAGACCTCGTGGAGCGAGCACTGCGAGACGGTCTCGGCCGGAGAGCACATTTTCCGCTGGGACTACTACAAGGACTCCTCGGTCAACAGCGGCTGGGACGCGTTCTACGTGGACGACATCGTGATCTCGGTCGATCTGGAAGAAGAGTGCGACGACGGCGACGCCGTGGGCGGGGACGGCTGCTCGGCGACCTGCCAGATCGAGGAGTGCGGCAACAACGTGCTCGACGTGGGCGAGGATTGCGACGACGGGAACACCGATCCGGGCGACGGCTG
>JAWOBP010000027.1:0-3987 GCA_046484285.1 Polyangia bacterium
GGCGTGCGTGACGCGCTGCTCGAGGGAGCGTGACCATGCCGGTCGCTCGAGCATCCTCGCCGAGCCTCGCGACCGACTGATCCCGCCGGCGTCCCGAGCGACCGCGTCTATGGGATGACATTCCAACAACCGCACATCACCACATCTCATCCGATAATCACACCCGCGCTAACCGCGAAGGGAAACTCCAAATCGGGGTTGGGGCTCTTCTCAGCGTTCATGACTCTTCGAGCAGGCACGGATCGCAGGTGTTCGATGAGTTCTGCCTGCAGGCACTCCAAGGTATGGAAGACCAGAGCCGCGCGTTTTCCATCTCTTCGAGTGGGAGGCGTACTTGGGATCTGAAACGAGTACGCTTGCCAGCCAAAATAGCGACTAAACAAAAGCTCGTCAGACGCTTGAAGCTGCCCTCCTAACTCGGAGGCAGCGCCGTTCTCTCCTGATTGCTTGAGATAGCCGATAACCTGAGACCGCAGATTGTAGTTGAATTCCACAAGGTCATCGCAAACTCCTGCAACAAGGTCTTCCGGCAACGGAGCAAGTGGATCAATACCAAGTAGTCGATCGAGTATCGCCCAGCCGTTCGGTATCATTATTAACCCTTATGCTCTTAGGCCAAGAAGATCACTGATCACTTCGAGTGGATAATAGCTGCCAAGCGTCTTCCGCCCCTCTTTCCACGTGTAGTAGAAGAGCTTCTGTTCTTCGCCCGTGGCGTAGAAGAACCCATCGTCGCCCGCCTGCGGCACGGACTCACGCCAAGCTTGTTGCGCTTTCTTAGCGCTCGTGCCGAGTGCCTTCCCGCACGCGGCAAACGATCCATACCTCACACCGTCGACTTCGAAGAACCCGTTATCGTCAAGGTCCGGTTCGCTGTCCAGATCCCGGCTCGACCACAAGATCATCGTCATTGTCTGTCCTCTCTTTCTTTCCAGTTCTACCCGGAAATGGTCTCACACGTCCGGCTTGCCGACCATGATCTTCACCCGGTCGCCGACGCCGGTGATCGCCCGCGTGTAGTGGTAGCCGTCCGCCTGGGCCTCGAGCTTCTTGCCCGCCAGAACCTGCTGGGCGTCGGCCGCAGTCACCCTGGGGACGTCCTTCTTCGCGACGATCCGTTCCATCGCGTCGGACACCTCGGCGTAGACGCCGTCGACGAAGAAGACGCGCTCGTGGAAGCCTCAAACGGCGGCCTTGCCTTCGGCCGTTCCGTCGCTGGCGGTGAGGCCGATCTTGAGGCCGAACGCGGTGGTCTTCATGAGGACGAAGCCGAGCAGGCCGCCGTCGTCATCCTCGATGAGGAGCCAACGGTTGTACTCGAACAGGGCGTGCTTGTTGGGGATGTTGAATCGATCGTCGATCACCGCGTAGACGGCGGTGTACATCGCGAACACCGCGTCGATCAGCTCGTCGTCGAGGTCGAGCGGGTCGATCTCCGCGTAGGGAGCCTCGGTCCCTACCACCCACTCCAGGCGCTCCGAAAGAGCGCTCGCGCTGATGCGCGCGACGAGAAAGACGCTGTCGCTCATTTATCCGGTGGCCCTCGTGGTGTCATCGGGTTCGAGGTCGACTCGGCTGGTCAGATCTTCGGCCGCCTCGTACAGCCCTTCCTTCTGGGCCGAGGCGATGGCGCGTGCGATCTGGTGGCGCTTGAGCAACCGGTCGAGCAGCCTAGAGTCGGAGAGCTTCTTGCGCAGCTCGCGCTCGGAGCGCTGGCCCAGGGGGAGCTCCTCCACGCGCGCCAGTAGGAGCAGGTCGTCCTTGCTCGCGTGTGCAAGCTCCTCGATCTGCGGGTTGCGGATGTGCCTCGGCGCACCGTCGAGCAGGTTCTCCACGACGATGAACGCGAGCCGCGACTTGTAGTCGCCGCTGAGCACCGGCTCGAAACGGGAGTACGACGTGAGCACGGCCGTGGGGCTGTTCCGTCGGCCCAGCGTGACGGTCAACTGGGAGCTCTCCATGTCGTTCACGAGCTTGCTGAGCTTCGCCCGCGCGTCGCGGATGTTGAGGTGCGCGACAGGGGCGTGACTCGCCTCACCCGGTGCCGCACTGGCCCTGTCCTGTGTGGTTTCTTTGTCCATGTTTTCGTCCTCTCTTGAGGCGGCGTTTGTGCACAACGTGGTCATTGTGTACACGTTGATCATAATTCCTGGGTCACCGCCCGTCAAGATAAGTCGCCGCCATGCTCAACCGACCATTGGTTCGCCATGCGACAATAAGTCGCCGCTATGTCGCCGTAACTCGCCGCCTTGAGACGGACAAGACGACACGAGACGACACGAGGCGCAACGACGATTCCGTCGTGTTTCCGGGAAGATATGGGGCAAGTCTCCGTAATCGCACAGCTATTCGGGATGGCGTTTTCGTAGGTTCGAGTCCCGTCCACCCCGCCGTTCCTGTTCAGCCTACGGGACTCGTCCATTGACCGGTCCCGATCATCCCCGGGCGCCACGGCTCGAGTCCCGTCCACCCCGCCACTCGAGCAATGGTAACCTCAGGGCTTTTTTGGCTCATCCGGATCGAGCCGTTTTCGTCTCGGCGTCCCTGGCGCCGCGCCCTGATCAGGCCGCGGCCACCGGCAGACCGGAGCCAACAGGCGATCCGTTTTCGAGAAGGGTCGGGCTTTCCGTTGGCTCTATCAGCCGTCAGACAATGATCGACCGGCCGACACCGCTGCGGCAGCCCGGCTCGGGCTGTGCTACCATCGAAGCCCCAAGCAGGGCATCTGTCCGGGGAGGATGGCGATGAACGGAACTGTCAGAATCCTGGTGGTCCTGCTGGCGGCGCTCGCGCTCGCAACGGCCGGATGTTGGGAAGACGGTTCCACCGGCGGCGGGGACGCGGGCAGCGATACGGACTCCGATTCCGACGGTGACACCGACGCAGACACGGATACGGATACGGACACGGATACGGACACCGATGCTGATACGGATGTCAGCTGGGTTCCCATTACTGGCGGTGTTTTCCAGATGGGCTCGACCGAGGGCTATTCCGACGAGACCCCGGTGCACGAGGTGACGGTTCCCGACTTCGAGATGCTGGAGACCGAGGTAACGGTTTCTCAGTACGCCGCGTGCGTGGCTGCGAGCGTGTGCAGCGAGCCGGGCACCGGCTCGTCTTGCAACTGGAACGAGAGCGGTTACGAGGGTCACCCGATCAACTGCGTGGACTGGGACCAGGCCGTGGCTTTTTGCGAGTGGGTGGGAGGCCGGTTGCCGAGCGAGGCGGAGTGGGAGTACGCGGCGCGCGGCGGAGGTCAGGACATCACCTACCCGTGGGGAGACGAGACCGCGACCTGCGACTACGCGGTGATGTACGATGGAGGGAATGGATGCGGCACTGGTCGGACGTCGTCCGTTTGCTCAAAGACGGCTGGCAACACGGACCAGGGGTTGTGCGACATGGCTGGGAACGTGTGGGAGTGGGTGCAGGACCGGTACCACTTTGACTACACCGGAGCACCGACGGACGGCAGCGCCTGGGAGGACAGCGGCTCGGCCCGGGTCATTCGGGGCGGCAGCTTCGTCAGCGTTGCCGACTTCCTTCGCGCTGCCTACCGCTCCGGCCACGGTCCGTCGCTCCAGTTCTACTTCCTGGGTTTCCGCTGCGCCAGGTGATCGGTCCACGGGAGGTCGGGAGATCGGGTCGGCCGGCTTTCTACCGGCCGGCGAGGAGCGAGGAGGAGAGGTCGGGCGAGCAGACGCTGGACGTGGACTGCGGCGCGGCTCACCACCAGTTCACCGCCACGGCCGATCACGGCGCGGCGGACGAGCTGGTGATCGCCGGGGGCGACGACCAGACCGGGATCAACACCACCACGCTTTCCAACCCGCTGGTGGTCGAGGCGCGAGACCAGCACGGCAACCCGGTGGACGGAGTCGAGGTGAGCTTCGCGGTGACGAGCGGCAGCGGCACGCTGGCCCCGTCCGCCCCGCAGATCACGGACGCCGACGGCCTGGCCCAGACCTACCTGACGCTCGAGTC
>JAWOBP010000214.1:0-34159 GCA_046484285.1 Polyangia bacterium
CGCGGCCGGGGCGCCCACCGGCCACAGCGAGGACGGCGGGTAGGTGCCCGGCGGCCAGTCCATCGAGGTGCGCCTGCCCATCAGCGCCGCCCGGCGAAACGCCCCGAACGTCTCGCGGTAGAGACCCGCCGCCAGCTTCTCCATCTCCAGGTGCTGGGCCTCCAGCTCGCGATCCCGGCAGAACACCTTGAGTCGATCGCCATCTCGAGCGAGGAGAGGAACGGTCCCGACGACGCCCGCGCCACCAGGCCGGCCTTGACCGCGTTGGTCGCGATGTAGGCCCAGCGGTTCTCGAAGTCCTCGTCGGTCAGCACCGGCGCCGCGTCGTACTTTCGGGCGAAGAAGTGGCCGCTGCGGCCCAGCAGCTCGTTGACCGACTTGGCCAGGTTGAGCTGGGCTCTTGGCCAGCCAGGCGCCGATCAGCTTCAGCACTCTTGGGCGGGGTAGCAGGAAGAGGCGCTCCTGCTCGCAGCGGTTGGTGACGAAGTAGGCTTTGTCGGCTCGATGACGGCACCGACGTCGAAAGCTTCCGTACACTGCTCGAGCAGATGAGCACGATCACACGCGACACTTGCCGCCAGCGCTGCGACGACGACTCGTCACGCACCGTACGGATTGGCGATCTCTTCCCCCCTCGAGAGCCCTCAGCGGGAGATCTTCTGGAAGGCCATCTCGGCGGCGTTGACCAGCTGGTAGCCGACCGGGGAGCAGGTCAGGGCGGGGTGGGTTCCGATCTGGAAAACGGCCATGTCATCGAACGTCATCCGCTGCTGGATGCAGGCGCTGATCACGTTGATCAGCTCGCCCACCGACTTGCTGCCCATCATCTGGCCGCCGACCAGCACTCCGGTGCGGCGCTCGAACAGCAGCTTGATCTTGATCGTCTCGGCGCCGGGCATGCAGCCGGGGTGGCGGTTGGGTCCCTCGGCCGCTCCGGCCACGCAGTCGTATCCCGCGTCCTGGGCCATCTTCTCGGTCAGCCCTCCGCAGGCCAGGGCGAAGTCGCCGATCGCGGTCGACCAGACGCCGATCGTGCCGATGCTCTCGCGGCGCACGCCGTAGAGATTCGAGCCGGCGATGCGCGCCTCCGAGGAGGCGATGGAAGCCAGCTTGAGCGGCGAGGGGCGGCCGCCGAAGAAGGAGACCTTCTCCGCGCAGTCGCCGCAGGCGAAGACGCCGGGAGCCGAGGTCTTCATCGTGCGGTCCACCGAGATCGCTCCGGTCGGGCCCAGCTTCAGCCCCGAGTCCTTGGCCAGCTTGACGTTGGCCACCGCGCCGATGCCCATGATCACCGCGTCGGTCTCCAGGCTCTCGCCGCCGGCCAGCACGACGCGCTCCACCTTGCCGTCGCCCTCGAAGCGCTCGACCCGCTCGCCGGTCTTCAGCTCGACCCCACGCTCGACGAGCCGCCTTTCGGCCTCGACAGCGAACTCCTCGTCGAAGGAGAGCATCAGGCAGTGGGGCAGCATCTCGACGATCGTCACCTTCTCGATGCCGGCCTTGCGGCACTCGTCGGCGAACTCGATTCCGATGAAGCCGCCGCCCAGGATCACCAGCTTGCGCACGTCCTTCAGATTTTTTTGCAGCTCGGCGATCGCCGGCACGTTCTTGTAGACGCCGTAGACGTTGGGATTGTCGAATCCGGGGATGGGCGGCATCGCCGGCAGCGAGCCGGTGGCGACAATCGCGCGATCGTAGGCGATCGTGAGCCCGTCCTCGAGCTCCATCACGGATTTTTCCGAATCGATGCGCGCCACCTCGCCCAGCTGCAGGGCGATATCGTTCTTCTCCAGCAACGCGTCGGGAATCAGGTTCTTCTCGGGCGAGCCCACCGTGCCGAACACGTAGGGTATGCCGCACGGGATCACGACCTGCTCCTCCTTGCGGACGAGCAGCACGCTCTTGTCAGGATACTGCCTGTGCGCCGTGATCGCGGCGGTCAGGCCCGCGGCGCTTCCCCCGACCACGACGATGTCTTTTTCGAGATCTGACATTTGTGACGCTCCTTGGAAAAACGAGGATCGCGGCGATATCAAAAAGTGCGCGTCTCCGCGCGGGTTCGGAAACAGCATACAGGCAGCGATATGTCAAGTATCCCACTACGCCCTTACCACTACGCCCTTACCCCCTGAACGGATCGCGGAACGGATCGCGTTGAGATCGTTGGGGTTTTCAAAAAAATGCAACTCGAGGGGCCGAGCGGCCGATATCTACTGTGAGCAGCGCCGGATGGGACGGCGCGCCGCAAGCCGGGAGGACCGCGATGAGATTCTGGAGCCCCCCCAATCCAGGTGCCAGACACCCTGAAGCTCAGGCGCGGGTGTCAGACACCCTGAAGCTCAGCGGTGGTCTATAAGGGCTTGATTGGAAAGATCCGCTCGTGGCGGTTTCTGCTTTCTGGCAGCGCCGACCGTGTTTCCTCTCAGGACCACTTTACCTTGGCCACCTCGGGCAGGCCGGCCAGGCGGCCTATCAGCGCTCCGTCGTCGTGCTCGCGCTTGGCCCTGACCGCGAACAAGAGGCGGGTCAGCTGCTCGCGGTTGTCTATCCGGTAGCCGGTCTGCAAGACGCGCATTCCCCCTTCGCGCAGCTCGCGCAGGCATTCCCGCTCCACCTCGGCTCGCCGCTTTTCGCTCACGGTGACGGTCAGCGTGCGGTAGACCACGTCGTCCATCACCCGCTCCAGGCGGTGCAGCGCGGTCAGCACCAGCAGCGCCAGCCCGGTCGCGACGACAGCCAGCGAGTAGGAGCCGAGACCCACCGCCACGCCGCTGGCGGCCACGAACCAGATGCTGGCCGCGGTGGTCAGCCCGCGCACCAGGTTCTCGCGGATGCGCAGGATCGCGCCGGCGCCCAGAAAGCCGATCCCGGTCACGATCCCGGCGCCCATCCGCGCCGGGTCGAGGTTGACCTCGAAGCCGGCCCCGGCCTCGAGCCCGCTGAGCACGCCCGCGCGGCTGACCACGATCAGCAGGCACGAGGCCAGGCAGACCAGCGCATTGGTGCGCAGGCCGGCCGGGCGGCCGTGCACCTCGCGCTCGAGGCCGATCAGGGCCCCGAGCACGGTGGCGACTCCCAGCTTGACCAGCGGCTCTGTCTCTATCTCGATCAGCTCCACCAGCCCCTCCGCTTCGGAGATATACCAGCCGTCGGCTCCGATGTTAACTTTTCGTGACGATTCGTCATACGGAATCGAAGACCGCGTCCCGCTCGCCGCGGGTCAGGTCCTCGTCGGTGCCGCGCTCGCGGATCAGCGCGGCCCTGTCGCCGTCGACCAGCACCTCGGCCGGCAGCGGCCGCGAGTTGTAGGTCGAGGCCATCGAGAAGCCGTAGGCCCCGGCGCTCATCACGGCCAGCAGATCCCCGGGCTCGAGCGCGGGCAGCGAGCGGTCGCGGGCCAGGTAGTCGGCGCTCTCGCAGATCGGACCCACCACGTCGATCGTCTCGCGCGGCCTTCCGCGGTCGCCGCAGACCGGCTCGACGCCGTGGTAGGAGTCGTACAGCGCCGGTCGAATCAGGTCGTTCATCCCGGCGTCGACCACCGCGAAGCGCTTCTCGCCCGAGCGCTTGACGTACAGGACGCGGGCCAGCAGCACGCCGGCGTTGCCCATCAGGTTGCGCCCCGGCTCCAGAATCAGCTCCACTCCGGTCTCGCCCAGCGCCTCGCGCACCGCGCGGGCGTACTCGCTGGGCCGCGGAGGCTGCTCGCCGCCGTAGGGAATTCCCAGCCCGCCGCCCAGATCGAGGTAACCGATCTCGAAGCCGCGCCGGCGCAGCTCTGCGATCAGCTCGCCCAGCCGCGCGGTCGCCTCGGTGAACGGACCGAGCTCGACCAGCTGCGATCCGATGTGGCAGTCGACGCCCGCCACCTCGAGGCCTCCCAGCCGCCGTGCCCGCTCGCACAGCTCCAGCGCGCCGCCGGCGTCCACCCCGAACTTGCTGCCGCGCAGGCCGGTCGCCACGTGGGGATGGGTGCGCGGATCCACGTCCGGGTTGACCCGGATCGCGATCCGCGCAGTCCTGCCCGCGTCGCGCGAGGCGGCCGCCAGCGCCTCCAGCTCTCCGGCCGACTCGACGTTGAACATCAAGATTCCGGCCTGGAGCGCCAGCGCCAGCTCCGCGGGCGTCTTGCCCACGCCGGAGTAGACCACCGAGCCGGGGTCGACTCCGGCCGCCAGCGCGCGCCGCAGCTCTCCTCCGGAGACCACGTCGGCCCCGGCCCCCATCTCGAACAGCAGCTTCATCAAGGCGCGCGAGGAGTTGGCCTTGACCGAGTAGCAGATGCGCCGCTGGGCTCCCTCGAAGGCGGCGTCGAAGACGTTGAAGTGCCTGACCAGCGTGGCGCGGCTGTAGACGTAGAGCGGCGTTCCCCACCGCTCGGCCAGCGCGGCCAGCCCGACTCGCTCGCAGCACAGCTCCCCGTCGATCCTGTTGAACTCATCCACGCTCGGCCTCTCCTTTCGGCTCGGGGCGGCACAGCTCCCGGTGCAGCGCTCGCACCGCCTCGGGCACGCGCTCGTCCTCGACGACCAGGCTGAGATTGACGCCGAAGCCCCCGTAGGTCACGAGCCGCACGTTGGTCCCGGCCAGCGCGCGGAAGATGCGCGCGCCGACCCCGGTCGTCTCGGAGAGCCGATCGCCGACCACGCTGACCACGCCCATCCCTTCTCGCACCGTGACCGCCGCGACCTCGCCCAGCTCGGCGGCCAGCCGGTCGGCCGCCCGGGTCGCGGCCAGCGTGACCGTGACGTCGACCTCGGAGGTGGCCACGTGGTCCACCGACAGCTCCAGCCGCTCGAAGACCTCGAAGACGCGGCGCAGAAACCCGCTGGCACCCAGCATCCGCGTGGCGTGCACGTTGACCAGCAGCTGGTCGCGCTTGCAGGCGATCGAGGTGATCGCACCGCCCGGATCGTCGCGCCCAGAGCCCCGCGCCTCGGCCAGGCAGATGCTGGTCCCGGGCCGCTCGGGCGCGAAGCTGTTGAGCACGCGCACCGGAACGCCGGCCTCGACCGCCGGCTGGATCGAGGCGGGGTGCAGCACGCGCGCGCCGAGAAAGGCGAGCTCGGCCGCCTCGCGGAACGAGACCCGCGCGACCGGGCGCGCCTCCTCGACCAGCGCCGGGTCGGCCGACATGATCCCGTCCACGTCCTTCCAGTACTCCAGGGCCTCGGCCTTCAGCGCGCGCGCCACCAGCGAGGCGGTCAGGTCGGAGCCCCCGCGGCCGAGCGTGGTGGTCACGCCGTCCGGCGCCGAGCCGACGAAGCCGCCGATCACAGGGACGACCCCTCTCGACAACGAGCCGCCCAGCAGCTCGCGGCAGCGCAGCGCCGTGGCCTCGGCGTCGGGTGCGGCGCAACCGTGGCGGTCGTCGGTGACCACCGTTTTTCTGGGATCTAGCGCCTCGGCCGACACGCCGGCGCGGCGCAGAAAGGCGGCCAGCAGCGGAGCCGAGAGCGACTCGCCCACGGCCAGCACCGCGTCGCGGCTGCGGGGGCTGACCTCGCCGAGGCACTCCATGCCGTCGATCAGCCTGCCGAGCAGCCGCGCCTGCGTTTCGACCGCCTCGCGAGCGCTTTTCGCTTCTTCGCCCGAAACCGCGCCCGCGATCTCCTCGTGCCGCCGCAGGATCCGGCCGGCCAGCTCCCGCGCCGCGTCAGCCTCGCCGGACTCGAGCAGATCGAGCAGGCGCCACAGCTCGTCCGTGGTCCGTCCCGCGGCCGAGACCACCACCACCGGATCCCTGTCCCTCCTCGGCGCCACCAGGTCGGCGACCCGCCGCATCGACTCGGCGTCGGCAACCGATGATCCTCCGAACTTCATCACCAGCATGCGCGATTTTTTAACCTCACTTTTTTCGGCTATCAAGTCTGATTCTTCTTTTCCGGGCGAATTTAATACGTGCTTTTCAGCTGACATCTGCATGGAAAAAACGAGCCTCTCCCGGCGAGCACGGTAAAAGATGGAATCGGGAGGGTAATTTCTGTTTGCGGATTATCGAAGAGCTGTTAAGAACCTTGTCAAAATCGTTGTCTTCACAACCCGGCGCCTACCGGTTCGCGACGCGCCGAGAGGGGGCCATGCCAAGCACGGCCGGCAGAATAATCGACGGCAGGTACCGTCTCGTCAGGTTGATCGGCGACGGCGGGATGGGCTCGGTTCACGAGGCGTCACACGCGCGGATCGATCGCAAAGTGGCGATCAAGCTGCTGCACCCCGACTTCGTGGCCAACCAGGAGGCGCTCGAACGCTTCTCCCGCGAAGCCCGCGCGGCCAGCTCGATCGGCCATCCCAACATCGTCGAGATCTACGATCTGGGACGCGAGCCGGACGGCACGGCGTTCATGGTGATGGAGCTGCTCGACGGAGAGGATCTCGGCTCGACGCTGGCGCGCCAGGGAGCGCTCTCGCCGGCGCGCGCGGTGGCGGTGGCGCTCCAGGTGCTCTCCGCCCTGCACGAGGTGCACCGCCACGAGATCGTGCACCGCGACATGAAGCCGGAGAATGTCTTTCTCTCCACGGACGCCGCGGGTCGCGAGTCGGTCAAGCTGCTCGACTTCGGCGTGGCCAAGATCCAGCAGGGGATGGACAGCGAGAACCTGACCCACACGCGCACCGGCACCGTGCTGGGCACCCCGTACTACATGTCTCCCGAGATCGCCCGCGGCGGCCGCCGCTTCGATCACCGCGTCGACCTGTGGGCCGTGGGCGTGATGCTCTACGAGATGGTCTCGGGCCAGCGTCCCTTCGAGGGCGAGGGCTACAACGAGATCCTGGCCAGCATCCTGATGGAGGACGCGCGCCCGCTGCGGGAGGTGGCGCCCAGCGTCCCTCCGCGCCTGACCGAGATCGTGGACCGCGCGCTGCGCAAGGATCCTGACGAGCGCTACTCCAGCGCCGGTGAGATGCTCGCGGACCTGCTGCCGCTCCACGACGATCGCAGCGCGCCGGAGCTGACCAGCTCGGCGGCGGTCGCGATCCGGTCCCAGGCCTCCACGCCGTTCGGGTTCGTCACGCCCACCAGAGGCTCGACCCCTGTCCCGGCCGCGCGGGAGAGCCAGCCCACCGGCCCGCTGTGGCTGCTCGACTCCGCCGTTCCTGGTCCGAGCCGCCCGGCGCGGCGCCGGCTGTGGATCGCGGCGGCGATCGCCGCTTCGATCGCCGTGGCTCTGCTGTCCGGGGCAGGTCTCGCGTTCTTGCTGACCGGCGAGGAGCCGAGCGCAGATTTCGCGGCAAGGACCGCGACCGCAGCCGCGCCGTCGACCCCGGACCCCGAGCCGGAGCCCGCCCTGCCCGCCGCCTCGAAGGAGCCTCTGGCCGAGAAGCCGGCCGGCCCGGTGACCGTGGAGCTGTCCGGGCTGCCGGACGACGCGGGCGTGGAGATCGACGGCCGATCCGTGGTATCACCTTTCGAGGTGGCGCGCTCCGATCGAGCCGTCGAGCTGGTCGTGACGGCCAAGGGTTACAGCCCGTTCGAGTTCGAGCTGGTGCCCGATCGCGACCGCGAGATCGAGGTGGAGATGGAGCGCGTAGAGCGCAACCGCCGCCCGGCCGCCGAGCGAAGCGGCAAACGCAAGCGCCGCAACGCCGAGAAGAAGGGCGGCAAGGTCTGGGCGACGAATCCTTTCGGAGAGTAGAACCTTGTATTTCACAATTTCGAATCGCACAGCGCGGGTTTTTCCGCTGGCACTGGCAGCTCTGCTCGCCGCTTCGAGCGCGCTCGCCGAAGAGCGCCTGCACCCGGACTGCCCCGATCGCCCCTCCGACAAGGGCCGCGCGCGCGAGCTGGCCTCCAAGTGGTTCTCCAAGGGCCAGAAGCTGGTCGAGGCCGACGAGCTGGAGCCGGCCGTGGGGTCTTTCCTCTGCTCGTACACTCTCTACTCTCACCCGGCGATGCTGTTCAACGCCGGTCAGGCCTCCTACCAGCTCGGCGACGACCGCCTCTCGCTCGATCTGTTTCAGCGCTATCTCGACAAGGCGCCGGACACCGAGCTGGCCGAGGTCGCCCGCGAGCGCGTCACCGAGCTCGAGCCCCGCGTCGCGTCCGAGCCAGAGCCCGAGCCGCAGCCAGAGCCCGAGCTGCAGCCCGAGCCAGAGCCGCAGCCAGAGCCGCAGCCAGAGCCAGAGCCGCAGCCAGAGCCAGAGCCCACCGACTCCGGCGCCTCGACCAAGAAGGTTCTCGGCTGGACCGCGGTGGGTCTCGGCGGAGCCGCGCTGGTGACCGGAGTAGTGCTGCAGTCGCTGGCCGGATCGGCTCAGGGTGACGGCGAGATCACTGATGATTATCCTGTGTTCAAGGACAAGAAAAACGAGATGCAACGATACCAGACCGGAGCGATAGTCACCTTCGCGGTCGCAGGCGTCGCGGCCGGAGCCGGTCTGACCCTGCTGCTGCTCGACCGGGACGACGAAGAGCCAGGCGAGCCCACCGTCTCGCTGGCGCCGGCTCCGGGCGGAGCAGTCTTGCGCGGGAGCTTCTGATGAGATTTCGGCGGAACATGCTCGTCGTTCTGGCCTGGGCCGCGATCGCGCCGGGTTGCTCTCTGACTCCGCAGGAGGGCCAGTTCTCCTGCCTCACCGACGAGGACTGCCCGGACGGCTGGGTCTGCAACAGCGAGGGCGACGGCCACTGCTACTCCGACCCGTCCGAGTTCCCGTCCGCCGACGCGGACGCAGATTCGGACACGGACACCGACACGGATACGGATACGGACACCGACACCGACACCGACACGGATACGGACACCGACGCGGACACGGACACGGATACAGACACGGACACTGACACCGACACGGACACCGACACGGATACAGACACGGACACTGACACCGACACGGACACCGACACCGACACCGACACCGACACGGACACGGACACCGACACCGACACCGACACGGATACGGACACCGACACGGACACGGACACGGATACAGACACGGACACTGACACCGACACCGACACCGACACGGACACGGACACGGACACCGGCACGGGCGAGCTCTGCCCGGACCCGCCCTACGTCTGCAAACCGTCCGGGGCCTGCACGAACGCCGGCGGCGAGATCCTCGAAGGCTACTACTGCTCCGGACCGGGTGTGTGCTGCGACGAGAACCCCTGATTTGCCCGGGCTCGGCTGCGTCTTGACAGTCATCGGCCGCTCGCGGAACATATTGCGCTGAGACGTCGGTTACGCCTCGAGGTATCGCGCATGCCCGAACACTGGCCCACTAGCTGCTGCGCCCTTGCGCTCCTGCTGGCAATACCGCTGCAGGCCGGGGCTCAGCAGGCGGACTCAGAGGCGGCCGATCGACCGGTCGAGAGCCCCGCGTCGTCAGACGGGCCCCGGCGGCTGCCCTCCGGCCTGTTCGCTGCCGACCGCGTAGAGAGGCTGGAGGCGGTCCGCGAGGTGCGCGAGCAGGGGATGGTCAAGGCGCTGGGCAAGCTGGCCAGCATGGCGCGCAACGACCCCTACGCCGACGTGCGCGAGGCGGCCTGCGAGGCGCTCGGCGAGCTGGGCGGCGAGGAGCAGCTCGAGCTGCTGGTCTACCTCTCGGTCCACGACGCCAACGCAGAGGTGCGGGACGCGGCCGATCGCGCCGCTCGCAGGATCCGGGGCGAGCCAGAGCCCGAGCCGGACGAGCCCATCTTTCCCGCGGGTGAAGAGGAATCGGCCGAGGGGGAGGCCGCCGGCCGAGGCGAAGAAGAACAAGAGGGCTACCCCGCGCCGCAGGTGCTGAGCGACGAGCCGCAACCGGTCACGCGCCACTTCGCGTTCGGGCTGGGCACGATGGGAGGCTACGGAATCGCCGCGCTGAACGTGCGCGGCCGGATCGCCACCGGCAACTCCGGGCTGCCGTGGGTCGGCCTCGAGATCGGGGGCGGCTGGACCCCGCCTGGCGGCTACCAGCTCATCGCCGGGACGGTCAACGAAAACATCACAGACGACGAGATCCGCTGGCAGCTGATCTCGGGCGGCGCCGCGGTGCTGCTCTACCTGCACCGCTGGCACTACCTCCCGATCCGCGGCGGCTTCGACATCGGACAGGGGCCGTACGCGATGCTGGGCTACGGCTTCGAGCACCTCAACCTGGAGGGCTTCTTCTCCTGGGGCGTGGAGGTCGGCCTGCTCTACCACCCGGTCGCCGGCCAGTACGTGGAGCGCGTCACCGACTGCGAGCAGAACAACTCCTGCGGCGACGCCGCGCCGTGGCCGGTGATTCCCTTCATCCGCTTCTCCTTGCAGTTCTACCTCGTGTGACCGGAATCGAAATGAAATTCCGGATCGCCAGCGAGGGGTTCTTCTCTATCCGCCGCGAAACAGGATCACTGATCGCCGCGGCGATCCACGCCGGACACGAGCTGCGTCCCGATTTGGCCGAGCTGACCGCGCTGGACGAGGAGACCCGCCTGCGCGAGGAGGACCCTTTCACCGACGGGTGGCTCGGGCTGGCGCCCAACCGCATCGCGGTCTCGGCGTCGCGTTTCGAGGTCGACCTCAATCGCCCGCGCGAGGCGGCGGTCTACCTCGGACCGGACCAGGCCTGGGGAATGGAGCCCTGGCGCGAGCCCCTGCCGCGAGCGCTGATCGCCGCTTCGCTGGAGCGCTGGGACCGCTTCTACCGCGAGGTCGAGCGCCTGGTAGGCGAGGTGGTGGAGCGCGAGGGCGCGGCGCTCCTGATCGACCTGCACTCCTACTGTCACCGGCGCGCCGGTCCCGGCGCGCCGCCCGACGATCCGGATCTCGACCCGGAGATCAACCTCGGCACCGAGTCGATCGACCGCCGGCGGCACGGGGCCGCGCTCGACGTCTTCGCCGGAAGGCTCCGCGACTTCGACTTCGGCGGGCGCGGGCTCGACGTGCGCGAGAACGTGCGCTTTCGCGGCGGCCACTTCCCGCGCTGGGTCAACGCGCGCTTTGGCGGCAGAGCCTGCGCGATCGCGGTCGAGGTCAAGAAGGTGTTCATGGACGAGTGGACGGGCAGGCTCGACCGGCGCGCCCACCGGCTGCTGGGCGAGGCGCTGGCCGGCGCCGCGCGGGCGGCCGAGGCGGAGTTGGTGCGAAATGAGAGCTGAGCGAGACGAGCGGAGGCACCTGCGGGCCGCGGCCCGAACGATCGGCGACGATCTCGAGCGGCGCGGATCGCTGAGGTTCCCGCTGGCGGGAGGAGGGCGGATCTTCGTCGACAGGCCGCTGCCGTTTCTCTGCGTGCACCGCGCCCTGCCCGGCGCGCCCGACCCCGGCACCGAGCGGCTGATCGACGGCGAGGCCTCGTTCCTGCTGCTCGGACCCGGGGCCTCGAGACGCGACGGCGAACGGCTGGTAGAGGCGCTGGCCGAGCCGCTCGCCGAGCGCTTCGGCGGCTTCATCGTCCTGGAGATCTGGGGCTCGAACGGCGAGCCGCGCGATCCCAACGCGCCGCCGGTCTTCAGCGGTCCGGGCTTTCGCCTCGAAGCGCGCGGCGGCCACGACCTGTCGCCGCTGCTGGACGTCTGGAAAAGATCGCTCGATCGCGTGCGGGTGCTCAAGCAGAGCGCGGGCACCTCGCTCGTGCGCGACGACGCCTGGGCTCCGCCGGCCGGCCGCCCGCTGCTGGCCGCGGCGCGCTGGCGACGCGCCGGCTGCGAGAGCGTGGGAGTCGAGGTCGAGCCGGCTTTCCGCTCCGCCGGCGGCGATATCTTCGCCGACGTGCTGCGCCGCCTGCGCAGGCAGTTCTCCACCGCGCTGCGCCGGGGCTTGCACCACTTCGCCGTGACCCGCACGCGCGAGGCTCCGGTCAGCTACCGGGCGCTGGGACGCCGCGCCGTGCGCCGCCCGGTGCTCGACTTGGACGCCAGGCTGGCCGAGCTGGCCGGTAGCTACGACCTGCTGCTGGACGTGACGCCGGTCAACCTGGACGAGGCCTGGAGGCGCTTTCGCAGCGCCGGCCACGAGCACGCCCCGGCCTTCTACTACCGGCCGCTGTCGGTCGCGCCCACCGAGATCAAGCGCCGCCTGTTCCGCGTCTCGGCCGACCGCGTCGAGGATCCGGCCCTGGCCCAGCTGCTGCGCGAGAAGCAGCTGGCGATCGACCGCGAGATGACGATGCTGCTCGACCGCGGCACGCGGCGCTTCCTGTACGGCAGCCTCCAGATCTACGGGGATGTCTCGCCCCGGCTGCGCGCGCTGGCGGTCGAGCTGATCGACTCTCTGCCGCCGACCCGCGAGCGCGGCCCCGGGCGCGAAAAGCTGGACGCCGAGGCGTTCGCCGCCGCCGCCCGGCGCGAGATCGAGCGCTACCGCGAGCTGCTCCGGAGCTTCTCCTCGCGAGTCGAGATCCGTGACGACATGTACTCTGGGCTGATGGTCACGCGCGGCAACTTGCTGATCGGCCGCGGGCTGACGGTCTCGAAGCGCAGGCTCGAGGCGCTGCTCTGCCACGAGATCGGCACGCACGCCTTGACCTACCACAACGGAACGGCGCAGAGGTTTCGCCTGCTGGCGGTCGGCCTGCCCGGCTACGACGAGCTGCAAGAGGGGCTGGCCGTGCTCGCCGAGCACCTGGTCGGCGGGCTGGACCGCTCGCGATTGCGCCTGCTGGCCGGACGGGTGCTGGCGGCGGGAATGATGGTCGACGGCGCCGGCTTCGTCGAGGTCTTCCGCGAGCTGACGCGCGGGCGCGGCTTCGCCCGGCGCACGGCGTTCACCGTCACCGCGCGTGTCTTCCGCGGTGGTGGGCTGACCAAAGATGCTGTATACCTGCGCGGGCTGAGCGAGCTGCTCGCCTACCTGGGCGAAGGGGGCGAGCTGGAGCCGCTGTTCGTGGGGAAGATCGCCGCCAGGCACGTTCCGATCGTCCGCGAGCTGCAGCTTCGCGGCCTGGTCGGTTCTCCGGCGGTCGCTCCGCTCCACTTGCGAACGCCGCAGGCCCGGCAAAGGATATCGCGGTTGCGCCAGGGGCTGGGCGTGCTCGACTTGGCCCGAGGAGGTGCGAGATGAGGATCGGATTGGTCGTCAATGACGTGGCCACGGAGAAGGTGGGCTACACCACGACGCGGATCGGCCAGACCGCCTTGAACAAGGGCCAAGAGGTCTGGGTGATCGGCGTCGGAGACTTCGCGCTGGATCCCGACGAGCGAGTCGCGGCCCGCGCCGTGGCCGCGCCGCAGGCCAAGTACAAGTCGCCGCAGGCCTACCTCGCCGCTCTGCACGGCAAGAAGGCGCGCAGCGAGCGGGCGGTCGTCGACGACTTCGACGTGCTGCTGCTGCGCAACGACCCGGCCGAGGACACCGCCAAGCGTCCCTGGGCGCAGACCGCGGGGATCAACTTCGGGCGGATGGCGATGCGGGCCGGGGTGATCGTGCTCAACGACCCCAACGGGCTGGCCAAGGCGCTGAACAAGATGTACTTCCAGAACTTCCCCGAGGAGGTCCGGCCGCAGACGCTGATCACCCAGGACCGCCAGGAGATCAGAGCCTTCGCGCGGGAGTTGGGCACGATCGTGATAAAGCCGCTGCAGGGCTCGGGCGGGACCAACGTCTTTCTGGTGCGGCCCGAGGACTTGCCCAACCTCAACCAGATGGTCGACGCCGTGCTGCGGGACGGGTACGTGATCGCCCAGGAGTACCTGCCGCAGGCCGAGCAGGGGGACGTCAGGCTGTTCATGATGAACGGCGAGCCGCTCAGGCACAAAGGGAAGTACGCCGCCTTCCGCCGCGTGCGCAGCGGCGGCGATCTGCGCAGCAACGTGCACGCCGGCGGCAGCCTGGCCAAGGCCGATATCGGCGGGACTGCGCTGGAGCTGGCCGAGATGGTGCGGCCCAAGCTGGTCCAGGACGGGATGTTCCTGGTGGGGCTCGACATCGTGGGCGACAAGCTGATGGAGATCAACGTCTTCAGTCCCGGCGGCTTCGGCAGCGCCCAGAAGTTCGAGGGCGTCAACTTCGCCGCGCCGGTCGTCCACGCCCTGGAGCGCAAGGTCGACTACATGCGCTACTACCGGCGCAACTTCGACAACAAGGAGCTGGCCACGCTCTGAGGAGCGCCGGCGAAATCGGGCTCTTGCCAACGCCCGCCGAGATCCCTATAAGGTCCCCGCAAAACGGAGGGCCCAGTGGCCGACGAGGACGTTCGAACTCCGCAGAAGAACAGACTTCCGGTACGGATCAGCCACCGCCTGGAGCGGCTGCTGGGCGAGAACGTCTACCTGCTGGCGCTGGCGGCGGTGGTCGGGGTCCTGGGCGGCTTCGGCGCGGTGCTGTTCCGCTGGTTGATCCTGCTCTTTCAGACGCTCTCATTTCCGCTGGGCGCCTCGCTCGCGGAGCTGGCCGCCGCTCCCTGGTACTACAAGGTGATCCCGCCGGCGGCCGGCGGGCTGCTGGTCGGCCCGCTGGTCTACTTCCTGGCTCGCGAGGCGCGCGGTCACGGCGTCCCGGAGGTGATGGAGGCGGTCTCCAACCGCGGCGGCCGGATCCGCAAGCGGGTGATGGCGGTCAAGGTGCTGGCCTCGGCGCTCTGCATCGGCTCGGGCGGCTCGGTAGGGCGCGAGGGCCCGATCGTGCAGATCGGCGCCGGGCTCGGCTCTTCGATCGGGCAGGCGCTGGGCTTCGAGGGCAACCGGCTGAAGATCCTGCTCGGCTGCGGCGCGGCCGCCGGGATGGCCGCGACCTTCAACGCGCCGATCGCCGGCGTGCTGCTGGCGGTCGAGGTGATCATCGGCTCGGCCTCGATCCGGATCTTCAGCCCGATCGTGGTCGCCTCGGTGATGGGCACGATCGTGGCGCGCCTGATGTTCGGCGACGAGCCGGCCTTCGTGAACGTCCCGGAGTACTCCTTGGTCTCGGTCGTGGAGCTGCCCTTGTACGTGCTGCTGGGCGTGCTGGCCGGCCTGACCGCGCTGTTGTTCAACAGGAGCGTTTCGCTGTTCGAGGATTTCTGGGAGAAGCTGCCCCTGCCCGGCTGGAGCTGGGCGGTGCTGGGCGGCGCGATCGTGGGCGGGATCGCGGTGGTCTTCCCCAACGTGCTGGGCGTCGGTTACGAGACGATCGAGGTCGCGCTGCAGGGCAGCGGCGCGCTGTGGCTGCTGCTGGTGCTGGTCCTGGTCAAGATCGTGGCGACCGGCACCACGCTCGGCTCGGGCGGCTCGGGCGGCATCTTCGCCCCCTCGCTGTTCATCGGCGCCTGCCTGGGCGGGGCGTTCGGGGCCGTGGTCGAGATGCTGCTGCCGGGCCAGACCGCGCACGCCGGGGCCTACGCGCTGGTCGGGATGGGCGCGGTGGTCGCCGGCGCCACGCACGCGCCGATCACCGCGATTCTGATCCTGTTCGAGCTGACCAGCAACTACGCGATCATCCTGCCGCTGATGCTGTCTTGCATCATCGCGACCGTGCTGGCCAGCAGGATCATGAACGAGTCGATCTACACGGTGAAGCTGGTGCGGCGCGGCTCGCTCCTGCGCGGCTCGTCCGAGGCGGCGCTGATGCGCAGCACCAAGGTACGGCGGATCCTGCGCCCCTTCCCCGAGACGATGCCGCCCGAGACACCGCTTTCGATGGTGATCAAGCGCGCGCTGGAGGGCTCGATGCTGCACCAGTACGTGGTCGACCCGGAGGGCAAGCTGCTGGGCGTGATCACGCTGCGCAGGCTCAAGGCGATCTTCGGCGAGGAGGGGCTCGATGACGCGCTGCTGGTCGCGGCCGACGTGATGAAGTCGCCGGTCACCGCGGTGCGGTTGGACGACACGCTCGACGTGGCGATGGCGCACATCTCGCGGCTCGACGTCGAGATGCTGCCGGTCGTCGATTCCGAGGGACGGCTGACCGGCTGCATCACCCGCCACGACATGATGGTCTTTTTCGAAAAGGAGATCCTCAGCGACCACGAGCTGGGGATGAAGTTCGTGGCCGGCGGCGGCTCGGACGAGACCGACTTCATCGAGCTGCCCGAGGGGCACCTCGTACGGTCGGTCGAGGTCACGCCGTTCCTCGAGGGCAAGACGCTGCGCGACCTCGACCTGCGCGCCAGCTCCGGGCTGAACGTGGTCGGAATCCGCAGGCGCACGCCCGAGGGCATCGAGCGGGTGGCCCCGGAGCCGCACCGCCCGCTGAAGCGCGGGGAGGTGCTGGTCGTGGTGGGAGCAGAAGAAGAGATAGAAAGCTTCCGCAAGGCGATCTCCGGCTGAGGCGCGAGGAAGCCGATTTCGTGACTCCGGCCGGCCTTCCGCCGTCTTCGGCTCTGAGACGAAGATCGGGATGACCGGTCCCGATATCCTCTGGTGAGCGCTACGACATACGTTCTTTTGACAAGCCTACCGGCACCGGGTAAGGTCCGCTCCCAACGTAACCACACGCCAGAAAGGAGGCACACGCAATGTCCAACAAATCTGACTACGAACAGCACGCATCGGCCATTCAGGCCATTCCCGACAAGGAGGCCAAGTACCCCAACATGCCGATCGGCATCTTCCTTCAAGAGGCCGAGGACCTCCACGCCTGGGCCTCCCATGACCTGGACGAGCTGAAGGCGCACGGGCTGGACCCGGCGCTGGTCGAGGCGCTGCCCACCCGCACCGGCGCGGCGCGCTACGCGCAGAGCATGTGGAACTCGCGGCGCTTCACCCGCGAGGAGGCGCAGAAGAAGTTCGCCCTGCTGGCGCCCGAGGCGTACGACCTGCAGGCGCGGCTGGTGCACAGCATGCTGTTCGCCTACCGCAAGAATCCGGACGTCAAGGGCCGCGTGCAGGCGATCGCAGAGGGCTCGGGCGACGCCGACATGGTGCAGGATCTCTCGGACCTGGCGGTTCACGGCAAGGACAACCCCGAGCCGCTGGAGGCGATCAACTTCGAGATGTCCCTGCTGGACCAGGCGGCCTCCAAGAGCGACGAGCTGGGCGCGCTGCTGGGCGTGGCCCACGGCGAGGAGGCCACGGACAAGGAGGTGAAGATCATGCGCGACAAGGCGTACACCTTCTTGAAGCAGGCGGTCGACGAGGTGAGGGAGTACGGCAGGTTCGTCTTCTGGCGGGACGAGTCGCGGGCCGTGGGATACGCGAGCGAGTACCATCGCAAGAAGCCGAAGTCCCCGGGAAACGACCAGCCGAGCGATGACAGCGGCTTCGACCAAGCTCCATAACCAATCCGAACAACCACGAAATCGCCCCGGGACGGCCTGGAAAGCCCCGGGACGGCTCGGATTCCTCCCGGGACGACAAAAAACCGCCCCGGGACGGCTCCGGACCCGCCCGGGACGGCAAAAACCCTTCCCGGGACGACGGAAAGGCCCCCCGGGAAGGGTGCGACCCTGCCCGGGACGCGGAAAAACAGCCCGGGACGGGTCCGGGATCGCCCGGGAAGGGTCCGGGGGTGCCCGGGAAGGGTCCGGGGGCGCCCGGGAAGGGTCCGAGGGTGCCCGGGAAGGGTCCGGGGGCGCCCGGGAAGGGTCCGAGGGCGCCCGGGAAGGGTCCGGGGGTGCCCGGGAAGGGTCCGGGGTCCCCCGGGAAGACAAATCTCGCCTTGGGTGCGACGAGCTCGTCCTGCCACTTTTGAATCCGCTCGGACAGCATCGGTTCCAGCTCCTCGAGGGGCATCTGCTCGATCGCGTCACCCTCGTCCAAAAGTCTGGCAGATTGCTGCGCTTTGAAAAGAAGCTCTTCCCCGCCGTTTTATCGGCATCGACTTTACAGGTCGCTCAGATCGCGAAGGTCAGCTCGAGGCTGGTGGTCTGGCCGGCTCGCACCTCTATCGGTATCGCTCCGGAGGCGTTCTCCTGTCCGGTGTCGTTGACCGCGTCCAGGCCGTCGACCGGGGCCAGCCCGTCTTCCGTGTCCATGTCCAGGTAGGCCATCAGGCACCACTGCCCGGGATCCACCTCGGGCGCCAGGGCCTGGACCTGGCCGCTTTGCGGATCGTAGTCCCCTTCGACGAACAGCTCGGGCGGCATGCTGAACGGGCACTCGAAGATCGCCACGCGAAAGCCGGCCGTCTCCGGGGCGGCTCCGTCCCAGGCTCCGCTCACCTCCACCGCGCCGTACTGATCCGTGCCGTCGCCCGTCCCGCCGTCTTCGCCCTCCCCGCCGCCGTCGTCGCAGCCGGCCAGCAGGGCCGAGAGCAGCACCATCGTCGCGATCTTCCGCTTCATTTCTCTTCTCCACCTGCCCGCTCGCGGCGGGCCGTCATCTCGTCCATCCAGCCGGGCGGCGAAAAGAGGAAGGCCGGCCCGACCAGGAAGTAGGTGTTGGTCACCGTGATCTTCTGGCTGTACTCGAAGTAGACCGTCAGGCCCATGTTGCGGTGGAACAAAAGCGATCCGATCAGCCGCACGGTCCAGAGATCGTGGGAGGTGTTGTAGTAGACCTTGCCGCGCAGCTGCAAAAAATAGTGGAAGTCGAAAAAGAAGTTCGAACCCACCAGGTGGGAGTGGTAGCGCTTGTTCAAGGTGGAGTCGAAGGCGTCGATGTCGATCTCCAAAAGCGGCGATCCGCTCGCGTCGGCCGACTGGGGGCCCTCGGCCTCGTAGATCTCGACGTGCCCTCCGTCGGAGCGGGCGCGCGTGCGGACGTCCTCGAACATGTAGCTGTAGAAGGGAAGCACGTACCAGTGCTGGAGCGGAATCGCGACCTCGAGGCCGACCTTGGGAAACGGCGCCAGCACGCGGTTGTCCACCGAGATGCGCGGGAAGTGCGCGTAGCCCACGGCCGGCACGTCGACCTGGTGGCCGCTCTCGTCGACCGTGGCGAAGTCGTCCTCGCGGCGGTAGCGGAAGTCGTGGTAGTCGGTGTCGGTGCCGACCGCCACGAAGCCGAGCCCGAGGTACGGCTCGACCAGGGTCCCGGTCGGAATCGACCCGGAAAGATAGGTGATGTTGCCCAGCAGATCGCTCTGGTTGACGTCCGGAAAACCGAAGAAGACCGAGGTCAGCGCCACCCGCCGGTAGAAGCCCATCAGCACGAAGCCGCCGCCCCAGGCGTCGTCGGTCATCGTGGCGTGGTCCTCGCGAAAGACGTACTCGCCGTCGGCGTCGCGGCCCGAGGGCACCTGGAACTTGAACTTGGTGGTGTTGCGCAGCCAGCCGAAGGTGGGCGTGACCAGCAGCAGCCAGTCCGGGCCGCCGATCGACTCCGACGGCGCCTCGCCCGCCGCGTCGCTCCGCGGCTCCGAGCGCTCGGCCCGCGCGGCCGATGCGAGCGATATCGCGGCAAGGGCCAGCAGGGCCGGCAGCGATATCGTACGAGGCGATTTCATCTCGAGATAGATAGCGCTTTTTGCCGCGCTCGAAAAGCGTCCCGCCGGCGGCTTGCCCTCGGGGGCGCGGCGTCTAGAATTGACGGCGAAAGGAGGCGCGGATGCGACGCGCTTTTGCGATCCTCGTCGCGCTGGCGCTGGCCGGCTGTGGATGCGACGCGATCGAGCGCTACCAGCAGCGCTCCGAGGCCGCCGAGCTGGTCGAGGAGGCCTGGCTCGACCTCGAGCTCGAGCGCTGGGAGGAGGCGCTCGACAAGCTGACCAGGGCGCGCGAGCTGTACAGCCGGGCCGGCGACGACGACGGCCTGGCGCGCGCGCTGGCCGGGATGGGAGCCGCGGCCGACGGAATGCGCGAGTTCGACAAGGCGCTCGACTGGTTGCGCCGGGCGCGCGACGTCTACCTGAAGCAGCACGATCCCGACTCTCCGTGGCTGGGCACGCTCCACACCCGCCTGGGAAAAGTGCTCTACGACATGGAGCGCCACGGCGAGTGCGAGACGGCTCTGACAGAGGCGATCCGGATTTTCGAAAACGCATACGGCGAGCAGCACATGTCGCTGGTGGAGCCGCTGGCGCTGCTGGCCACCTGTCGCTGGACCAGGGGCGAGATCGAAAAGGCCCTGGCGCCGGCCGAGCGCGCCGAGAAGATCGTCGATTCGCGTCCCTCCCCGCCTCCGCTGGCGACGATCCTGACGCGGATGACGGTCGGCCACGCCCTGGTGGAGCTGGGCCGCCTCGACGAGGCCGAAAAGCGCTTCGACGCCGCGCTGGAGCTGGCGGGACGCCGGCTGGCCGGCACGCACCGGATCGCGGCCAACCTGCACAACGAGATCGGCTACGTGCAGCTCTACCGGGGCGAGGCGAAAAAGGCGCTCGAGCACTTCGAGCGCGGGCTGTCGATCGCCGAGGAGCTGGCCGGCGACAAGTCGGCCCTGGCCGCGACGCTGAAGGACAGCGCCGGCGAGGCGACCTGCGCGCTGGGCGACTGCGAAAAGGCGCTCGAGATGCACCGAGAGGCGCTGGAGCTGATGCGCGCCAAGCGTCCCGAGTCGCGCGGATCGATCGCCTGGGTGATCGACAACATCGGAGTGGCCGAACTGCGCCTCGGCCGCCGCGCAGACGCGCAGGAGCGCTTCGACGAGGCCGCCGAGGCGCTGGAGAGGATCCACGGCGCGAGCCACCCGCTGCTGGCCAGGGTCTTGCGGCACCGGGCGGAGACCGAGCTGGCCGCCGGAGAAGAGGAGCGCGCCTGCGAGACCCTGCACCGCGCCCTGCGCATCTACCGCCGCGAGCTGCCCGAGGGACACTTCCGAATCGAGCAGACCCGCGCGGCGCTGGGGCGCTGCGACTGACTAGCAAATAATCCCGATTCATTATATATAGTTCGCAGTCGATAACCCAATGGCCGGGGAACGTCTTGGGCAAGGGCAGACGATACACGGATGCGGACTACATGCGGGTCGTGGAGGCCGCCTACCGGGCGGCGGGCGACGTGATGAGCTTTCCTCGAGCGCTCGCCGCTTCGCTCGCGCCGTGTCGGAGCGTTCGATCAGGAGGAGATGCGCTTCTTTCGACGCCTGGCGCCGCACCTGGGCCGCTCGTTGAGCCTGTGCCTGAAGATGGCCGGGTTGATGCGCGTGCGGGACGTGCTGGAGCAGGCGATCGACCTGATTCCCGCCGGAATCATGCTCACCGACGAGCGGGGCAGGGTCTTCGTCGAGAACCGCGCGGCTCGAAAGCTGCTCGAGGCGAACGACGGCCTGGGGCTGAGCCGCGACGGAGAGATCACGGCCGCCAGACCGGACGACACGGCGGCCCTGCGCAAGATGCTGGGAGGCGCAGCCGCGACCGGCGCCGGCAGGGTAGACGGCGCCGGAGGATCGCTCTCCCTGCCGCGTCCGTCCGGCAAGCGCCCGCTGTCGGTCATGGTAGCGGCCTTCACCGGTGCACGCCTTCCGGTGCTGGATCGCCCGCCGTGCGCCGCGGTGTTGGTCACCGACCCGGAGCAGAAGCAAGAGACGCCGCCGGGCGTTCTGTCGAGGTTGTTCGGTCTGACCCACGCCGAGGCCAGGGTCGCGTCCCTGCTGGCCGCCGGCAGGAGCGTCGCCGAGATAGGAGACGAGCTCGCGATTGCTTCAAACACGGTGCGCGCCCACCTCAAGCAGATCTACGCCAAGACCGGCACGCGCAGGCAAAGCGAGCTGGTAGGGCTGCTGCTCTCGAGCGTGGCGTCGCTGGGGCGCATCACCGACAAGTAGCTGACCGAGATGGGTCATGGACTACAGCAAGCACAGGAGCAGCCCCTGGAAGCGGACCTGCGAACGACGCTGAGCGACCGCGGCGGCCGCTACAGTCCCAGCGCGTCGTTCATCGAGTAGAAGCCGGGTCCGGCACCGGCCAAAAACAGCGCGGCGCGCAGCGCTCCTGTCGCGAACAGCTCCCGCGAGCCGGCGCGGTGCGAGATCTCGATCCGCTCGTGCTCGCCGGCCAGGATCGCGGTGTGCTCGCCGACCACCCCGCCTCCGCGCAGCGCGTGGACTCCGATCTCGGCGGCGGGCCGCTCGCCCGCCGGGCCGCTGCGACCGTGAACTATCGTCGCCGACCGCTCTTTCGCCGCCTGGCGCGCCGCGCCGGCGAGCTGCAAGGCGGTTCCCGACGGCGCGTCCAGCTTGCGGCGGTGGTGCATCTCCACGATCTCCAGGTCGTAGCCGGGACCCAGGGCCGCGACCGCCCGCCGCAGCAACGCGGTCATCACGGCGATGCCCGGGCTTAGGTTGGCCGCGTACAAGAGCGGTATCTCGCCGGCGGCGCGCTCCAGGGCCGCGCGCTGCCCTTCGTCGAGACCGGTCGTCCCGCAGACCAGCGGCCGACCGGCGGCCACCGCCGCAGCGAGCACGCCCTCGAGCGCGGAAGGATGACTGAGGTCGATCGCCACGTCCGCGGCGCGCAGCGCCTCGAGCAATTCGCCTCCCACCTTCACGCCGAGGGGATCGACTCCGGCCAGCTCTCCCAGCTCGCGACCGAAACCGTCGGCCGCGGGGCGATCGACTGCCGCTGTGATCGAGACCTCGGGGCTATCGTGTGCCGCGCGGGCCACGGCTCGGCCCATCCGGCCCGCCGCGCCGATCAGCGCGATACCGGTCGGCCCCCCGCTCACGGCGCCACCTTGCTGACCTCGAAGCCGAGGTTCTCCAGCTCGGCGGCCAGCCGGTAGAGGGTCGAGCGCGACGGCCAGACCAGCGGCAGGCGGATCTCCTGCTCGACCAGGCCCAGCAGGTGGAGCGCGCCCTTGACCGGGCCGGGGTTCGACTCGAGGAACAGCGCCTCGTGCAGGCCGAGCAGGCCGGCCTGGACCGCGGCTGCGGAGGTGACATCGCCCTCGTCCCAGCGGCGCCACAGCTCGGCCCATTTCTGCGGGACCACGTTGGCCCCGGTGCTGATCACGCCGTGCCCGCCGGCGACCAGCAGCGAGACCGTGAGCGGATCGTCGCCCGAGAGCACCGACAGGTTGCCGCCCGAGGCCGCCACCGCGTGCTGGGCGCGCTGCACCGATCCGGTCGCCTCCTTGATCCCGACGATGCGCTCGTGCGAGGCGAGACGCGCCACCGAGGCGGGCCGGATGTCGCACGCCGTGCGCGAGGGTACGTTGTACAGAACGATCGGCAGCGCCGACTGGTCCGCGATCATCTTGTAGTGCGAGCAGATTCCGTCCTGGGAAGGCTTGACGTAGGGCGGCGCGGCGACCAGCGCGGCCTCGGCTCCCAAATCGGCGGCGACGCGGATCGACTCGAGCACGGCCCAGGGCGCGATCTGGCCGACTCCGGCCAGCACGCGCAGGCGCCCGTCCGAGCGCTTGACCGCGGAGTCGATCACGATCCGCCGCTCGTCCGGGGTCAGGGTGGCGCCCTCTCCGGTCGTGGCGCAGACCACCAGGCCCTGCACGCCGGCCTCCAGCTGGCGATCGATCAGCGCCTTGAGCGCTCCCAGATCGACGGTTCCGTTCTTCAGCGGGGTTACCAGAGCGGTGAAGATCCCTTCCAACACGGCGGCTCCTTTCTCGGTGGCGTGAGTCGGCTGCCCGGAGGGCGTCTAGAACATGGGCATGCAGCACATCTGCTCCCAGCTGCCGCAGGAGGTGGTCAGCGCCGGCTCGTAGAACGTCGGGCAATCATCGCCCCATTGCACGCACTGCCCGCCCGACATCGCGCAGGCGTTGTCCGGGTCGATCGGCGTGCAGCACTGCTCGCCTACGCCTTCGCAGATGCCGCCCTGGTTGGCCGCGGTCCCCTCGGGGCAACCGTCCCACATGCTCTCGCAAGTGCCGTCGATCTCGGCGCACGGCTCGCGCAGGTCCTCGCAGCAGACCGCGGTGGCCCAGTTGCAGTAGTAGTCGGTGCGCAGCGCCTCGTAGCTCTCGCACTCGATCTGGCAATCCATCCCCTCCTGGTCGCCGCAGTAGTCGACGACCCCGCCGTCGGGATCGCCGAGCGGCTGGCAGCAGAGCTGGTTCGGCTCGGCGCAGGTGTAGTTGTAGTTGTGAATCGCGCTGGGCGGCTCCAGCGAATCCGAGCAGGAGTACTCGTCCTCTGCCGGCTCGCAGTCCCAGGGGCAAAGCGGCGGCATGCAGCAGATATCGAGCCAGCTATCGCAGTCGTAGTCCTCGTCCACCGAATAGCCCTCGGGACAGCTCTCCAGCATCTGCGTGATGCAGGTGCCGCCCATCTCCTCGCAGCCGGGAGCCAGGTCGTGGCAGCAGACCGCGGTGGCGTACTGGCAGTAGTAGTCGGTGGTCAGCTGCTCCCACTCGCCTTCGCAGGACTCGGCACAGAAGTGATCGGGCTGGTCGTTGCAGTACTCGTCGAGGCCGCCCTGGGCGCCCATCGGCTGGCAGCAGACGCGGTTTTCCGAATCGCAGGTGTAGTTCGGATTGTGGATCGCGGCGGGCGGGTTGAACTGATCGGAGCAGCTGTTCTCGTCGGTCAGATCGGCGCACCACCAGGGACAGGTACCCTCGGGCTGCAGCGTGGCGGTGTCGGAATCCGAGTCCGCATCCGAGTCGGCGTCGGCGTCCGCATCCGAGTCGGCGTCGGCGTCCGTATCCGAGTCGGCGTCGGCGTCCATATCCGAGTCGGCGTCCGCATCCGCATCCGCATCCGCATCGGCGTCCGCATCGGCGTCCGCATCGGCGTCCGCAGCCCCGGTTCCGGCATCGAAATCGATCACCGGCGCCTCGGACTTGCCGCAGCCCAGCACGAGCAGCAAAGCCGCCGCCGGGAACAATATTCTTTTCCTTTTCGCCATCGCGACCCCGCTTTCGTGCGACGCCGAGCACGTGGCGCCGCTTTTGCGATCCGGTCCTGAAAATCTTCGTGGATACTAGATCGACATCCACCCCGCAGTCGAGAGGCCTTTTTTTGCGATTCTCCTTCGTTGTCGATTGACACTGGCAACGTCCGTTCAGTAGAGTCGGGATCCGTGTTCACCACGGGCAGAGCCACGGACCGTGGCGTTTTTCGTTCTCAACTCGGCCAACGCCGCGAAGGGGTGCCCTCGAGGTACCCCGCCGGAGGAGGGGTGGTGTCTTCATGAGCAAGAAACCCAACAAGATAATCTTCGTCACCGGCGGGGTCGTCTCCTCTATCGGCAAGGGCCTGGCAGCGGCGTCTCTCGGCGCGCTGCTCGAGAACCGCGGCCTCAAGATCACGTTGATGAAGCTGGATCCGTACATCAATGTTGATCCGGGGACGATGAGCCCCTTCCAACACGGCGAGGTGTTCGTCACCGACGACGGCGCCGAGACCGACCTCGATCTGGGTCACTACGAGCGGTTCACCACGGTGCGGATGACCCGGGACAACAACCTCACGACCGGCCGCGTCTACGACACGGTGATCAGCAAGGAACGGCGCGGCGAATACCTGGGGCGCACGGTCCAGGTGATTCCCCACATCACCGACGAGATCAAGCGCTTCGTGCTCGGCGCCGCCGAGAAGGTCGACCTGGTGATCGCGGAGATCGGCGGGACCGTGGGCGACATCGAGTCGCTGCCGTTCATGGAGGCGATCCGCCAGCTCAAGGTGGAGCTGGGCAAGCAGAACGCGATCAGCATCCACGTCACGCTGGTGCCGTACATCGCGGCCGCCGGGGAGCTGAAGACCAAGCCGACCCAGCACTCGGTAAAGGCGCTGCAGGAGATCGGAATCCAGCCCGAGATCCTGGTCTGCCGCACCGAGCGCCCGCTGGAGGAGAACCACCGCCGCAAGATCTCCCTGTTCTGCAACGTGCCGCCAGAAGCGGTGATCGAATCTCCCGACGTGAGCTGCATCTACGAGCTGCCGATCGCGCTGGAGCGCGAGGGCCTGGACGACCTGGTCTCGCGCTGCCTCAACATCTGGTCGCGCTCCTCGGACCTGGAGGAGTGGCGGCGCGTCGTCGAGCGCACGACCGATCCCGCCGAGAGGGTCCGCATCGGGGTGGTCGGCAAGTACGTCCACCTGCGCGATTCGTACAAGAGCCTCAACGAGGCTCTGGTGCACGGCGGGATCGCCAACAGCTGCCGGGTGGATCTGCTCCACATCCAGGCCGAGGACATCGAGCAGCGGGGCGCCGGGGAGTTCTTCGAGGAGATCGACGCGCTGCTGGTTCCCGGCGGATTCGGAGAGCGCGGCTCCGAGGGCAAGATCGAGGCGATTCGATTCGCGCGGGAAAACCGTTTTCCGTTTTTCGGGATCTGCCTGGGCATGCAGATGGCGGTGGTCGAGTTCGCCCGCAACGTCTGCGGGCTGGAAGGCGCCAACTCCGAGGAGTTCGACTCCGAAACGCCCCACCCGGTCGTCCACCTGATGGAGGAGCAGCAGTCGGTAAAGGACAAGGGCGCCACCATGCGGCTCGGCGCCTACCCCTGCCTGCTCGCCGAGGGCAGCGCCGCCCGCCGGGCCTACGGAACGGGAGAGATATCGGAGCGCCACCGCCACCGCTACGAGGTGAACAACGACTACCGTCGCGAGCTGGAGCGGGGCGGAATGACGATCGCCGGAATCAGCCCGGACGGCTCGCTGGTGGAGATGGTGGAGATCGCCGAGCACCCCTACTTCGTGGCCTGCCAGTTCCACCCGGAGTTCAAGTCGCGCCCCCGCGATCCCCACCCGCTCTTCTCGGCCTTCGTCGAGGCCGCGATCGAGAGACGTCGCCAGCGCGGGTAGCTTTCCCGCCCGTCTACTCGATCGGCACGGTCCCGCCCTCGGTGTAGTCGCCGAGGAAGTGGAACGAGTCGAGCAGCACCTCGGAGTCGAAGACGCCGTCGCAGACGTCCATGATGTGGAAGGTCAGCTTGAACGTCTCGCCCGGCTCGATCGGCCAGGTGGTCTTGAGCCAGCCGGTGGACGACCCGTAGTTGCTGCCGTCCGAGTACTCGTCCGGGGCGCACTCGAAGCCGGTGCCCGTGATGTCGGTCCCCACGTCCCAGGAGTAGCCGTCGGGGCAGCCGTCGTACCAGCAGCAGTCGCTGAGGGCCGAGTTGATCGCGATGTAGCAGTAGGGCTCGCCCGGCTCGCACCACTCCGCGCCGGTGGGGCAGACGAAGTCGTTGTACTCGTCGGGCTTGCGGCAATCCGTGAAATTGATGATCGTCTTGTTCCCGCCGTTGGTCGACCCGGCCTCGATGAAGACGTAGAACTTGTCGTTGCAAGAGGTGCCGATGTAATCGTCGTACTCCTCGGAAAGATAGACGTAGACGAAGCTGAACCCATGGGCCCCTTCCGGAGCGGTCAGGATCACCTCCCAGTTCATCACGTCGAAGGCCGGGGTGTCGGCGTAGAGATCGTTGGCGTACGGGTCCTCCCAGCTGTCGCCGCCCATCGAGTTGGAGTGCATGGTGCCGGTGCAGGGGCCGGTCGCGATCGTGGCGTAGGCGCCGTTCTCCTTGGGAGCGAGGTCGTTGGCCACCGAGCCGAAGTGCTCCTGGGCCAGCTTGGTGCCGGTGGTGTCGGCGCCGGTCAACGAGAAGTAGTCCATCTCGAGCAACAGGTTCTCGTCGCACAGCTCGAAGGCGCAGGCCATGTTTTCGAGGCTCTCGCCGACCGGAGTGCAATCGCTGCAGTCGAGAACGATCTCACCGCCGTCGCTCGCCTCGTAGGTATCGGTATCGCCGTCCGCGTCCGCGTCCGCGTCGCTGTCGCCGTCCGCGTCCGCGTCGCTGTCGCCGTCCGCGTCCGCGTCGGTCCCGGCGTCCAGATCGTCGTTGCCGTCGCCGTCGCCTCCCGAATCGGCCGCCTTGCAGCCGGTCAGACCCAGCAAGAAAGCGATCACGGCGACGGCCATCCATCTGGTCGAGCATCTCTCGCGCATTGTCTCGTCACTCCCCTCGCCGATTCTCTCGGTAAAAGGTTTCGCTGATGAATTAAAATCTTACCACACAGGCTCTTTTTTCGTGCCCGGGTTGTCTCCCTCGGCCGCCGGCCTCGACTTTCCCCTCCGGCAAGGGTATGGAGCCTGCGTGAGCATTCTCGTCGCGATTTTCGGAATCGGGCTGCTGATCGCCCTCCACGAGCTGGGCCACCTCTGGGTCGCGCGGGCGATGGGGATGAAGGTGCTGCGCTACTCGGTCGGCTTCTTCCGCCCGATCGCCGAGTGGACCTCGAAGCGCTCGGGAATCGCCTACCAGATCGGAGCCGTTCCGCTGGGCGGGTTCGTCCAGATCAAGGGGATGAACCCGTTCGAGGACGGCGCCTTCGAGGATCCCGACTCCTACCAGACCAAGCCGGTCTGGCGCCGGATGCTCGTGATCCTGGCCGGTCCCGTGTCGAACTTCGCGATCGCGTTCGCGCTGTTCTTCGCCCTCTTTCTGGCCGGCTCTCCCGAGCCTGTCGACCAGGCGGCAATCGGCCGCGTGATGCCCGACACCCCGGCGGCGCGCTCGGAGCTGCTCCGGGGCGATCGGGTGCTGGAACTGGACGGCGAGCCGGTCGACGACTGGCTGGGGATGGTGGAGCTGATCCGCGCCCGCGCCGAGCAGGAGGTGATCTTCGTCGTCGAGCGAGACGGCGAGAGGCTCGAGATCGCGGTGATCCCCGAGCTGCGCGGAGAGATCGGCGTAATCGGCGTGGCCCAGCCCACCGAGGTGCGCAGGCTGGGTCCGATCGACGCGCTCGAGGCCGCGGGTCTCAAGTGTTTCGTGATCACGGCCGGCTCGCTGGCCGCGATCGGCGATCTGATCAGCGGCTCGGCCGAGAACGCGCAGGTGGCCGGTCCGGTCGGAATCGTCAAGATGGCCGGTGCCCGCCTGCAGCGGGGCGTGGGGGATTTCGTCGATATCCTCGGCTACCTGAGCCTGATGCTGTTCCTGTTCAACCTGCTTCCGCTGCCCGCGCTGGACGGCGGCCGCGGGCTGCTGCTGCTCGTAGAAGGCGTCACCCGGCGCCGGGTGCGGCCCAAGGTGGACGCGGTGGTCAACACCATCGGCTTTTTCGTGATCATCGGCCTTTTGATCGTGATCACGGTTTTCGAGGTCGCCGACCTGGCCGGCTGAGAGGATCTCCACCTCGCGCGATCCGGAAAAAAATCCCCGCCCCCGGTCAGGGGCGGGGCATATGATGAACCGACGCGAGGTCGGGTTGTCTGTTCCTCTCAGAACTGATCGCCGTACATCTCCAGCAGCTCGTCGATCTCCCGCAGCTGAGCGTCGTTCGGCAATGCGGCCGCTGCGGCCTGCACCTCGGCGCGGGCCTGTCCGATCCGATCGAGCGCGGCCTGACCGCTCAGCTCGCTCAGATCCTGCAGCGCCTCGGCGTAGGCAAGCACGGCGCCTCCCTCGAGCAGCGGCGCCGGGTCCTCGTCCAGCAGATCGCCGAGCGTGGTCAGGATCTCGACGCCGGCCGGCTCGCGCGTGAGCGGGTCCTCGAACGAGACCTCGACCCTCACCTCCCCGTCGAGCGAGACCAGCTCGGGCGCGCACGACTCCACGCGCCGGTGAAAGACCAGCGCGCCGCCGGCCGCCAGCTGCTGGGGACGCACCTCGTCCGGATCCCGGGGCTGCTCGTCGCCGTGCAGCTCGGGCATCTCGAAGCCGGGCGGCAGCGACAGCTCGACCCGCACGTCGCGCGCCGCGATCTCGACGTGGGACGAGAAGCTCGGGCCGAAAGCAAAGGCCGCCTCCTCGGCGCTGTCGACGAACAGGTAGGGTCCACCGCCGGCCGCGGCGACGCGGCGCATCGAGGCGTCGTCGTAGCAGGTCGGATCTGCCTCGTCCCCGATCCCGGCGGCAACCAGCAGAATCGAGCCGTCGCCGTCGTCCTCGGCCGCGATCTCGATTCGATCCAGCTCGGCGGGATCGACGTTCGCTCCGCCGTCGGAAAGCAGGATCACGCGGTCGGCGCGCTCCGGGGAGAAGGCATCCTCGGCCAGGTCGTAGGCCCTGGAGAGGCCGGCGTGCGGATCGGTCGATCCGCCGGCGGCCAGCGCGTTGCAGTGGCCGACCAGGATCGCGTCCGAGGCGCCGCTGACGGTGTGGGTCTCGAGCAGCACCGGTTGCTCCGCGTTCCAGCTCACCAGCGAGACGGTGTCCCCGGCGCGCAGCGATCCGGCGATCGCCACGCAGCACTGCTTGGCCCGCTGGATCGGAGCTGTGCTCATCGACTCCGAGGTGTCGACCGCGATCGTCAGATTCAGCGGCCGGCGCTCGTGCGCGGTCATTTGCGGCGCCACGACTCCGATCTGGAGGTCAAAGGCGCCCTCGTCGTCCAGCTCCCGCAGTCGGGCGTCCACGCGCAGCTTTCCCTCCCCGTCCGGCTGGTAGCCGAAGTCGTAGTAGTTGAGGAACTCGCGGGGACGCACGGTCGGGAAGACCGGCCTCTCGTGCTCGATGAGAAAACGCGCGAGCGCCGGGTCGGCGATCGACAGGGAGTCCTGGCTGGTGAAAACGAACACCGCCTCGCTTTGCGTATCGCAAAAATCGTCGCTGTCGCCCGCGATCGGAGGTCCATCGAGGTCCTCCTGGCCGGTGTCGAGCTCGGTGTCGGTGTCGTCCGTTCCCGAATAATCCTCCCCGTCCGCAGCGCAGCTCGCGCTTTGCTCGCAACCAGCCGTCCAGCCGATCTGCACGATCAGCAAGGCTGCAATCGCCGGCGAGATTCGCTTTTTCTCTTGTCCGGCCCGTGGCATCGTCGGCCTCCCTCGCCCGCGGCGCCTCTCGGCGCTGCCCGGCGGCAACACAAAAATGCACGACTCGTGCCAGCGAGCCGCGCACGGCGGGCCGGGGCTCGTTTTGTTCAGTGATTGAGGTCAGTTGAAAATCGGGGCGGATTCGGAAGCATTCTCGCTCCCAGCCGCTCGGCGGCGCCGGATCGCGACATTCCGATCCGACGATCCCGCGGCGGACGACGGGTCGGCCGCGCTCAGCGCCCCTCGTACTTGGACTTGATCTCGGCGGCCATCCGGCGGAAATCGTCGCGCGATATCTCCTCGGCCTCGTAGCGCTTCTTCAGCTCGGCCAGCTCCCGGGCGCGCGCCGCGCGCAGCTCGGCCTGCCACTCGCGGTACTCCTGGCGGGATATCCTTCCGTCCCGCAGGTCGCGCTTGAGCTGGTCCATGTTCTGGTAGGCCTCGCTCTTGGCTGCGGTCTTGTTCTCCTGCTCCGAGCCGCTCTCGTCCCCGCCGGCGGAGGCCTTCCCGTCCTCGGAGGCCGCGCTCTTTTCTTCGCCTTCGCTCTTTTCGCCCTGCTCTTCCTGCTCGGACCCCTCCGACCCGCCGCCCTTCTTGGCGCCAACCGCCCCGCGCTTGCGAGATCCCGAGCCGCTCTGGTCCGCCTCCTCCTCGGCGACGGCCTGCTCCCCGCCCTGTTCGGCGCCGGCGTCCCCTCGGCTTTCTTCTCCGGAGGGCACCAGCTCCACCACGATGTTCGGCTCGCTGCCGGGAGTGATCAGCAGCGCCTGCTGGACGTAGCCCTCCTTGTCCAACAGCACGTTGGTCTTGCCGCGCACCAGCATCTTCATCGGAGTGACTCCGACCTTGGCCCCGTCGAGCAGCACGTCGGCTCCGTCCGGACGCGAGGCGATCAGCACCTCCTTGTCCGCGTCCTCGGCCTGCGCCCCCGGCTCCTGTTCGTCCGGCTCCGCGGCGGCCGGAGCACTATCCCCGCCCTGGCAACCCAGCGCCAGCAGAATCACGGCCACGAGCGAGATGAGAGTCATCGCTACCTCCAGATCGAAAGCGGCCGGCTCTGGACGCTGCATGCGCTCAGCTCCCCGCCAGCCACTCGATTGCGTTGTGCAGCAGGAGCCCCACGTCTCCGCCGCTTTCCGATGCGCTGAACAGGCACATGTTGAGAGCCACCACCGAGCCGTCGGACGAGACGGCGACCGCGTTGTAGGAGCTGGGCGACCAGGTCGCCAGCAGGACGGCTCCGGAGGCCAGGCCGGAGTTGATCACCAGCGAGCTCGTGGTGTTCTCGGTCAGCGTGGTCACCCCGCTCATCACCGGGTGCGCGCTGTCCAGGATCGTGGCGGACTGCGGATCGCCGCTTTCGTCCGACGCCTGCGTGAACGGGGCGTAGCCCTCGTCGATGTAGCGGCCTTCCAGGTACCAGGTGAAGGTGCTCTCGTAGTAATCGTGAACGTAGTTGGTGTCGATCACGCCTCCGCCGCCGTCGATGTAGTCGGCGAGCGCGTCGCCCACCGCCGACGCGCTCGCCGAGCTCTCGGTCCAGGGAGTGCGGTTGCCGACCACCACCACGTCGTAGGCGGCGAGGTCCGCGGCCGCCGGCGCGCCGAGACCGGTGTCCCACCACTCCCAGCTCACGTCGGTGTAGGCGCCGAAGATCCCTTCGATGTAGGCAAGGTCGGTGTCGGCGGCGGAGTAGTCCGGGCTGAGCAGCAGCAGATCGTACCCGCTGTCGCTCCCCGTGCCCGTGTCGGAATCGGTGTCCGTGTCGGTATCGGTATCCGTGTCGGTATCGGTGTCGGTGTCCGTGTCCGAATCCGTGTCGGCATCCGAGTCCGAATCCGAGTCCGAGTCCGAGTCCGAGTCGGCGTCCGCGTCGCTCTCGCCCGCCGGCTCGACCTCGCTGTCGACGCAGCCCGCGCCGCCCACTCCGATCGCCAGGACCAGAGCAGCCAGAATCGAAAAGCGTCTCGCATCCATACTGAGTTCCATCCTCCGCTCCCGTTTCCTGCTGTCGACACGAGCCGGCTCCGCTCCGGCGCCGCCGCGACGACGCGTGTCATTCTAGCACGCATCAAAGCCGCATGAAGCAATCATTCGTGCTCGCAGAACGCCTCGGCCGCCGCGAGGGGCAGGCAGATGTCGCCTCAATCCGGGTCGTCCGGGCCGCCCGAGCCGTCGCGCACGCAGCGGACCGAGCGCTCCTTGTGCCTTTCGTGTCCGGCCACCGACCCCATGGAAAAAAACGCCAGTGCCGAGTCAATCGAAAACGTTCGGGTAGAGCGAGCAACTGTCCGCGAGGCCAAGGAAGGACGACGAAGGCGTGGCAGCGCCACGTCGAGGAGGAGTGACGCCGGGATACGCAGGCAGGGGCCGCTCTCACCCGAACGGGAGAGGTTGACTCGGCACTAGCGATCGACAGGGCAGCGCGCGGCTCAGCGAGCAGGTGGACGCGGTCGTCTACGGCGAGGGCCCGGAGTGATCGTGCTCGACTCGAGCTTCGTCGTAGGCTATTTCAACCGCCGCGCGTTTCGACGAATAGACGGGATCGCCGTGGTGCCGGGGTAGGCGAGACACCCCAACAGCACCTACTTGGCGCAACGAAACCCCGTATCTGCCATTCGAAAGCTGGGAGGGTGCGTCTGCCGTGAGGCAGCGCGCAGCGGTCCCGCTTCGCTGAAGAACCCTCCGCCCCTCAAGCAGCGGGCGTCCATCGCACCTTCCTCCCATGCGCTGCCGTCGGCCGGAGCACCGGTGTAGTCCAAGTGGTATCTGTCCTGAACCCACTCTTGCAGGTTGCCGGACATGTCACACAGCCCCTGCCCGGTTTTTCCCGCCGGTATCGAGCAACCCTCGAAGCTCCATCCCTCCCCGCAGCCGCACCCCTGCTCTCCCAGCATGACAGCGTAGTCGCAGGTCGCCGTCTCGTCCCCCCAGGGATACTCGATGTCCTGGCCGGCAGAACGCGCGGCGTATTCCCACTCCGCCTCGCTGGGCAGGCGGCCCCCTATCCAGTCACAGAACGATGCGGCCTGGTGCCAGTCGACATAGTTCAACGGATAACTCTCGTGTCCCGGGTAACCCCAGTTCCCATAGGTGCCGGTATCCGGCTCAGTGCAGACGTTCTGCTCGAAACACACCTCGTATTGGGCAACGGTGAGCTCCGCCCTCATCATCTCGAACGCGGATATATCTACCTCGTGCACGGGCTGCTCGTCCGTCTCTCCCTGTTTCGACCCCATTTTGAACACCCCGGGCGGAATCGCTACCCAGTCTACGTCCGGCATGGTTTCTTCGTCTGTCTCGCTGTCAGTCTGCGTATCGGTACCAGAGCCGGTATCGGAATCTGTCGCCGTACCGGTGTCCGTGTCCGATGAAGAGCATGTGCCCGTATCCGCAGTCTCGGTGTCCGGCTCCTTCTCCTCGCCGCCCACCACTTGGTCGTTGCACTGACACGACCAGACGCAGACAGACCAGGCACAAACGACGGCCGGTATTGCCGTGTTCTTCTTGGTTTCCAGCAACGCTGGGCCTCTCTTCGTTGCCCGCCCGCGGCGGCTCCCGGCCAGGCTTGCCTCGCTTCTTCTCGTCCGGATTGGTATCACGGCTGGCGCTCGAAGGCTCCCATGTCGGCGTAGTCGGGGGTCCCGGCTCCGGTGTTGGGCTGATCGGGGTCGTCCGCGCGGGGGTTGCCCTCGTAGTCGTGCTCGGAAGCGAAGTCGCCGTGGGCGGAGTCGATGCAGGGCGAGCCCGGCAGCAGGTGGAAGTCTCCGTTTTCCGGGTCGGCG
>JAWOBP010000224.1:0-19891 GCA_046484285.1 Polyangia bacterium
CGCGGCCGGGGCGCCCACCGGCCACAGCGAGGACGGCGGGTAGGTGCCCGGCGGCCAGTCCATCGAGGTGCGCCTGCCCATCAGCGCCGCCCGGCGAAACGCCCCGAACGTCTCGCGGTAGAGACCCGCCGCCAGCTTCTCCATCTCCAGGTGCTGGGCCTCCAGCTCGCGATCCCGGCAGAACACCTTGACCCGCGGGCTGCGAGACGGATTGCGCGGGGGCTCCAGAATCTCATCGCGGTCCTCCCGGCTTGCGGCGCGCCGTCCCATTTCGGCGCTGCTCACAGTAGATATCGGCCGCTGGGCCCCGCCGGTTGCATTTTTTTGAAAACCCCAACGATCCCAACGCGATCCGTTCAGGGGGTAAGGGCGTAGTGGGGGACGAACCGCCCCTCAGCCGGGAGTGATCGCCGGAATGTGACAATCTTCTTACGCGAACGCTCCGGTGGCCAGGCCTCAGCTATTTCTTGAACTCGTCCGCTGCGTCACTGAAAGTAGACTTCATCGACTCCCATGCGGAGTCCGCACCGTCCTTGATCGACTCCCACGCGTCTTCACTTGCGCCCGCGATTTCAGCAAGCTTTGTCTTCCCCTCCTCAATCCTGCCTTCCAGTGCTTCGATCTCCTTGCCGAGCTCCAGCTGTGCGTCGGCACTGGCTCCAGAGGCCGTTGCCTCGAGCTTGTCCAATTCTGCTTTCCATTCGTCCAACTGGGCCTGAATCTTTTGTTGATACAGTTCTTTCTCGCTCATGGCGTTCTCCTATTCACCGTTTTGGTTTTGCGCCACGCTTCACCAAAAGCGCGACTGTAATTCCCGCAACAAAACCTGCCGCTGCGGTCAGGAACAGCAGGACAATGCCTGGCACTTCCCCGGTCAGCCAAAGAAAACTAACTTGCCAGGACGCTCGATTCTGGAGCACAACTGCCGTCAAAACAGAGACCAGCACCAGAAGCAGCACCAGCTTTGTTGTTTTCATCTTTGCTCCTTCAATCCAGGGTTTTCACGCCCCTCGAGACGGTCGAGCGCAGCAAACTCGGGCTAGAGATATTCTGAGAGGCATTTCGAGCTTGTCAATTTCACGGACGGTCTGATCCGTGCAGTCCCTTGGCGGCCGGGGAGCCGGCGGGGTCCATGCCCCACCGGATCCAGTTCGGCCCGGGCAGATCACGCCCCGAAGGGGCTGCCCCACCGAAGCCTCGGCGAAGGCGGGCCTCGTGGCCGCGGGGTTCATCCCCGCGGGACAGCGCCAAAGGCCGAGCTCGCCGAGCATGGATCTTTGCCTGCGCGGGGACGACGAAATGTGCACGGGCCGCTGGACCGGCTTTGCCTAGGGGCGACGCCTGCGTCGCCCTGATCCTGCGTCGCCCCGACGACCGCCGGTCCCCAACCCGGCCGTCCGCCCTGGCGGAACTTCGATGACCTCGAAGCCTCCGATGCGTGGTCCTCCACGTCGTCGTGGCTCGGCTCTGTCGGCAAGGGATCGAAAGGGCCGGCTCCAAAGGGGGCAGCCCTCGATCGGCTCAGATCGGGCGCATGATGTAGGGCATGAAGGTCAGGGCGAACAGGGCCAGGCAGAGGTAGCCCGTCGCGCGGCGGCCCGGCGAGAGGTGCTCGTCGTCGGTGGGCGGATGGCGCATCATGCGCTTTTTCAGCAGCCACAGCAGCCCGCCCCAGAAGATCCAGTTGAGCCCCACCAGCGCTTCGGCGACCAGCGCCTCCCCGCGCAGACCCTCGCGCCAGGCGCCGAGCCCGAAGTAGCCCATCACCCCCGCTCCCATCAGGAACAGCGCGGCGTGGAAGGCGCGCGAGGCGTGCCGGTGGCGCTCGCCGAGCAGCGCGTACGAGATGTGGCCGCCGTCGAGCTGGCCGATCGGCATCAGGTTGATCATCGTGACCAGCAGCCCCAGCCAGCCGGCCCAGGCCAGCGGAGAGCGGTCGAGGTAGACGTCCTGCCCTTCGGGAATCGGGCCGACCGCCGCCCACTTGGCCGCCATGTAGAGCAGCGACTGGCCCTCCATCCAGCCGCCCTCCGGGATCGGCCCCACCGGGCAGCGCGCCAGCCCGACCAGCAGCACCGGCAGCGCGACCGCGATCCCGGCCAGCGGGCCGGCCGCGCCCACGTCCATCAACGCGTTGCGCGAGCGGATCCGATCCCGCATCAGGATCAGCGCGCCGAGGGTGCCGATCGGAACCAGGAAAGGCGGAACCGGAATGAAAAACGGTAGCGAGGCGTCGACCCGGTTGCGCCGCGCCATGATGTAGTGGCCCGCCTCGTGGCAGATCAGGATCCCCATCAGCGCCGCCATGAACTGCAACCCGTTGGAGACCGCCCCGGACCAGCTTCGCGCCGAAAGGAACAGCGCTCCGCCGAAGAAGGTGGTCACCAGCGTGGCGGCCAGCAGCAGGGCGTTGACCCAGCGCGGCGGGTGGCCCCTCTTTTTCGCCGGCCGGGCGGCGGACCTCTCCTCAGACATCCGAATTCCCTCTCGACGCCTCGTCCAGAGCGCCGAACAACGCCTCGAGCGTGGCGTCCACGCTCGCGCCCTCGGCCTCGAGGCGGCACCCGCCCCGCCCGACCGCCTCGTCCTCGATCACCTCGCAGCCGGCCTCGCGGGCGATCCGGTCCGCGCCGCCCGCCCCGCGATCCAGGGGATTGACTCGCAACGCCAGCGGCGGAACGTCGCCCAGCAGCTCCACGGCGCGGCGGTAGCTCCGCTCGAGCCGCCGCGGATCAGCCTCGACCGCCTCGCCGATCATCTCCTCGGCCAACAGCCCGGCCAGCTCCAGGATCCGTTCCCGCTCCCGTTCGTGCAACGCCGCCAGCCTCTCCCGGTCGGCCAGGATCCGCTCCGCGTCGCGCTGCCCCTCGCGCCCCGGCGGGTCCGGGCGCCGCGCCAGCTCCGAGCTCTTGATCACCCGCCCCATCGCCTCAGCTCCCTTGCTCCTCGCGCTCGGCCGAGAGCCTTTCGATCGCGGCTCTCAGCTCGCGCCTGATCCGGCTCGGGTCGCCCGGCGCGGAGCGAGCCTGGGCCAGCCGCGAGGTGCGCTCCAGCATCTCGGAATCGTCGCCTCCCAGCCGCGCGCCGACGGCCCGCACGGCGTCCGGGCTGCGACACAGCGCCAGGCCCAGCGCGGCCAGGGCGCGGGTGCGCGGATCGCCGCCGTCGTCGCCGCGGCCCAGCGCCGCCCCGATGTCTCCGCGCGAAATTCTCCGGCCCGCGGCCTCGAGCGGAACCTCGCCGCTCAGCACCGGCTCGCTCCAGGACGGCGGCGCGGTGGCAGGCTGCTCGGACATCGCCGCGGCCACGGCCGCCGAGAACCGCGGGGAGCCGGCCAGATCCTCGAGCGCGGACAGCACCTGGTCGGCCGCGGCCGCCGTGTCGGCGGACAGCACGTGCCAGCGCCCGCTTTCGGCACGCCGGCCCCGCGCCGCGGCCAAGGCGGCCAGCCCCAGGATCCTGCCGCCCCGCGCCAGCAGCCTGGAGTAGTCTTCGCTCATGCGATCTCCTCGCGCCGCGGCGCGTCGGCCACTCGGTGCGCGACCCCGGCCAGCGCCCGCTCGGCCGCGGGCAGACGGACGTTCTCCACTCCGATGCACATTCCGCACTCGCGCGAGATATGCTGCGGGGTGGGCAGCAGCTCGCAGGGGACGCCGGCGGCGAGCAACAGCTGCTCGGCGCGCATCACCCGGTGCACGTTCTCGAAAAGCAGCAGCTTCATCTCCCTTTCACGATCCGGCTCACGGCGTCCACCAGCAGATCGACGCTCCTGGAGGTCTGAAAACGGCCGAACCCGACCCGCACGGTGCCGCCCCGCTCGAAGGTGCCCAGCCAGCGGTGGGCCGACGGCGAGCAGTGCAGCCCGGCGCGCACCGCGATCCGGCCCTCGGCGAACAGCCGCCCCGCCACTCGGCCCGGATCCATCCCCTCCACCTCGAAAGAGAACAGGCTGGTGCGCCGCTCCGGATCGGCCGCGGCATGGATCGCCACGCCAGGTAGCTCGCCCAGCCGCTCGATCGCCTCGCGCGCCAGCCCGATCGCCTCGCCCGGGCCGTGTTGCTCGCCAAATTCCAAGGCGGCGTCCAGGCCCGCGATCCCGGCCAGGTTGGGCGTTCCGCTCTCCAGCGAGTCCGGCATGGCTGTCGGCTGCTCGATGCTCTCGGAGCGGCTGCCGGTCCCGCCGGGCAGCAGCGTCGGCAGCTCCAGGCCGGGACGGACCCACAGCGCGCCGGTGCCGCTCGGGCCGAGCAGTCCCTTGTGACCCGAGAGCGCGACCAGGTCCAGGCCCTGCTCCTCGACGGAGAGCCGCACCTCGCCGGCGGCCTGCGCCGCGTCGACCAGCAGCGGAATCTTCCCCAGCCGGCCGGCGATCTCCTCGATCGGCTGCCGCGCGCCGTTGACGTTCGAGACCAGCGAGACGACCGCCAGGCAGACCTCCGGGCCGGGCTCGAGTCGCTCGGGATCGACCGCGCCGTCCGGGCCGGCGGGCATCACCTCGACGCGAACGCCGCGCCGGGCGGCCATCAGGCTCGAGGGGCGCATCACCGAGTTGTGCTCCAGCGCAGAGACCAGCACGGTTCCGCCCGGGCGCGCCAGCCCCTGGATCGCAATGTTGCAGGCGTGGGTGGCGTTGAGCGTCAGCGCCAGGCGCGAGGGATCGCCGGCGCCGATCGCGCGAGCCAGGCGCTGGCGCGTCGAGTAGACGATCCGCGAGGCCCGGGCCGCCTGGTCGTAGGCGGCGCGGCCGTAGGTTCCGCCGCAGCCGTCGATGTACTCGGCCATCGCGCGCGAGACGCACGCGGGCTTGGGAAACGACGTGGCGCCGTGGTCCAGGTAACGGGCCGTCAGCTCGGGATCGGCGTCGAACACGCGGCGCAGCTTAAGCCGGGGCGAGCTTTTTTTCTACCGCTACCGCGCTCGACCGTCGCCAGAGTGTGAAAACGCGGCAAGCGCGGGTCAGTGCAGCAGGTACATCTTGACGGTGTCCTCGTGCAGCGGGGGCGGCGGCGCGGTGAACGGCGAGGGATGCGCGGCCAGCTCCTTGCGCCAGCGGATCTGCTGCAGCATCGCCGCCAGCAGCTCCTGCCGCCTGTGCTCGACCAGGTCGCGGATCATCGTCATGTGCGGACGCGCCATCTGGTCGAAGCGCACGCCGGCGCCCACGCCGCCCGTGCCCGCGGTCTCGAAGACCACCTCGCCGGTGGCCCAGACCGAATCCGCCGCCTCGGGGATCGGAATCTCGAGCTGGATCCTGCGCGGGCCGGAGAGCTTCGAGCTGGCCGGCTTGACCGCGTAGAGCCCGGTTGAGCTGAGATTGACGATGCTGGCCGCGTAGGGACGCTCCGATACGATCTGCGTGATCAGGCGGCTTTCGGGAACCCGGATGTCTCGACGGCGATCGTGGCTCATTGTGTCCTCCTTTTACCTACATTTGATGACAAAGTAGTCAGAAAGGTTACAACAGTCAAGTTTTTGGAGAGGGAGCACGTGCTCCACGCATACCGGCGGTTATGCTATATTCGTTTTCAAATGGCCAAATCCGAACGGAAGAGGTGAGAGTATGCTTCGATGGTCTTGTTTTTTCGGGCCGGGGATTGCCGCGGCGATTCTCGTTCTGGCGGGATGCGAGTCGGCACGCGGCGCTAGCTCGTCTGCGGACGCCGACGCGGACGCGGACGCCGACGCGGATTCGGACGCGGACTCCGACACCGATTCCGACTCCGATACCGATACCGACTCCGACTCCGACTCCGACGGGTTGATCCTCCCCGACTGCTCCGACTGCCCGGCGGTGGGCGACTCGCTCGAGAACATGCGCTGCGCCATCGATCTCTGCGACGACGAGGTCTTCGTCTCGCACGGCTACGGCTCGCCCACGATCTCCGAGCAGGCCAAGCTGGCCCAGACGCGCACCGCGGTCTCGTGGTTCGGCCACGAGAGCAACGACCTGGAGCCGCTCTACCCCGAGGACGAGGGCTCCTACGCGCTGATGGCGACCGGCCCGGCCGTGCCGTCCGATCCCCCGGCGATGCAGGATCACAACGGCTCGATGAGCGGGACTCTGCTCAACCCGGACGGTCCCGGAGTCGAGGATCCCTGGGCGCCATACGAGTATCCGAGCTACGACGTTGTGGAGTGGAGCATCGACCTGATCGCGCCCGCCGGCGCGCACGGCTTCCAGGTTCACTACGTCTTTTTCTCGGTGGAGTACGACGAGTACGTGGGCAACGTCTTCAACGACAAGTTCTACATCATCCTGGAGGCGCCGAGCACCAACGACGGCGAGCCCACGATCATCAACTTCACCGACTGCCGGCCCGAGATCGACCAGGCCGACTTCACCTGCCCGGCCGATCACCCGGCCTGCGAGGAGGGCGAGGAGTACTGCTACCTGGCGATCAACAGCGCGCTGAGCGAGTGCTGCTGGTACCTGGACTGCCCGGACGGCGAGGCCGAGACCGACATCTCCGGCACGGGCTTCTCCTGCGGCCCGCCGTCGGAGGACTGCGCCGGCGACTACTGCACCGGGCTGATGTACGGATCCTCGACCGGCTGGCTGAAGACCGAGTGGCCGATCGAGCCCGGCGAGGAACTCACCGTGACCTTCCACCTCCACGACACCGCCGACAGCCTGCTCGACTCCGAGGTGATCCTGGACAAGTTCGTCTTCACCGGAGAGGCGAACGCCGGCACCGTGCCGATCGAGTAGGCGTCCGGAAGCGCAGGTCGAAGAGCGACCGGAAGGCTAGATCCGCGAATCGTAGAAGGGCTGAACGAGATACTGGGAGACTGACCGGGCCCTGGCCCTCGCCGAGCGACGCTCTTTCCTTTGCCGGTGCGCGCGGGTAGACTCGCCGGCGAGATGTCCTGGACACCCGAGGATATTCCGGATCAACGCGGCAGGGTCGCGCTGGTGACCGGCGCCAACAGCGGGCTGGGCTACCACACGGCGCTGGAGCTGGCGCGGCGCGGGGCGCGGGTGGTGCTGGCCTGCCGCGACGCCGAGCGGGGCAAGGCAGCGCTGGAGCGGTTGCGCGAGGAGATCCCCGGCGCCGAGATCGAGCTGGAGCTGCTCGACCTGGCCGACCTGGGCTCGGTGCGCTCCGCGGCCGAGCGCTTCTTTGAGAGCCACGGAAAGCTGGATTTGCTGATCAACAACGCCGGGGTGATGGCGCTGCCGCGGCGCAGCACGGCCGACGGCTTCGAGATGCAGTTCGGCACCAACCACCTCGGCCACTTCGCGCTGGCCGGCCTGCTGCTGCCGCGGCTGGCCGCCTCGCGAGAAGCTCGCGTCGTGACCGTCTCGAGCCTGATGCACCGCCGCGGCAGGATCCGCTTCGACGACCTCAACTGGGAGCGCGAATACAGCAAGTGGGGCGCCTACTGCCAGAGCAAGCTGGCCAATCTGCTGTTCGCCTTCGAGCTGCAGCGGCGGCTGGAGGCGTCGCGGCTGCCGATCTCGTCGCTGGCCTCCCATCCCGGTTACGCCGATACAGCGCTGCAGGCCGCCGGTGCCGAGATGTCCGGCTCGCGGTTCGAGGCCGGCTTCATGCGGCTGGGCGGACGCCTGCTGGGACAGAGCGCGGCGGCCGGCGCCTGGCCCTCGCTGCGCGCCGCCACCGATCCGGGGGCGAGAGGCGGGGAGTACTTCGGTCCTTCCAGGCTGCTGGAAACGTCCGGACCGCCGCGCCGCGCGCGCTGCTCGAAACGGGCGCTCGACGAGCGGGACGCCCGCCGGCTGTGGGACCTGTCCCGCGAGCTGACCGGCGTGAGCTACGACGACCTCGCGCCTCGAGAACAAAATTGAGCACGGAAGAGCCCGTCCGATGGCGTCACGGGGAAAGCTGAGCCGCTGGCTCAAGCTGGCCGGGATGAGCGGCTCGGTGGCGAGCGGCTACGCGGGCAACCGCCTGCTGTCCGCATTGGGTTTCGATCGGCAAGGCGGGCGCCTGAACGCGACCCACGCGCGCGCCGGATCGCGGATCGCCCGCACGCTCGGCGAGCTGAAAGGTCCGGTGATGAAGATGGGCCAGATGGCCTCGATCGCAGCGGACATGCTGCCTGTCGAGATCGCCGAGCCGCTGGCCACACTGCGCAAGGACGCGCCTCCGGTCGGCTACGAGGTGATCGCCGCCCAGCTGGAGCGCGAGCTGGGCCAGCCGCCCGAGCGCCTCTTTTCCAGCTTCGAGCGCGAGCCGTTCGCCGCCGCGTCGATCGGCCAGGTGCACCGCGCCGTGACCGACGACGGACGCGATGTCGCGGTCAAGGTGCAGTACCCGGGCGTCGACCGCTCGGTGGACGCCGATTTGGCCCACATGAAGCTGGCGATGCGCGTGGCCGGCCTGTGGCGCCGCCGCCCCGAGTCGTTCGAGCGCTTCTTCGCCGAGGTGGCCGAGCGGCTGCACGACGAGCTGGACTACACCCACGAGGCGGCCAACGCGCGCTTGCTGGGCGAATATCACCGCGACCACGACTTCGTGCGCGTTCCGGAGGTGGTCGGAGAGCGCAGCGCGCAGCGCGTGCTGACGCTGACCTATCTCGGCGGCGACCCGATCGAGCGGGCCAGGCAATACCCGTCCGAGGCCCGCGACCGGATCGGCGAGAACGTGATCAGGATGCTCTACGGAGAGATCTTCGGGCTGGGAGCGCTGCACGCCGATCCCAACCCGGCCAACTTCGCCTTTGCCCCGGACGGCAGCTTCGCCCTCTACGACTTCGGCGCGGTCAAGCGCTTTGCCGACCCGGAGCTGCGCGGTCTGCGCGGCGTGGTGCTCGGCGCGATGCAGCGCGACTACGCCGCGATCGAGCAGGGGATGCGCGAGCTGAAAGCGCGCGACCTGGAGGGTCCGCCGGTGAAGCCGGAGGTGTACGCCGAGTGGCGCGAGCTGCTCGCGCCGGCGCTCGACGGCGACGAGCCGTACGACTTCGGCGCCTCGACCCTGCACCGCGAGGCGATCGCGATGCTGCCCCGCTACCGCGAGCAGGTCAGGTCGTTCCGCCTCCCGATCGGGCTGATGCTCGTGCAGCGCACCAACGTCGGCCACTTCGGAAACCTGCGCTACCTGGCAGCCCGGGTGCGGGTGGGACGCGTGCTGCGCGAATGCCTGGATCTGGCCGAGCCGCGGCTGCCGTGACAGTTCCGGGATCGGATCCCGGAATTGACACACCTCGACTCAACTATCTAAAAATAGAGGCGATTCAGAGCAAACGGCAGGTCAGTCGGCCGGGTTCGGGGACAGCAGGATCCGGGCGTCCACGATCGAGAGACCGTTCTTGCGGGCGATCACCGGGTTGAGATCCATCTCGTGGATCCGCGGGTAGGACTCGATCACCTCCGAGACGGTAATCAGCAGGTCGGCCAGCGCCTTTTTATCGACCGGTGGCTTGCCCCGGTAGCCGTTCATGATCGGCTCCGACCTGATCTCGGAGACCATCTGCTCGGCGGCGTGGCGCGTGATCGGCAGCACGCGGAAGACCACGTCCCTCAGCACCTCGACGAAGACCCCGCCCATCCCGAACATGATCACCGGTCCGAACTGCTCGTCGACCTTGGTGCCGATGATCACCTCCATCCCCCGCGCGGCCATCGGCGAGACCAAACAGCCGCGGATCTCGGCGTCCGCGCGGTAGCTCCGCGCGCGCTCGCAGATTGCGGCGAACGCCTCGCGGATCGCCTCCTCTCCCTCGAGGTTGAGCTCCACCCCGCCGGCGTCGGACTTGTGCATGATCTGGGGCGAGACGATCTTGAGCGCCACCCTGCCCTCCATCTCGGCGGCGAGCCGCACCGCCTCGTCGGCCGACTCGGCCAGCCGATCGTCCGAGACCGGGGCGTCGTGCAGGCTCAACAGGCACTTGGCCTCGTGCTCCAGCAGAGCGTCCCGCCCCTCCTCGACGGCGCGCTCGAGGATCTCCGCCCCGCCCTCGCGGGCGTTCTTACCCCAGTCGAAGACGAAGTTTTGCCTGTTGTGCGGCAGGTCCAGGTAGCGGCCGTACTCGCTGAGCGCCGAGACGCACTTGCAGGCGATATCCACCGAGTCGTGGACCGGGATCCCGTAGTAGCGCAGCAGCTCCAACGAGTGCGGTCGCTCGAAGTTGAACAGGCTGTGGACCACGATCGGCTTGCCCGTGCGCTGGACCAGCTTGCCCATCTGGTGCGCCGCGTCCTCCTCCATGAACTTCAGCCTCTCGGCGAAGCGGATCCCGTATCCGCCGAACAGCCCCACCAGCAACAGGCCTCCGACCTCCTCGTCCTCGAGCAGGATCCTGGCGCACTCGGCGAAGATCGACGGATCGGAGTCGGTGCTGCCCGCCACGTCGATCGGGTTGGCCAGCGAGGCGTTGGGCGAGAGCACCTCGGCCAGCTTCTGTCTGGTCTTCTCTCCCAGCTCGGGAACCTCGACGCCGTAGTCGGTGGTCAGCACGTCGGTCGCGATCGTCGCGTGGCCGCCGCCGTCGGCCAGGATCGCCACCTTGTTGTTGCGGATCGGCGCCAGGTTGCCGAGCGCCTCGGCGACCGGGAACAGCTCGTCGGAGTTGTCGATCGTGGTAATCCCGGCGCGCCTGAAGGCGGTGCGCGCCACCTCGGAGATGCCGGCCAGCGCCCCGGTGTGCGATCCGGCCGAGCGCGCGCCCTTGGCCGAGCGGCCGCTCTTGAGCAGCACGATCGGCTTGACCAGCGTGGTCTTGTGGGCCTGCTGCAAGAAGGCGCGCCCCTCGCTGACGCCCTCCACGTAGACCACGATCGCCCTGGTCTTGGGATCGGCGGTGAAGAACTCCAGGTACTCGTGGAACTTGAGGTCGGCCTCGTTGCCCACGCCCACGTAGTAGGAGAAGCCTTTCTGGCTCTTGATCTGCGCCTCGGTGATCAGCGCCAGCGCCATGTTGCCGCTCTGGGTCAGCAGCGCCAGATCGCCCTTGGGCACCGACTCCAGGCCCACGAGGTTCATCTTCTTGTGGACGTTGATCATCCCCGAGGTGTTGGGACCCACCAGCCGCAGGCCGTGCTTGCGCGCCACCTCCACCGCCTCCCGCTGGAGGCGCATGCCCTCCTCGCCCAACTCGCCGAACCCGCCGGCGATGATCACCGCGCCGGCCACACCCTGCTCGCCGCACTGGCGCAGGATGGTCGGCAAGGTCCTGGCAGGGGTGGTGATCAGCGCCAGGTCGACCGGCTTTTCGATCTCGCCGATGCTGGGGTAGCACTCCAGCCCCAGCACGCGGTCCTCCTTGGGGTTGACCGGGTAGATCTTGCCCTCGTACCCGCCGTCCAGCAAGGATCGAATCGCCTGGTAGCCGCGCTTGCGCTCGTCGCGCGAGGCTCCCACCACGGCTACCGACTGGGCGTCGAAAATTCGCTTGAGGCTCATCGTCCTACCTCCCTTCGAAGACCGGCTCGCGCCGCTCGGCAAAGGCGCGCACGCCCTCGTGCCAGTCGTCGGTCTCCATGCAGCTCAAGACGGCCTGGGTCTCCAGGGCCAGCACCGTCTCCAGGTCGAGTGCGGCCGGCTGCTGCAAGCGTCGCTTGGCCAGCCGCATCGAGAGCGGAGCCTTGGCCGCCAGCTCGCGCGCCAGCTCGCCGGCCCGCCGCTCCAGCTCGTCCTCGGGCCAACAGCTCAGCGCCAGCCCGATCTCGACCGCCTCGCGGCCGTCGATCGCGCGCCCGGTGTAGATCAACTCCTTGGCGCGGGTGATCCCGACCAGCGCCGGCAGATGGCGCGTCGAGCCGCCGCCGACGAAGGTGCCCAGCGAGGTCTCGCTGAACGCCAGCGTGGCCGGCTCGGCGATCAGGATCAGGTCGCAGCACAGCGCCAGCTCGGCTCCGGCCCCGCGCGCCGGTCCGTTGACCGCGGCCACGACCGGGATCGGAATCCGGTAGAGACGGCGCGCTGCCTCGTGCGCCAGCTCCAGGTAGGCGCGCTGGTCGGCGCGCGTGCGCTTCCCCTCGCCGTGCTGCTTGAGATCCGCTCCGGCGCAGAAGGCCTGCTTCTCGACGCCGTCCTTGCGGCGCACCGAGCCGGTCAGCAGCGCGGCACGCACCCCGTCGTCGGCCTCGAGGCGATCGAACGCCTCGAGCAGCTCGCGGTACATCAGCTCGGTGACTGCGTTCATCCGCTCGGGGCGATGCAGCCGCACCACGGCGACTCCGTCTGCGATCTCCAAACGAATCGTCTCGTATCTCATCTGCCGCATCCTCTCCCGGCCGGTTCCCGGCCTCACTAATCGAACACCTCGCGCTCGGCGTTTTCCACGGCCTCCTCCAGCAACCCACGCCATTCGACCCGCTCCTCCAGCGCGCGGGCGCGCCGGGAGTTGCCGCGCGTCTCGGGGTGCCGCGGAACGAACAGCGTACAGCAGTCGTCGTGGGGGCGGACAGAAATATCGAAGCTGCCGATCCGCCGCGCCAGCTCGATCGTCTCGGCCTTGTCGAAGCCCAGCAGCGGTCTCAGGACCGTCCCGGCGGCCGCCTGCTCGACCGCGGCCAGGTTGGCCAGCGTCTGGCTAGCAACCTGGCCGAGGCTCTCCCCGGTGGCCAGCGCCTCGATCTTCTCCCGCGCGGCCAGCCGCTCGGCGATGCGCAGCATCGCGCGGCGGTAGAGGATCACCAGGTAGGAGGCGTCGGCGCCGTCTCGCAGCGCCTCCTGCAGCCCGGCGAACGGCACCGCGTAGAAGACCAGGCGGCGCTGCCTGCGCGCCAGCAGCCGCGCCAGCTCGCGCGCTTTGTGCAGCGCGCCGTCGCCGGTGTAGGGAAAGGCGTGGAAGTAGACCGCGGCCAGCTCCAGGCCGCGCTTCTGCAAGAGGTGGCCGGCGACCGGCGAGTCGATCCCTCCCGAGAGCAGCAGCAGCGCCCGCCCGGAGGTGCCGACCGGCAGCCCGCCCGCTCCCTTCTCGCGCCCGGTCCAGACGAACGTCCAGCGCGATCCGATCTCGATTCCCACCTCGAGCTGCGGGCGCTCCAGGTCGACGGCCAGCCCGGTCGCGGCGACCACCTCGGCGCCCACCTCGCGCTCGATCTCGATCGAGGTCTGCTCGAAGCTCTTGTCGGCCCGCTTGGCCGAGATGCGAAAGCTCTGTGTGCCGATCGCGTCGCGCTTGGCCAGCTCCACCGCGACGCACCGAATCTCCTCCGGGCTCCGCCGGCAGAAGACGCCCGGCGAGTACGACGAGAGACCGAACACCCAGCGCAGGCGCTCGACCAGGTCCTCGTCGGCCGCGCCCGCCAGCAGGATCCGGCCGTGCTCGCGGTGCAGGCTCAGATCGTCGCGGCCGGCCAGCGCGCGGCGCACGTTGCGCTCCAGCGCCGCCTCGAAGATTCCGCGGTTTCGTCCCTTGAGAAACAGCTCGCCCCAGCGCAGGATCGCGCCCGGTCCGACCGGCGGATCGTCTTTCATCCTCCCCCTCCGGAGCGGCCGGAGCGAACGTTTCGGACCGCGCCGGCGAACACGGCGCAGGCCGCCTCGATCTCCTCGCGCGTCGTGTCGAAGCTCAGACTGAGCCGCAGCGCTCCCTCGCCCTCCTCCAGGCCGGCCTCGCGCAGACAACGCGCCGGCTCCGAGCGCGAGGCGTGGCAGGCCGATCCGGCCGAGGCCAGGACTCCCTCGGCCTCCAGCGCGTGGAGCAGCACCTCGCTGCGCGCGCCCTTCACCGCCAGCACCGCGATCCCCGACGCCCGCCGCGCCGGGTCGCCCAGCGTTCGGACGCCGTCCAACTCGGCGCGGACGCGCTCCAAAAACAGATCGGTCAGCTCTCGCATCCAGCGCGCGCCCCGCTCGCGGCGCTCGACGAGCAGACGGGCCGCCTCGCCGAAGCCGCTGATCCCGGCAGCGTCGAGCGTCCCCGGCCGCACTCCCCGCTGCTGGTCTCCGCCGCGGATCAGGGGGCGCGGCGCGGACCCGGGCCTGTACAGCAGCGCTCCGACTCCCTGGGGCCCGTGGATCTTGTGCGCCGAGATCGCCAGCGTGTCGACTTCGCGGGGGTAGTCCAGCCGCGGCAGCTGGGCCAGCGCCTGGACCGCGTCCACGTGCACCCGGCAGCGGGCCGCGATCCGCTTGACCGCTCGCGCCGCCTCGTCGACCGGCTGCACGGTCCCCAGCTCGTTGGCCACGTGGATCAGCGCCACCAGCGCGGTGCGATCGTCGACCGCGGCGGCGATCTCGGCCGGGTCGACCACGCCGCCCGTTCCCACCGAGATCTTCGTCACGCGGGCTCCCGCCTCGGCGGCCGCGGCGCAGGCCTCCTCCACCGCGGAGTGCTCCACGCTGGAGATCACGATCCCATCGCGGCGACCGCGCGGAACGCAGCCCAGCACGGCGGTGGTGTCGGACTCGCAGCCCCCGGAGGTGAACGCCAGCTCCCACTTCCCGGAGCCGACCGCCTCCAGCACGCTCCGCCTCGCCTCGTCCACGGCGCGCGCCGCGGCCAGGCCCCGCCGGTGCAGCGAGGAGGCGTTGCCGAAGCCGTCGCCCATCGCGCGCGCGACGGCGTCGATCACCTCGGGCCAGGGGCGAGTCGTTGCCGCGTTGTCGAGGTAGATCTCGCGCATTCCCGCTCCCGTCGCACGCTCGGATCGATTTCCGCCCGCGGGGCGGACGGCGCAGGCGGCTCAGCCCTCGGTGGGCGGGACCACGTCGACGAGCTTGCGGCCCTGGCGCGAGATGAACTGCACGACGCCCGGCTGCAGGGCGAAAAGAGTGTAGTCGCGGCCGCAGCCCACGTTGCGTCCGGCGTGGAAAGAGGTGCCGCGCTGGCGGACGATGATGTTCCCCGGAACGACGCTCTGACCGCCGAACTTCTTGACGCCCAGGCGCTTTCCTGCGGTGTCGCGACCGTTCCTCGAGGATCCCTGTCCCTTCTTGTGTGCCATCGTCGACCTCCCGCCGTCAGCCGTTGATCTTGGTTACGCGCAGCCGGGTGAACGGCTGGCGATGCCCCTGTTTGCGGCGGTAGTTCTTGCGCTTCTTGAACTTGAAGACCACCGTCTTGGGCGCGCGTCCCTGCTCGACGATCTCCGTCTCCACCGTTGCGGATTTCACGGTCGGCGTGCCGATCTCGACCTTCGAGCCCTCGCCGACCATCAAGACGCGATCGAAAACCAGCTTGTCGCCGGCGTCTCCCTCTAGCTTCTCGACAGCGAAAACGTCACCGTCCTGGACGCGGTACTGCTTGCTGCCCGTGCTGATCACAGCGTGCATAATAGAACTCCTTGAATGACCCGCGCCTCTCGCGGGCGCGCGCCGGGCATGCCCCGGCCGAGCAGAGGCGGTATTCTACCCGCGAATCGCGTGTGATCAAGCGGATTTTTTGACCCGGTAGCCCATCAGCCTCAGCGGCCGGGCCGCGCCGCTGATCGCGACCGCGTCGCCGAACCCGACCGGAAAGACCACGTGCGGGCCGTCGACGTACAGCCGGGCGCTGGTCGTCCGCGAGCGCATCTTGAGCACCTCGCCGGGATCGACGAAGCCCTTGACCAGCTCGGGAGGACGGATCGCGCCGATCCCGCCGTAGGGGAACGGCTCGCGGACCATGTACTGCAGGCGCCGCGAGTCGGCGGCCAGCTCCCGGCCTCCGGCGGCGCGGATCGCCGCGGTGGATCCGGCGGCGGTGGCGACCCAGATCCCGGACGACATCTGCTGCTCGACGCGACCGTCGACGCTGAGCTCGTAGCGCGAGGTGGAGGCCGGGCACTCGTGGCAGAACAGCACGTCGTTCAGCGCGCGCGCGGTGACGACCTCGCCGTTGACGCGCACCTCCATGCGGTACAGCCCGGTGGGGGCCAGGCTGCCGTCCAGCGCGCGCTCCAGCAGCTCCTCGAAGTCGTCGGCCGCGCCCGCGGTCAGATATCCGATCGAGGTCTCGGGCGAGGAGTTGACCGCCAAAACCGGGGTGTCGGCCACGGCGTGGGAGACGTGCAGCACGGTCCCGTCGCCGCCGATGGTCACCACCAGGTCGAAGTCGTCCGGATCGACGCCCTTGAGGTCGTCTCGCCAGACGGCGTCCGCGCTGTGAGAGCGCAGCACGCGGCGCACGGTCTCCATCGAAGCTCGGTGCGCCTCGTGGGCTCGCACCACCGGCTCGACAAGCGGATCCTGCCTGGCGACCAGCTCGGCGACCAGCCTGGAGCGGGCCTCGCCCGGCAGCTCCGTGTAGGTGGAGCGGCGGTGCACGACCAGGATGCGACGAGCGTCCATGACGGCGGCACTCTATCGCCCCCGGCCGAGCCGTTCAAGACCGCGGGTCGCCTCGGCCTGCTCGGCCCGCCCCGGGCGCGGGCCTTGCGGTCCTTCACGATCATGCGGCTGGGGCGCAGCAACAGCGCTGCTGGTGAAGCGACTGACTGTTTCGTGAGTTCAAGGACGCTGGAACGGAGATTGTACTTTCGATCGAGCCATCCGCGCTGTAGCTTTTTTCCGCGAGGGCCGCCGCACGGGCTGATCTTGCAGCCGGCACGGTAGAACCACCTCGCCTTTTCTGCCCGCCCGGAGCGAGAAAACGCTTGCGAGCCCATCGGTCGCAAAGCTATTCTGTTGGTAATCAGCCGTCCATCCGCGGGGGAGGCGGCACCAACTGAGAGGGAGGCGACTATGCGCGAGGTGAAAAGGGCGTGCTGTTCGTCGCCGGCGGCTGGTACCAGCAGGAGGACGACATCGAGACGCACCTTCTCGACCTGGGCTACGATGTCACCGTCAAGGCCGACTACCAGGTGCACGGCTCCACCGACCTGAGCGGTTACGACCTGATCGTGATCACCGAGCTCGCGCCCAACCTGAGCTACTCTGCGCTGGACAACCAGGGCAACCCGAGCAGTCCCTGGGCTCACTACTGGAAGGCGCCGCTACACGAGCCGTGAGGGCACGACTTCTCCACGCCTTCTCCCCACGACACCAACACCTCGGGCTACGGGCCGTACATCATCGACGCCTACAGCGACGACATCTACGATGGCGGCGGTTCGGTGAATATTTGGCACACCGTTTCCGTGTGGGGTTACGGTAAGCTGCCTCTCGACTCGATCCTGGCCGGCCTGGAAGACGTCTACGCTGACGTCCGTGACGAGTCGGGGGTGGTCTTCCGCTTCTCGCGCGAGGATTGGAAGCAGCACCTCAACAGCCACACGTTCTACCTGGCCTACGAGGGGCCGCTACCGAGCGCCTCACCCAAGGAGGTCAAGGTCGACATCACGATCAGCGAGCGCTTCGCCTGCCCAGGGTGGACAAATTGTATACAGTTGGTTACAATGTAAGCATGAACGTGGCAATCACAGATCGGGCCGGCAACTGGTGGGTCGCGGCCGGGCGGATGCTGGAGCGGGTCGATCCTCGCGCGGTCAGGATGCGGGACGCCGCTCCCCGCGGACGCCGCCTGCTGGTCGGAGCCGCGGCCGGAGCGCTGGCGCTGGCCGTGGGCGCGGCGGCGCTGGCGCTGGCCGTGGGCGGCGAGCCCGAAAGCGCGCCCGGCAAGGCGCCGGCGGTCGGCCCGGCCGCGATCGAGACAGCCGATCGCGACGACGTCGAGGCAAAAAGCCCGATCGCAGCCGAAAAAAATCCAGACGGGCCGCGGTCGGCGGCGAGGCATCCGCGCTTTCACGATCCGTTCTACGTCTTCACCGCGGGCGAGGTATCGTCGGTCTCGGCCTACCCGCTGGCCAGCCCTCCGGGCCTGGTGGTCAACCTCGAAGGAGCTCCAGAGCCGGAGCGCCCGGCCGTCGAGATGGTGGGCAAGGACGATCGCGTGCGGGCCGTGCGCCGGATCGTCACCGGCGAGGGGCTGCGCTACGCGATCCGCACCAGCACGCGGATGCGGCGCATCGAGGTGATCCACGAGGGCGAGGTGGTGATCGTCGTTCCCAGGTCCTGATGTCGTCTCAGCCCTCGCCGCCGCGCGCGGCCGACCAGGCTGCCGGGTCCCTGCGCCAATCGGCGAGAATCGCCTTGTCCGCCGCCGAGAGACGCCCGCGGGAGAGCGCCTCGTCCATCAGCGCTCCGAAGCCGGTCAGGGTCGCCAACGGCGTTCCCGCCTCGTCGAAGCGCCTGCTCGCCGCGTCCAGCTCGTAGGAGAAGATCGCCGCGACCCCCAGCAGGTTCCCCCCGGCCTCGGTTACCGCACCGGCGGCCTCCAGCGAGCTGCCCCCGGTCGAGACGAGATCCTCGATCAATACCACCGACTGCCCCGACTCGAGAAGGCCTTCGATCCGGCTCTGCTTTCCGTGGCCCTTGGCCGACCCACGCACGTAGACCATCGGCAGCTTCATGCGTTCCGACAGCCAGGCGGCGTGAGGAATCCCGGCGGTGGCCGTTCCCGCGATCACCTCTGGGCGCCAGCCGGCGCCATCCAGCAACTCCGCCAGGCCCGCGGTGGTACGCGCGCGTGCTTGGAGGTGCGACATCAAGAGGCGGTTGTCGCAGTAGAGCGGCGCCAGGCGGCCCGAGGCCCAGGTGTAAGGCGGATCGACCCGCAGACTGACCGCGCCGATCTCCAGCAGGATTCCCGCTATCTCGCGATCCATTCTCATCTCCTGTTCTCCGTGTCGTTCAAAGCGGCGTCCCCACTCTCCTTCCCGCCCACGCGCGGGGCGCCGGCGGGGCGCTCGTAGCGGACCAGCTCGAACGAGACGCCGTCGCCGAGTGAGTCGCCGGCCCCGGGATCGCCCCAGATCACGTGGCGCTTGACCACTCCGATTCCGGGAACGACCCACATGATCTCGCTGCGAAACGGCTCGGCGGTGAGCTGGTCCAGCACGACCCGGCCGCGGTCCACTATCTCGACTCGAGAGCTCCACTCCAGGCGAGCCGCCTCGAAGGCCCCGCCCGGAACGACCACGGTCTCCCAGCCCTCGACTCGCGCGCGATCCTTCTGCTCGGCGCTGACCCGCCTGACCCGTCCGCCGCCACCTTGCAGGGTGTAGTCGACCTCGAGGCCGAGCTTCTGCTCCCAGACCGCGTCGCGGACCACGGCCGCACGCGGAGGCAGAAAAGCGCCGCTCACGGTCCGCGGCCGAGCGTCGCCGAACTGCAGCGGCATCCAGAGCGGCAACCCGTCCAGGCGCAGCGCGCCGTTTTTCAACCAGACGTTGAGCTGAAAGCGCCTCTCCCCCCAGCGCACGCCGAGCACGCCGGGACCGGCCTCGCTGGGAAGGGTCACGAGCTTGAGCACGCAGCGCTCGGCCGGCACGAGCTTCCTCGAGCCGACCGTCCGGTACTCCCACTCGCTGCCGCGCACCAGCGGGAACAGCTCGTGACCCGCCTCCTCGAGCGGCTCGGCGACGAGACGGTCCCCGTCCTCGCCGCCGGGCTCGCGCGCGGTCTCCCGGCCGGCCTCGACGTCCGCGGCCTCGAGCGTCTCCCGCTCCTCCTCCGCCTCGACGTCCGCGGGCGCCTCGGGAGCCCGCGGGGAAGAACCCCGCTTCTGCTCGGCGCCCGGTAGCAGCGCCAACAGCGCCAGCCCGGCGATCGCGGCGATGATCACGATGTCGCGAACCTTGCTGCTCATCGGAAGAGCAATACTACCGGCTCGAGGGACGCAAGGCCAGCCCGGAAAGAGCACTCCACGCTGTGGGGAAAGCGTTTCGGGCCGGGGGTCCGGTGGGCGGCGCTCGATCGCGATATCCATTCACGTGGCAACATATTGACGCGGCCTCGGATTTGGAACGGCTGCGCCTCGTGCTCGACGCGCTGCCGCTGTCAGGGCACGGTGCGCACCGGACGCAGGCCGCGGAAGGGGTGGGCGTTTTCTGGAGATTGGAGATATCTCGCGGCGGATCTGCTCGTTTCGACGATGTACAGCCAGGAGCCGCCGCGAGAAACGCGTGCGTCTCCTTCCGTGGGGCCAAGAGGGTCCTGCACTTCTTGTGAAAAATCGACGCCCCACCAGTTCCACGTCCACTCGGCCACGTTGCCGT
>JAWOBP010000119.1:0-34077 GCA_046484285.1 Polyangia bacterium
CCCGGCTCCGCAACCTCTGCCAGAGAGCGTCCTCCGCCTCTGTGGGAGAATTGCGCATTTCCCTGGCGAGCTTTTGGATCTCCACCGACCGACCCTCTCTCCAGCGCCGCCTCATTTGATCATCCGCACGTCAGGCCCCCTTCCCCCCTCGGATTCCCGGCCTTCCGACTCCCCCTTTCCCGCTGGCGGGAAAGGGGGCCGGGGGGTATGGGCTTCCGCTCGGGGCCGGGGGGTTTGGGCTCCCGCTCGGGGCCGGAAATCCGGGCCGCCCGGCGTCATTCCGGAACGATCTCCTCCTTCTCGAGTCGATACCTCGCCCCGCACTCTGGACAAGAAAGGTCGTCGCCGAGGCGTGCGCCGCAGGAGCACATCCAGCCGACCGGGCGGGCGGGGACGCCGACGACGAGGGCGTGGGGCGCCACGTCGCGCGTCACCACCGAGCCGGCGCCGACAAAGGCGAAGGCGCCGATCTCGCACCCGCAGACGATCGTGGCGTTGGCGCCGATCGTGGCGCCGCGCCGCACCAGGGTCCGCTCGTAGGCGTGCTTGCGGCTCACTCCGGAGCGGGGCGTCGAGACGTTGGTGAAGACCATCGAGGGGCCGAGGAACACGTCGCGCTCGCACTCGACGCCCTCGTAGATAGAGACGTTGTTCTGCACCTTGACGTTGTCGCCGAGCACGACCCCGCCGGCGACGAACACGTTCTGCCCCAGGCTGCAGCCGCGCCCCAGGCGGCAGCCGCTCATCAGGTGGCAGAAGTGCCAGACCCTGGTGCCCGCGCCGATCTCGCAGGGCTCGTCGACGACCGCGCTTTGGTGAATGTAGGTCACAGCTTCACCACGTTGGGCCTCTCGATTCCGCGGGCGGCGAAGGCGCCCCGGCAGTCGAGCACCAGCCCGGCCTGGGCGGCTATCTTCTCGTAGTCGAAATCGTCGTGGTCGGTGACCAGCACCGCGGCGTCGCAGCCCTCCAGCCTCTCGCCGTCGGGAAGCACGGCCTCGACCTTCTCCCCTCGCGGCTCGGAGTCGAAGGAGCCGACGTGCGGGTCGGCGTACTCCACCCGCGCGCCCTTGTCCCGCAAGAGGCGGTACAGCTCCACTCCCGGCGACTCGCGCAGGTCGCCGACGTTCTTCTTGTAGGCCATCCCCAGGATCAGGACCCGCGACCCGTTGAGCGGCTTTTGGCGCTCGTTGAGCAGGTCGGCCAGCTTGCCCACCACGAAGCGCGGCATGTTGCCGTTGATGTCGGTCGCCAGCTCGATGAAGCGGTTGTGGAAGTCGACCGCCCGCGCCTTCCACGACATGTACATCGGGTCGAGCGGTATGCAGTGCCCGCCGATTCCGGGCCCCGGGTAGAACGGCATGTAGCCGAACGGCTTGGTGGCCGCGGCCTCGATCACGCGCCAGATGTCGATCTCGAGCCGATTGCACATCAGTAGAAACTCGTTGACCAGCCCGATGTTTACCGCGCGAAAGGTGTTCTCCAGCAGCTTGACCGTCTCGGCCTCGCGCGCCGATCCCACGCAGTGCACGCGCTCGACCACGCTGGAGTACAGGGCGCGGGCCACCTCGGTGCAGGCCGGTGTCACGCCGCCGAGCACCTTGGGCGTGTTCCTGGTCCCCCAGACCGGGTTGCCCGGGTCGACCCGCTCGGGCGAGAAGGCCACGAAGACCTCCTCGCCCACTTTCATCCCCAGCTCCTCGAGGCGGGCCGCGATCAGCTCCTCGGTGGTGCCTGGGTAGGTGGTAGACTCCAGCACCAGCAGCCGGCCGGGCTCGAGGACCGGCAGGACCGCCTCGACCGCGGCGGTGATGAAGCTGATGTCCGGGTCCTTGGTCTTGGTCAGCGGAGTGGGCACGCAGATCGAGATGCAGTCCGCCTCGGCCAGCGCCGCGTAGTCGCAGGCGGCCGAGAGCCGGCCCGACTCCACCAGCGGCCGCAGGCGCTCGGGCTCGACGTCGCCAACGTGCGACTCTCCGCGCCCCACGCCCGCCGCGACGTCCTCGCTGATATCGACGCCGATCACCCGGTAGCCGGCGTCCGCGATCTCGACCGCCAGCGGCAGGCCCACGTAGCCCAGCCCGACCACGCCGACCGCGGCGTCCTTGATGTTGATCTTTCCTATCAGGGTTTCCTTCATCGGTGCTCCCGATACGTAGGGCGCCCCGCTGTACTTTGCCTGGAGGTAGCGGGACGGTTGATAGCGCGCCGGAGAGTAGCGCACCTGGAAGTAGGGCTTGGGTTTCTCGTCCTTCATCCGAGCAGGCTCCGCCCCCTTCGGCTACGCGGCCGGAGCCGCCGCCGATCCAAAACGTCCGGCATTGTGGAGCGCACGGATGCACGCCCCCGTGCACGAGCTTTGAAATGCAACTCGCAAACGATCCGTATCGATACCACAACACACCTCTCGCCCTCTACCGAAAAACGCAAAGCAGCGTTGAACTTACGGGGTGTCGTCTCCATGCCGTTCCAAAGCCGCGATCCTCTCGCGCAGGGAGCTCAGCTCCCCGGGATCGAAGCGGCTCTTTCCGAAGCGGACCTCGTTGTATCTGCACGTCAAGAACATCGGCTCCGAACCCAGCTCGGGCTCGACGGCGGCTGCGTGCTCCCGCGGGGTCGTTCCGGCCGGCCTCGGCAGGCCCAGCGATTCCAACCGCCGCTGCAGATCCAGGTAGAGGCGCGTCGCCTCTCCCCGCTCGCGGCGCTGCACGCTATTCAGACCCGGCCTGCGGCCGCGGCGCCCCCTCCACCAGCGCAGGGCCAGCCAGCCCGCCAGCAGCAGCCCGGCCACGGCCGCCAGCCCGAGGCCGATCAGCCGGCCCGGCGGGCGCGGGAGATCCGGCAGGGATCCGGATGATCCCCTCCAGACCCGCCGCAGCCTCTCCACGATCTCCATCTGGGAGGAAGTGTCGAAACCGATCACGTAGCGATGCCAGCGCATCCGAACCGCGTCGAGCAGCAGGGCCAGCGTCGAGACCTCCTCGTCGCCGCGGTTGCCGGGCGCCGGCGGCGTGGCGTCCAGCGTGACCCAGCGCCCGCCCAGGCGCGCCTCGGTCCAGGCGTGGGCCGAGCGCAGCCGCACCGCCCAGTATTCTCCCAGCGGGTTCCACTCGGCGGTGGCGAAGCCGGTCACCATCCGCGCCTCGATCCCCTCGGCGCGCAGCATCAGGGTCAACGCGGTGGCGAAGTGCTCGCAGGTGCCGCTGCGCCGCGAGAAGAGAAAGCGATCCAGCGGGGTCTCGCCGCTCCCCTGTCCCTCGCCCGGCCGGGGTCGATCGGCGTAGCGGAAGCGGCCGCGCAGACCGTCGACCAGGCGCCGCGCCCGCTCGCCGGGTGAGCCCTCCCCGGCCAGCTCGCCGGCCAGCTCGACGAGCCGCTCACTGCCGTCGGGCAGCTGCAGGTAGTCCGGCGCCTCGCGCAGGGGAGGTGCCAGGCCGGCCAGCGCCAGGGCGGGCTCGAGCCGCGTCTCTTTGCCCGCGATCGTGACCCGGTAGCGCAACCCCACCCTGGAGCTGTCCTCGTAGCGCAGCACTCCGCGCGGATCCGCCTCCAGGCGCCGCGGCCTGAGAATCCCCTGCTCGGCGACCGGGAAGGTGGTGATGCGCGACGTTCCGCGCGGCAGAAACAGGTAGGACGGATCGAGCGACTCGAGCAGCACCTCGAGCCGCTCTCCGTCGGCGCCGATCGCTCCGGGGCCCAGCGGGTAGACGTCGCCGCGGTGCGGCAGGGGACGCCAGGTCGCGCCGTCGCTGCGCTTCCAGACGCCGTCGCGCCAGAGGTCGAAGACCGCCCCGCGCAACATCAGGCGCCGCACCTCGGGCCGATCTCCCCGCGCCTGGAGCGGCTCGAGGCGAATCGCGACGCTGGAGTCGCGCCTGTTCAGCTCCAGATCTCCGAGCCGCACCTCGCCGGCGAACCCGGAGATGCTGTCCCCGCCCGGCAGGCGCCCGAACAGACCCAGACCGAAGCGGGGAAAGGCGACGAACAGCAGCGCGGTGAAGAGCAGAATCGGCACGGACAGCAGACCGGTGCCGGCCAGGAAGCTGGCGCCCACCACGCGCTTGGAGGCCAGCAGCCGCGCCAGGGCGCGCCGGCCCTCGGGGCGGTCGTCGTGGCGAAAGCGCCGTTCCATCTCGGCGCGCAGGTGCGAGAGGGCCAGCACCGGCGGGCTGAGCACCACGAAGACCAGCAGCGCGGCGGCGTAGAGCAGATCGAAAGTGGCGATCGTGGCTCCGATCAGGTGCAGAAAGGCAAGCACCGCGATCTGCTGGTAGTCGCCGGCCCCGCCGCGGCTGCACAGCTTGAGCCCCAGCAGGGCCACGACGTACTCGAATCCCGCGCGCGGCAGCGGCGTGCCCAGCGCGGCCCGCGTGAGCTGCACCGCCAGCAAGGCGAGCATCACGGCGGTGATCGCGCGCCTGTAGCCCGGCCGGCGCGTCAGCGGCGGCTCGAGGAACCAGCCGACCGCGGCCAGCACTGGAAAACCGATCGCCACCGGCGCGCTCACCTCGCCGGAGAGCAGCAGCGGCAGGACGGCCGCCAGCGCCAGGAGGTAGGTCAGGACCTTCTGCGTGGCGGCGAACGGCATCGGCTCAGCTCCTCCCCTCCGCCGCACCGGCCGCCTCCGGCCGCGGGACCGGCAAGCGGTGGCCCCGGCCGCGGGTCGCGGCGCGCGGTCCGATCAGAACCGCCCCGCCGTGCCGTCCCAGCGGGGGATCCGAGTCGCGCGCCCGCTCGACGTCGAGCAACGCCAGGTGATCGAGCAGCAGCCGCCCGCCGCCGGAACCGCTGCCGACCAGCGCCTCCAGCGGCGAGGTGACCAGCCGTACCTCGGCTCCCTCGCGGATCAGCTCGCGGACCAGCGTGCCCGCGGCGCTGATGTCTCGCTCGCAGCGCTCCAGCGCGTCTCCCTTTCCGGACGGCGCCGCGTCGAGCACGATCTCGACCAGGCCGCGGGAGTCGCGCTCGGTCTCGCGCACCAGCGGCCGCCCCAGGCGCGCGGTGCCGCGCCAGTCGATGCGCCGCGAGTCGTCGCCCGGCACCATCTCGCGCAGCTCGCGGAAGTCCTGGCCCGGCCCGCGCAGATCCGCGCCGCCGGGGCCCTCCCCGGCCACCACCGACGCATCCGGAACACCGACGCGAATCCTGGCCGGCTGGGCGATCACGTCGTCGACGAGCGGCACGAAGCGACTCTTTTCGAACAGCCCGAAGGGAAACCGCGTGGAGACGTGGACACCGTCGAAGCGGGCCGGGCCGCGGCGGAGCAGCTCGCAGCGATAGGCGATCGATCGCGTGTCCCCGGCCGCGACGCGCAAGAAGAAGCAGCGCCGCCTGAACGGCTCGCCGTCGATCTCGTCGCGCAGCTCCACGCTGAACGAGGAGGCTCTCCGCTTGAGGTTGCGCAGCCCCAGCTCCACCGGAAAGACGGTGCCCGCCTCGACCCGCCGCGGAGCGCGACGCCTGATCTCCACCCGCCTCAGCGAAATCTCGGAGAGGACCCCACTTGTCAGGATCAGGCCCAGCATCAGCCCCAGCACCAAAAACAGCAGGTTGTTGCCCGTGTTGACCGCCGCGATCCCCACGCCCAGGGTCACGATCACGTAGACACGCCCCTCGCGGGTGAACGACAGCCGGCGCAAAAACAGCTTGCGGCGCAACGCGCGCCGCAGCCGAGCGGCGCCGGCGCGGACCGCTCCTCTCACAGGGGGATCTCCGCCGAACCCACGATTTCACGAATCGCGCGCACCGCCTGCCTGCGGCTCCAGATCCCGTCGCCGGCCGAGCCGGAAGGCACCACGCGGTGGGCCAGCACGGCCTCGGCGAGCTGCTTGACGTCGTCGACCAGGCAGTAGTCCCGCCCGCGCAGCAGCGCCAGCGAGCGAGCCGCGCGGTGCAACGCCATTCCCCCGCGCGGTCCCACTCCCAGCGAGAGCGTGTCCGCCGCGCGGGTGCGCTCTACGATGTCCATGATGTAGTCGAGCACCGCGTCCTCCACGCTCACGGCGTCGACCGCTCGCTCCAGGCGGGAAAAATCTTCCGGCCCGATCACCGGCTCCAGCCCCTCCACCGGGTCTTCCAGCCCAGGCCGCGAGACCACGCGCCGCTCGGCGGCGGCGTCCGGGTAGCCGATCGAGAGCCGGATCATGAATCGATCGAGCTGCGACTCGGGCAACGGATAGGTGCCGTGGTGCTCCTGGATGTTCTGGGTGGCGATCACGGCGAACGGCACGGGCAGCTCCCGCGCCGTACCGTCCACCGAGACCTGGCGCTCGCTCATCGCCTCGAGCAACGCCGACTGCGTCTTGGGCGGAGCGCGGTTGATCTCGTCGGCGAGCACCACGTTGCCGAAGACCGGCCCGGGCTTGAACGAGAACTCGGCCTCGCGCGGATTCCAGACCGAGACGCCGGTGATGTCGGCCGGCAGCAGGTCCGAGGTGAACTGCACGCGGCGGAACCCGCCGCCGCTGGCCCGGGCCAGCGCGCGGGCCAGGGTCGTCTTGCCCACGCCCGGCACGTCCTCGATCAGGAGATGACCGCCGGCGATGAACGCGCAGGTGGCCAGCTCGACGACCTCGCGGTGGCCGAGCAGCGCCCGCTCGACCATCTCCACCATCCTTCGCGGCACCGATTCTTCCCGCTTCATCGGGCTCTCCTTCGCCCCCGCAGCTGCCGGGATTCTACGCCCCGTCGGCCTCGTAGTCCAAGGGGAGCGTCACCGTGAACAGCGCCGTGGCAGATTCGTCGGCTCCGATCCCCACCTCGCCTCCGTGCAGCTCGACGATGCTCCGCGCCAGGGACAACCCCAGCGCCGCCGGGATCGCACCGCGCCTCGGCCACTCGATTTCGCCTCCCTGGGCGGCTCTCCAGGCCCGCGCCACAGCCTCCAGCCGCCGGGGCGATATCACCCCGTCGTCGTCGAGGATGCGCACCTCGAGCCCACCGCGGGGCCAGCGCTCGCTCTCGGCGAGACGCGCCGCGACGAGCCGGATCGACCCCGCTTTCGACGCCGACTCCACCGCCCGCGCCACCAGGCTCAAAATCGCCTGGATCACGCGCTCCTTGTCGACCCTGACCGGAGGCAGGCCGGGCTGGAACTCCCGCTCCAAGGAGACCTCCTCCTCGGCGACCAGCCGCGATGCTCCCGCGGCGCACTCCGTCAGTATCTCCACCGAAGGAACCCACGATCGCTCCAGCTCGAAACGCCCCGCGTCGATCTTGGCGGTGTCCAGGATGTCTCCGATCTGGACCAGCAGCCGCTCCGACTCGCGGGCGACTATCGACACCGCCCGGCGCTGGTCGTCCGCCAGCTTTCCGTCGATTCCCTTGAGCAGCAGCTCGGTGAACCCGATCACCGAGTTGAGCGGGCTGCGCAGATCGTGGCTCATCCCGGCGAAGACACGCGCCTTCTCGGAGCACGACGAGTTGCGGCGCGCCACCTCGCTTTCCAGCTCCTCGAGCAGCCTGCGATGCCGCTCGCCCACCGCCGCGATTTCGGGATCCAACGCGGCGAGCTCGCGGCTGATCGCCGGCAGCCGAGCGATCGATACCGCTTTCGGCTGGGCATCGATCGCTCCGGCGCGGGCCGCGATCGTGTCGCGCGCCCGCACCCCCAGCCACATCGACAACAGCGCGCTGGCGAACGCGGCGCTGAGAACCAACGAGATCGCAATCTGCGCAAAGCGCGGATCGCCGCGCGGCGAGAAGCACAGCCCCACCGTGGCTCCGCCCTTTCGCGGCGTGCTCCAGACGAGGCCGGCCCCGGTCGCCGGGTCGAGCCGGGCTCCATCCGTCCCGCCGGCCAGCGCTCCGGCCACCGCGGCGCGGATCGCCTCGTCCCGCACGCCGCTGATCTGCCCGGCCGGGGAGACGACGAACGGCGACACCTCGTCGAAGCGGGTCAACGCGCTGACCGGATCCGCGGCGCCCAGCTCTCCGGGTGGCAGCGGCGGCGCGACCAGCACTCCCTCCAGCACGCTCTGGTAGTGGCGCAGGGCGCTGGCCCGCACCGCCTCGCGCACCTCGATCTCGCCGCGCCAGCCCAGACAGGCGGCGCACGCCACCGCGACCGCGCCCACCACCACCAGCAGCCACTGCATCAGCGACAGCCTGGCCGGCGTCGTCACGACGCCGCTCTCGCCGAGCGCGGTCCTCCAGTTGCCCCGCAGCGTCATCTGCAGCCCGGCGGCGAACACGACCTGCACAGCGGCAAAGATCGGGAAGTGGGCGGCGAGCAGCGTCCAGCTCTCCCCGCCCGCCGCGACCGAGGCGACGATCAGCGCGGCCGGACCGAGCAGCAACGCAATCGCCAGCGAGGCCAGGGCGGCGCCGCGGGCCGCGTCCGTCGCAAGATCCGCGGCGCCGGGATCCCGCCTCGACTGGCGGTCGAGCCGGTGTGCCGCGATCAGCACGGAGACCAGCTGCGCAGCCGCGACGAGCAGCAGGGCCGCGGCCGCGGCCAGGACAGGCTCGCCTGCGGCAGGCGATCCGCAGGCCAGGGGCAGCGCGGCGGCGATCGCGAGCAGCGGCGAGGCCGCGACCGCGGCTCTCCCGACCGCCTTGGTCCTGCGTCCTCGTGTCGTCGACCCGCTCATCGCGCCTCCGGCAGCCGGACCGTGACGCGGGTGCCGCGGCCCGGAGAGGAGCTGACGTCGATCGTGCCGCCGTGCAGCTGGACCAGTCGCTTGCAGATCGGCAGCCCCAGGCCGGTGCCGCGCTTGCGGCGCGAGACGGCCCCCAGCTGCCGAAAGGTGTCGAAGACGGACGACAGATCCGAGCGGGAGATGCCCACCCCGGTGTCCTCCACGTCGACGCGGGCTCCGCCTCCTTCGTCGCGCCGCACGCCGACCGTCACCCCGCCCTGCTCGGTGAACTTGATCGCGTTGCCCACCAGGTTGGTCAGCACCTGCCAGAGGCGGTCCCGGTTGCCCGGCACGGCCGGAGGAGCCTCGTCGCCGGCGCCGATCTCCACGCGCAGCTCCAGGCGCTTCTTGCCGACCTGTCCGCGCGCGGTCTCGACCACCTCGCGCGCCACCGCGGCGATCTCGACCGGCTCGCCGTCGAGCTCCATCCTGCCGTCGACCAGCTCGGAGAAATCCGCGATCTCGCCCAGCATCCCCTTCAAGCGCGCGCTGGCCTGGTTGACGATCGCGATGTCGTCCCGCTGCGACTCCTGCAGCTCACCGTGCTCGCCGTCGAGCAGCGCGCGCGTGGTCTCGATCACCGCATCGATCGGACAGTGGAGATCGACCGCCACGGCCGAGAACAGATCCGAGCGCCGCTCGTCGCGGAGCTCGGCCTCGGCGCGCTGGCGCCCGATCCCGGACAGCTCCTCGAGCGTGCGCTCGTCGAGCCGCGCCGCGGCCCGCGCCAGGCGCTCGGTGTCGCGGTCGCTGGCGGGTCCGGGCGGCGGGCGCGGCGACCGGTCGGCCCGGCGCGCGCATCCGCTCAGCCAGCGACCCAGGGCGGTGATGGAGCTGCCCAGCTCCACGCCGAAGGAACGGCCCAGCAGCGCCGCCGCCACGACGAGAAGCAACCCCAGCAGCCCCAGCCGCAGCAGCGGCGGCGACTGCGACCCGGGAGCGGACCCTCCCCGCACGGCCACGACCACGCTGATCGAGCTCAACGGCGGCGGGAGCGGCGCCGCCGCGACCCGGCAGCGTTGCCCTCCGATTTCCAGCTCGTCGATCCCGCCGGCCAGCACGCGCGAGATCAGCTCCGCGTCGAGCTGCTCGAGGTCGTTTTTCCCGACCGGTTTCCCGTCGCTTTGAAAAGCTCCGATGCGGGCGTCGAGCGCCTCGCGGGAGCCGTCCAGCAGCGTCTTCCAGCTGCCGCGTCCCAGCAGCGCCAGGCGGTCGGCCAGCCAGCTGCTGGCCACGCGCGCCTCGACGTCTTCCAGGCGTCGCTCGTTCTCGGCCAGCCGCACCCGGGCCACGCCGAGCAGCGCAATCGCCGTCAGCAGCGGTATCGCCGCGGTGACCAGCGCCGCGACGGCAGACACCGGCGGGCGCCATCGCTCCTTTGTCGAGACTTCCGCCCGGTGCCGGACCGGTGTGGTTTCGTCGCTCATCTCCTGCGCGAAGCTGCGCGCAGTCTAACAGACATCGAGGCGAAAAAAAGCGGCGAAAAAAGCGGCGAAACGGCGGACTCGCCGCCGCCGCCGCCGCCGCCACACCGCTCTCGCCCGCAGACGATGCGGATCCGGTAGCAGGCACGCCCCTTGCAGGAGCTCGCCCGCGACAGAGGAGGGAAGATGCATACCAAGGTAAGCTGCGCCTCGCTTTCGGGCGTGCGGGCCAACCCGGTCCGGGTCGAGGTCGACCTGTCGATGGGGCTGCCCGCTTTCCAGGTGGTCGGGCTGCCCGAGGGGGCGGTCCGCGAGGCCAAGGTGCGCGTCCAGACCGCGCTGGGCAACTGCGGCTACGCGCTCAAGCCGCGCAAGGTGACGGTCAACCTCGCGCCCGCCGATCTCAAAAAAAACGGAGCCGCCTTCGATCTCGCGATCGCGCTGGGGCTGCTGGCCGGAGCCGGCCTGATGGACAGCGAGCGTCTGGGCCGAACGATGGTGCTCGGCGAGCTGGGTCTCGACGGGAGTTGCCGCTCGGTTCCCGGCGCTCTGCCCTACTCGCTGCTGGCCCGCTCGCGCCGCTTCGAGGAAGTGCTCGTACCGAGCGGCAACGCGGCCGAGGCCGCCGTGGTGCGCGGCGTGAAGGTCATTCCGGTCCCGGATCTGCCCTCGGCTGTGATGCACCTCAACGGCGAGGAGGAGCTGAGACCGCAACCGACGACCGAGACCGAGATCGATCTCGCCGAGACCGAGATCGATCTCGCCGAGGTGCGCGGTCAGGAGTACGCCAAGCGCGCCCTCGAGGTGGCGGCCGCCGGATCGCACAACGCGCTGATGATCGGACCGCCGGGCTCGGGCAAGACGATGCTGGCCCGCAGGCTGACCACGATCCTGCCGCCGCTGACCTTCGAGGAGATGCTGGAGGTCTCGGCCGCGCACTCGGTGCTGGGGCTGACCGACGCGGCGAAACCGCTGGTCCTGGAGCGACCGTTCCGCTCTCCCCATCACACCGTCTCGGACGCCGGGCTGGTGGGCGGCTCGAACCCGCCGCAACCGGGGGAGGTCTCGCTGGCGCACAACGGGATCCTCTTCCTCGACGAGCTGCCGGAGTTCAAGCGCCACGTGCTCGAGGTGCTGCGTGAGCCGCTCGAGGAGGGATCGATCACGATCTCGCGCGCCTCGGGGCAGGCCGCGTTTCCGGCCAGGTTCAACCTGGTGGCCAGCATGAACCCCTGTCCCTGCGGCTACCTGGGATCCCAGGACCGGGGCTGCACCTGCTCGGCGGCGGCGATCGAGCGCTACCGCTCCCGTATCTCCGGCCCGTTGCTCGATCGGATCGACCTGCACGTGGAGGTCCCCGCCGTGCGCGTGCGGGAGCTGACCGACCGCTCTCCGGCCGAGCCGTCCGCGGAGATCCGCGAGCGGGTGGTGCGGGCGCGCGAGGTGCAGCTGCGCCGCTTCGACGGGACGCCGGCGCGCGCCAACGGGCAGATGAGCCTGCGGCAGATCCAGCGCCACTGCGAGCTGGACGACGCGACCAGGTCGCTGCTGGAGCGCGCGATCGAGCGACTGGGGCTCTCGGCCAGGGCCTACACCCGAATTCTGAAAGTCGCGCGGACGATCGCCGATCTGGACGGCTCCGAGCGCGTCTGCTCGCCGCACGTCGCCGAGGCGATCGGCTACCGCACCCTGGACAGGAGACAACCGTGAACCCGCCGCGAACGGCGGAGAAAGGAAAGAAACGATGAAGCTCAAGGGAACGATGAAGAAGCTCTCCGAGGCGATGTCCGCGATCGAGCGGCAGTTCGGCAAGGGGGCGGTGATGCGGCTCGGGGAGGCGAAGACGGGCGCGGAGGTGCCTTCCTTCTCCTCGGGCTCGCTGGGCCTGGACCAGGCGCTCGGGGGAGGCGGCTACCCGCGCGGGAGGATCGTCGAGATCTACGGTCCGGAGTCGTCGGGCAAGACCACGCTGGCGCTGCACGCGATCGCCGAGGATCAGCGCCAGGGCGGCACGGCGGCCTTCGTCGACGCCGAGCACGCGCTGGAGCCGACCTACGCCGCCAGGCTGGGCGTCGAGACCGACGAGCTGCTCGTCTCGCAGCCCGACTGCGGCGAGCAGGCGCTGGAGATCGCCTCGACCCTGATCCGCTCCGAGGCGGTCTCGCTGGTGGTCGTCGACTCGGTGGCGGCGCTGGTGCCGCGCGCCGAGCTCGAGGGCGAGATCGGAGACCACCACGTGGGGTTGCAGGCGCGGATGATGAGCCAGGCGATGCGCATGATCACCGGCGCCACCCATCGCACCGGCGCGACCGTGATCTTCATCAACCAGACGCGGCAGAAGGTCGGCGTGCAGTTCGGCAGCCCCGAGACCACCACCGGCGGCAACGCGCTCAAGTTCTACGCCTCGGTGCGCCTCGACGTGCGGCGCATCGGCCAGATCAAGGAGCGCGAGGCGGACGACGCGGTGGGCAACCGCACCCGCGTCAAGGTGGTCAAGAACAAGCTGGCTCCGCCGTTCCGCAAGGTGGAGTTCGAAATCCGTTTCGGCAAGGGGATCAACCGGGCGGCCGAGCTGCTCGACCTGGGGCTCGAGTCCGGTCTGGTCAACAAGTCGGGCTCGTGGTTCTCGCTGGGCGACGAGCGTCTCGGCCAGGGTCGCGAAAAGGCGATCGCCGCAATCGAGAGCCGCCCCGAGCTGGCCGAGCGGATCGCGGGACCGCCGCGGGCGAAAGACGATTCCGACCGCGGCGAAAAGGCGGGCTCCGAAAAGAAGAAGACGGGCTCGGAGCAGGCCGCCTGATCCGGCCCCGGGAGTTGCGGGGCCGCTGTCCGCTCGCTAGAAAAAGGGCGGCATGAAAGACGACTCCGGCCTGCCGATAGAAAGCATTCGCGATCGACTCGTCGCGGCAGTCGGCCGCGGACCGGCGGTCGTGACCGCTCCCACCGGCTCGGGTAAGTCGACCCAGGTTCCGCGCTGGCTTTCCCGCCGCGGCCGCACGCTGGTGATCGAGCCGCGGCGGGTGGCCTGCCGCGGTCTGGCGCAACGGGTCTCCGAGCTGGAGGGCGTCGAGCTGGGCGACCGCGTCGGCTACGCGGTGCGCGATGATCGTCGCTCCGGTCGGGAGACTCGATTGCTGTTCGCCACTCCCGGCGTGGTGGTGCGCTGGATGGCCGGCGGCCGGCAGCCGGATTTCGACACGGTGGTTCTCGACGAGCTGCACGAGCGGAGCCTGGAGACCGACCTGCTGCTGGCGCTGCTCGCCGACCGCTACGGCGGAAACCTGGTCGCGATGTCGGCCACCCTGGACGGCGATCGCGTCGCGCGTCACCTCGGCGGGGAGCACCTGAGAGCGGAAGGGCACGCCTACCCGGTCGCGGTCCGCCACGCGCCCGGAGACGCGCTGCAACCGGATACGCGCGGCCTGGAGGACCGCGTGCTCGAAGCGCTGGCGGCGTCCCGCGACGCTCCGGGAGACGTGCTGGTCTTTCTTCCCGGCAAGGCCGAGATCGCCAAGCTGGGCTCGAGGTTGACCGGATCCGGCCACGGCGATGTTCTGCAGATGCACGGGGGGCTGAGCCTCGCCGAGCAGAGCAGGGTCTTCGCGCCCTCGAAAAAGCGGCGAGTAGTGCTGGCCACCAACGTCGCCGAGACATCGATCACGATTCCAGGAATCGGCGTCGTTCTCGATTCGGGACTGGTGCGCCGCACGCGTTACGTAAACGGACGGGCCGTGCTTTCGCTGGTCCCGGTGGCGGGCGACAGCGCAGATCAAAGGGCGGGCAGAGCCGGTCGGACCGGACCCGGCGTCTGCTACCGGCTGTGGGGGCGCGAGGCGATCCTCGAGCGCCGCACACCTCCGGAGATTCGCAGGGAAGCCCTGGCGCCGCTGCTTTTGGCCGCGGCAGCCTGCAATGCCGACGTGGAGGAGCTGCCTTTTCTCGATCCGCCGCGCGACTTCGCGCTGGAAGACGCGCGGCGCGACCTCACAGAGCTCGGCGCTCTCGGCCGGCGCGGGGAGATCACGGAGCGCGGCCGCAGGCTGTTCGGGCTGCCGCTCGATCCCGCGCTGGGCAGCCTGCTGGTCGAATCCGAGCGCGCCGGGATCCTGGAAACAGGCATCGATCTGGTCGCCGCGCTGTCCGCGGATCGTCCGCTGTTTCGGGACGAAAGGCGTCCGCTGGACGCGGACGACGACCTGCGCGAGTCCGGCTGCGACGCCGTGGCCCTGATCCGTGCCGTGCGCGAGGGGGATCCCGGGCGTCACGGCCTGAGCCGCGCGGCGCTGGCCGAGGCGCGCGCCTCTCGCCGGCGGCTGAGAAAGGCGTTCCTTCTGCCGAGCAAACCGAGCGAGACACGAATCGATCGTCGCGAGATCGCTCGTGCCGCGCTGCGCTCCGATCCCCGCTGCGCCTACGTGGCGCGAAGACGTCGTGGACGGGTCTTCTGGAGCAACGGCGGCACCGAAATCGAGCTGGGCCGGCAGAGCGCGGTCAGGGAGGACGAGGCCGAGGCGATCGCGGTGCTCGGTATCGCGGCCGTGGGCGTCGGATACAGGCAGCAGCGAATCTTCGCCACCTGCGCCGTCGGGCTGAAGCTCGGCGATCTGGCCGAGGCGGGTCTGGGTCGCGACCGGGTGCGCCGCGCCGAACGCAAGGGAGACAAGGCGGTGGCGCTGATAGAGCGCGTCTACGCCGGGCGGGTAGTGGAGCAGAGAGAAAAGGAGCCGGTGGGCGAGCTGGCCAGAGAGGCGATCGCTTCGCTACTGCTGGAAGGCCGGTGGTACCCCGAGGAGATATCGGCCGCCCGCGAGAGATTGGCGGACGCTGCTCTGCTCTACCGGCTGCGGCGCTTCGGCTGCGCTCCGGACGACCTGGAGCCCGAATCGGATATCCGCCACGAGCAAGACATCGAGCAATGGGTCGAAGCACGGCTCGAGGCGATCGGGGTCGAGCGCGGATCGGATCTGCAGCTGCTGACGCCGAACGACTTCGAGGTCCCGGCGTTGCCGGAGCACACCCGCCGGTGGCTGGCCAGGGAGTTCCCGCGAAATCTTAGCCTGGGCGACGGGGAGTACGCCATAGAGTATGACTTGCGCGCCCGCGAGGCCACGCTGGTTCTGTTGTCCGGCAGACGCAAGGAGCCGCCTGCTCGCGCCCTGCTACCCGGACTGCGCGGCTTCAGGGTCAGAGCCCGCCACCACTCGAAAATCTGGATCCTGAAAGACCCCTGATCCGATACCCCTGATCCGACCTGATCCGACCCCGGACATCCAGAACAAACAAAGACACTGTTCGCCGATCGAATGACATCCAAGCACGCTGCGACTTCGAATCCGGCCATCCGCGCCCCAAAAACGAGCTGGCGACGACCACCGGCGCACCGGTGCGCCTGTTTGCGCGCCGCTTTGCCTCGCCCCTGCCTCGAAGACGCCCGGTGTCTCACGCCGATGCGACTCAGTGCCTCAGTGCCTCTCGGAAAACCCTACAGCGCCGATGGCTCCGTCTGCTTGAGTTTACCCCAACGTTGCGAAAAACATCGAGATGAAACGCGCCAAGGTGCGTCAGCCGTGGACGAGCGGAGCGTTTGGGAGGGCGGAAGCGAACTCACCGTTGGAGACCATTGACCGTTCGTGCTCCTCTGTGGCGCTACGGTTCGTTGAGTCCCCCAAACGTGAGCACGGCCGCGGATGGCGTGCATTGGCGCGAGCGAAAGCGTTTTCGACCGATGGCTTTTTGCAACGTTGGGGTTTAGTCTGTGTTAGGATAAAATGTAACGACTGCCCGTCGCCAGGGTGGGGAAGGGCGCGAGACGCCATGTCCAACGATACATATTCCGGGCAGACGCTCGAGGGCAAGTACAGGCTGACCGACCTGCTGGGTCGCGGCGGAATGGGCGCCGTCTACCGCGGGGAGCACGTGGTGATCGGCAAGAAGGTCGCGGTCAAGTTCCTGCACGCCGAGTTCGCCGGCAACGAGGAGGTGGTCAAGCGCTTCTACCGGGAGGCGCAGGCCGCCGCCGCGATCGGGCACGACGGGATCATCGACGTGATGGACGTCGGCATCTCGCCCAGGGGCGACCCGTTCATCGTGATGGAGTTCTTGGAAGGCGAGAGCCTGGCCGACATGCTGGACAGGACCGGTCCGATCGACCTGGGCGCCGCGTGCGGAGTGCTCGAGCCGGCCCTGCTCGCGCTGCACGCGGCCCACTCCAAGGGAATCGTGCACCGCGATCTCAAGCCGGAGAACATCTTCTTGGCGCACCGCCAGAATGCTCCTCCCAAGGTCAAGCTGATCGACTTCGGCATCTCCAAGTTCGCGCAGGCCGGCTCCGGTGAGAAGCTGACGCAGACCGGCTCGGTGATGGGCACGCCCGCCTACATGTCTCCCGAGCAGGCGAGGGGCTCGGCAGATCTCGACCACCGCGCCGATATCTACTCGATGGGCGTGATGATGTACGAGATGCTGACCGGCAAGCTTCCGTTCGAGGGGGACAACTTCACCGAGATGATCATCAGCATCCTGACCGATCCCCCGCGACCGCCCCGAGAGGTGTTCGACCGCTTTCCGCACGAGGCCGAGGCCGTGCTGCTCAAGGCGCTGGCCAAGGATCCCGCCGAGCGGCACCAGACCGCGGCCGAGCTGGTCGAGGATCTCAGGGAGCTGGGGGAGTACGGCGAGCGGGAGAGCCGGCTGACCCACCTGGCGGCCGAGGCCAAGCACACAACCTTCGCGGCCGGCAACCTGGGGGTCACGAACGATTCGAAGAGCGGATTTGGCGAGCCGGTCGCGGCCGAGGTGCTGGCCCAGGTCTCCGGCGGCGGAACTCCCACCGGCTGGGCCGGAACCCGCGCCGGAGCCTCCCGGCGCTCGGGCAAGCGCGCCTTGTGGATCGTGGGAAGCCTGGCCGCCGCGCTGTCGCTGGTCGGCGTGGTCGCCGCGGTGCTGCTCTGGGGCGAAAACGAGCCCGAGCCCGTGCAGGTGCCGCTGAGCTCCGGGGAGCCCGGGCAGGCGGCCGCCGAGGAAGAGGGCTCGACGGTCAGCATCGAGGTCACCGGCGCTCCGCAGGGGGCGCGCCTCTTCTACGACGACATGCTGGTCACCGTTAACCCCTTCAAGGTCGAGCGCGACGACGTGGCGACGCCGCTCAGGATCGAGGCCGAAGGTTACGAGCCGCTCCTGATTTCGGTCACCCCCGACGTCGACAAGACGGTGGCGATCCCGCCGCTGAAGAGCGTCGAGCAGGAGAAGAAGGCCGAAGCGGACGACGAGGGCGAAAAGAAGGCCAAGCGGGGCAAGCGACGCCGCGGCAAGCGAGCCGCCGTCTCCGAGCCGAAGCCCGCACCCGCGGCCGCCTCCTCGACTCCGGCGCCGCCGCCGCCGAAGAAGAAAAAGGGCTTGGAACAGGGCACCAGGGGGACCAAGATGAGCACGGAGTTCGAGTAGGCGGTCTCCAACTAAAAGGAGAAAGGCGAATGAACGGATCCTGGCGGATCGCGTGGCTGCTCTTGCCGCTGATTCTGCTGGCGGCGCGCGTCGGTGCGGCCGGTGAAAAAAGAGAGGCCAAGAAGCACTTCGAAAACGGCGTGTCGATGATGGGGCTGGAGGACTTCTCCGGCGCCGCGGTGGAGTTCGAGGCCTCGGTGGCTCTCTACCCCACCAAGAGCGCGCTGTTCAACCTCGCGATGTGCTACAAGGCGCAGCACCGCTACGCGCTGGCGCTCGACACGTTCCGCCGCCTGCTCAGGGACTTCGGCGACCAGCTGAAGGGCGAGATGCGCCAGGAGGTGCGCGACAACATCGCGGCGATCAACGAGCTGATCGCCGAGGTGGAGGTCCACACCTCGCTGCCGGGAGCGACCGTGCTGCTGGACGGCGACAAGGTGGGCACCACGCCGCTCGATCGGCCGCTGGTGGTCGGCGCAGGAGCGCACCGCATCCGCGTCTCGCTCGAGGGGTATCGCGACCAGGAACGGACCGTGCAGCTGGTGTCCGGCACCCACGAGGTGGTGGAGTTCGAGCTGGACGCCGCCGGAGCCCCGCCGCCTCCGGGCACGGCTTCGCCGCCATCGGGCAAGGCCCCGCCGCCCCCGGGCAAGGCCCCGCCGCCCCCGGGCAAGGCCCCGCCGCCGCCGGAAGCCAAGCGCGCGCGAGGCGAGCCGCCGCCGGAGATCGGAAAACCCTTCGTGCTGTTCGGAATCCGCACCGGCATCCAGGCCGGAGTCAACAGCCTGACTGCAATGGGGATCGGCCTCTCATCGAGAAGAGAGATGGACCCGGCCGGCTACCTGGGCATCATGCTCGGGATCGGCGCGGTCGGCGGCGGGCTGTTCTCGTGGCTCTACGGAGACAGCAGCCGCAACTACGACTACCCCTGGTGGGGGGCGGTCATCGGAGCAGCAGTCGGTGCCGCAGCCGCGTTCGGCATCTCCTACGGCTACTACTACTCGCTGGACAAGGATTACGACGACCTGAGCTACAACGATGCGAGCAACGTGGTGGTCATGTTCATATTCGTTCCGCTGCTGGTGCCTCCGATCGCGGATGCCGGGGCCTACGCCCTGTTCCGCAGGCCGGATCGCGAGCGCTACCCGCACCTCTACCAGCCGGGAGCGAAAGAGAAGAGCGGCGCCGAGCAGCCGCCCGAGCAGGTCTCCCTGATCTGGCGCCCGCCGGCGCCCGCCGTGCTGCCCGCGATGGACGGCTCGGGCTCTGCCGGTTGGGGTCTCGTCACCGGCGGCGCTTTTTGATAATCGAACCGTGAGCGTCCAATGATCGAACGGCGCGCCGAGGCGCGCGGGGAGCGAGGCTGACTATGAAGATCTTCATCGATACGGCAGACGTGGAGGCGATTCGCGAGTACGCCGAGGTGGGTGTGCTGGACGGCGTGACCACCAACCCCTCGCTGATCGCCAAGACCGGACGCAAGTTCGAGGAGGTGGTTCGCGAGATCTGCGAGATCGTGGACGGCCCGATCAGCGCCGAGGCGGTCTCGCTCCAGGCCCCGGAGATGACGGCCGAGGCCCGCGAGCTGGCCGAGATCCACCCCAACATCGCGGTCAAGATCCCGATGACGGCCGAGGGCCTCAAGACCGTGCGCGCCGTCTCGGCCGATGGGATCCGCACCAACGTCACGCTCTGCTTCTCGGCCTCGCAGGCCCTGCTGGCGGCCAAGGCCGGCGCCAGCTACATCAGCCCGTTCGTCGGCCGCGTCGACGACATCTCCTCGATCGGGATGGAGATCGTGCAGGATATCGTGGACATCTACGGGAACTACGGCTTCGACACCGAAGTGCTGGTGGCCTCGATCCGCCACCCGCTGCACTTCCTCGACGCGGCGCGCATGGGCGCGCACGTCGCCACGGTCCCGCCCAAGGTGCTCGGCCAGCTGGTGAAACATCCGCTGACCGATATCGGCATCGAGCGCTTCCTCGCCGACTGGGAGACGGTCCCCCGGTGAAGCGATCCGGCCACCTGCGGCGCATCTCGATCACGCGCCGCGAAGAGATCGGCCCGGAGCGCGAGCGACCCTTTCTCTCGCTGTATCGCCTCGGCGTGGTCAACGTCTACCGCGACGGAACCCGCAGCGCCGAGTACGGCTGGGACGCGGTGTTGAGACGCGACCTCGACGCGGTGGTGCTGGTGCTGGTCTCCGGCGCGGCCGGCGCCGAGCGCGTCTGCCTGCGCTCCTGCGTCCGTCCGCCGCTGGCCTTGCGTGGCGAGGCGCGGCTGCCGATCGCCGAGCCCAAACCTTGCGGCTGGCTCTGGGAGCTGCCGGCCGGGCTGCTGGAAAGTGAAGACAAGGGCAGCGAGGGCATCCGCGCGCGCGCCGCGGCCGAGGCGCTGGAGGAGGCCGGGCTGCGCATCCCCGCGGATGGTTTCGCGCCGCTGGGAGCCCCGCTGCTGATGTCGTCGGGCGTGATCCCGGAGCGGCTGCACTTCCTCGAGGCGCGGGTCGAGCGCGAGCGGGACGAGGAGCCGCGCGGCGACGGCAGCCCCGCCGAGGAGCGCGCCGAGGTGATCTGGGTCGATCTCGCCGAAGCGCTGGAGATGTGCCGCCGCGGCGAGATCGAGGATCTCAAGACCGAGCTGGGGCTCCGGCGGCTGGCGGAGCGAGCCGGTGCCGAGCCGTCGAAGGAGCGGTGATGAGCGAAAACAAGGAAAACAGGAGCCCTGCGGGACAGCGCAAGGGCGGACCCAACCCGGTGCTGGTCGGAATCACGCTGGTCGTCGCGGCGGTGGCGGTCTGGTTCGTGATGGAGAGCCGCAAGGGCGGCCCGGCGCGCGAGCTGGAGGGCCCGGAGGTTCCGCTGCGCTCGGCCGACGAGGAGCTGGTCGGGCTGGGACGCACGCTGGCGATCGGGCCTTCGGTGGCGGGCCTCTCCGCAGAGGGCACGACCGCGTTGCGCGCCGAGGACGTGGAAGGGATGGAGGCGCTGCTGGACGGGCGCGACGTCGAGGCGTTCGTCGCCGCTCTCGAAAAGCGACAGATCGAGCACGTGGTGATCGATCCCTCGATCGCGGTGCGCAACCCCTTGCCCCAGAACACGGTCCGCAACCGCCTCGCGCTGGGGCGCCCGGCCTGGAAGCTGAGCGCCAAGCTGATGAGCCGCGAGTTCTTCCTCTGGAAGCTCGGCCCTGCGCCGCCCGAGCTGTCGACCGCAACCAAGCGGGCGATGATCGCCGTCGCCCGGCAGTCGTTCGCCGGCGTCGATGGCGTCCGCGCCCCCAAGCTCCCGTCGCTGTTCGAGAACGGCGCCTACAAGGTCTTCCTCGTGGTGCGCCCCGTGCAGAGCCGCCACCTGTCGTTCCACTCCACGCGCGCCGGGACCCTCTACCAGGCGGCGCGCGAGCTGGGCGAAAAGGCGCGCGAGTACTGGGAGCGCAAGGAGTTCAGCCGCAAGTTCGGTCCGCTCGGGCGCGCGCTGAGCCAGCGCATCACGCTGGAGATGGAGCTGGCCTACGATCACGGCACGTTCGTCGGCCCGCGCGACAAGTACTTCCTGTGGCGGGTGATCGAGCCGGGCATCCACGGGGTCAGGATCGTGATCGACGGCAAGGCCCACCACCTCCCGCCCTGGTACTGCGTGGCCAACAACTACCGCACCGTGACCTCGATGCTGGAGCGCGTCGTGCACAACTACGCGGGCAAGGACGAGGACTACTGGAAGGACGCCCACCTGCCGATCGAGCGCCACCGCTCGATCCACTGGCGCGAGGATTCGCCGGGCGGGGAGGTCGAGGATCTCTACCGCTGCTCGCCGCGCGTGCCGAGCACGGCCGAGGTGACGCGCGACACCCTGCTCGAGTCTTTGTCCGGCCTGGCCGGCTGGATCGCCGACAACCAGACCGATCCCTCGGGCCGCTACGTCTATCGCTACTACCCGACCCGGGACGAGGAGAACGACGAGTACAACATGGTGCGCCACGCGCTGGGCCCGCTCTCGATGGCGATGGCCGAGGAGCTGGTGCCGGATCCCTCCTACAGGGAGAAGGCCGAGGCCGGGATGCGCTATATCGAGGATCACATCCGCTGGGGAGGTCCGCCGCGCGACAGCACGGGCAGGATCGACGAGTCGGCCGAGCAGTGGATGGGCAAGCCGCTGCCGGGCAAGGACGTGGCGATCCTGGAGTTCGACGCCAACACCTACGCCTCGGGAGAACGACCGGACTGGTCGGCCAAGATGGGCTCGGTGGCGGTCGCGATCCTGGGCTACACCCAGGCCAAGCTGGTGGGCTGGGAGCTGGGAGCGGAGCGCGAGAAGGTGCTCGACGGCCTGGCGAAGTTCCTGTTGTACATGCAAGATGAGGACGGCACCTTCCACCACTACTACGTCTCGCAGAATAACCGCTACTACGGTCAGAGAAACTCGATCTACCCCGGCGAGATCCTGTACGCGGTCGCGCGTCTCTACGGCGAGACGGGCAACGAGGAGCTGCGCGAGGCGTTCCGCAAGTCGATGAAGAGCAACCTCGCCTGGTTCGAGCGCGAGATGGATCAAAAAGAGCCCGACGGCACCTACGCGGAGCGGCGCCGCAAGAACCTGGTCCAGTTCCAGCCCTGGATCGCGATGGCGATGGAGGAGATGCACCGCCACGACCCGGATCCCTCCTACGTCGAAGCCTCGAATCTGGTCTCGGAATGGATCATCGACACCTACGAATACGATGAGACGCGGGCGTTCTTCCCGGACAAGCTGGGCGGCTATCTCAAGGTGCTCGACGAGCTGCCCGCGATGCACTCCTTCGTCTACACCGAAGGCACCGCCGCCTCCTACGTGCTGGCCCGGCGCGCCGAGGCCGACGAGGAGACGATCCAGAAGCTGCGCAAGGGCTGCCTGCTGACCGCCAGGTTCCTGATCCAGATGCAGGCCCGCCCCGGGGAGAACGACTACTACTACCCAAATCCGCGCAAGGCGCGGGGAGCCGTGCGCTACTGCATGAACCACAACAAGCAGAGAATCGACTACACCTACCACGCCCTCAGCTCGGTCTACCGCATCTTGCACGCGGCGACCCCGGAGGACTACGAGCTCGTGCAGTCGATAGAGATGCCCCCCCGCCTGTGAGCCCCCGCTTCTACGGCGCCGGAACCTCGAGCTCCACCTCGGCGGAGAGCTCGTTGTCGTGCTTGAGCTGGACGACGATGCTGTCGCCGATCTCGGCCTCGACCCAGGTCAGGAAGGACCCGTCCTGCCCGGTGGCCTCCATCACACCGTGCCCCCACTGCTCGTTGTAGACCAGCGCGACGTCCCGGTCGGTGTACCCCTCCTCGCAGCCCACCTGGCACATTCCATCCGCGTCAGGCGGCGATATTTCACAGAACTCGGGCGGAGGCACGGGAACCGTGGGGTTGGCGTTGCAGCCCGCGGCCCAGAGGGCGGCGAGAGCCACGACCAGCAGCGCAATTCGTCTCAAAGAGAGCATCGAGACCTCCTCTCGTGTCACCGTGCTGTCGGGTACTGTGTTGTAATCAAGTTTCGTGCCGAACCAAAAAAAGAGCTTTTCGACGTCTTTTCCGGGCCATTCGCCCTTTTGGACCCGATCTTGGTCAACAATATTGCCCATAAGCGACTACTTTGTTGCTATTTGACTGGCATGGCGAACATTGTTTTGAATCACAGCCGCGAAACGCGGTGGCGAGGGCGGCTCGAGACCGAGAAAAGCCATTTGTCCGAAGCTGGATTCCGGATGGTGAAACCTACTCTATTTCAGTGGCTTAGATGTTGACTTCACCACCGCAAAATGTATGGTCTGAACGGGTCCAACTGGGGACTGTTCAATGATATGACTACACATTTGAAAAACTCCAATCTCACCTCGCGAAACATAGAAGAGGAGATGCGCAACTCGTACCTCGATTACGCCATGAGCGTGATCGTGGGTCGGGCGCTTCCGGACGCGAGGGACGGGCTGAAGCCGGTCCACCGCCGGATACTCTTCGCCCAGCACGAGCTGAAGAACACCTGGAACCAGTCCTACAAGAAGTCGGCGCGAATCGTCGGTGACGTGATCGGAAAGTATCACCCCCACGGCGATCTGGCGGTCTACGACGCCCTGGTGCGCATGGCGCAGGACTTCTCGATGAGGGAAATGCTGGTCGACGGTCAGGGCAACTTCGGCTCGGTGGACGGCGATCCGCCCGCGGCGATGCGATACACCGAGGTGCGGATGGCCAAGCTGGCCTCCGAGATGCTCGGCGACATCGAGAAGGAGACGGTCAATTTCGTCGACAACTACGACGGCTCGCTGAAGGAGCCGACCGTGCTCCCCGCCGCCTTCCCCAACCTGCTGGTCAACGGCGCGGGCGGAATCGCGGTCGGGATGGCGACCAACATTCCGCCGCACAACCTCGGCGAGGTGATCGAGGCCACCATCTATCTGGCGCGCAACCCCGAGGCCGGGATCGACGAGCTGATGGCGCTCGTGCCCGGTCCCGATTTCCCGACCGGCGGGACGATCTGCGGGCGGGCCGGAATCTACCAGGCCTACTCGACCGGACGCGGGGTGATTCCGGTGCGGGCCAAGACCGCCGTCGAAAAGATCGGCGACAGCGAACGAGAGCGGATCGCGGTCTACGAGCTTCCCTACCAGGTCAACAAGGCGCGCCTGGTCGAGAAGATCGCCGAGCTGATCCGAGACAAGAGAATCGAGGGGATCGCTGCTCTGCGCGACGAGTCTGATCGCCGCGGAATGCGCGTCGTGATCGAGCTCAAGCGCGACGCCGTGGCGCAGGTGGTGCTCAACCTGCTCTACAAGATGACGCCGATGCAGACCTCGTTCGGCGCGATCATGCTGGCGATTCGCGACGGTCAGCCGCGGCTGCTGGGGATCAAGGGCGCTTTGCAGGCTTTTCTCGATTTCCGCGAGGAGGTGGTGCGTCGGCGCTGCGAGTTCGAGCTGGCCAAGGCCGAGGCGCGGCTGCACGTGCTGGAGGGCCTCGAGGTCGCGATCGACAACATCGACGAGGTCGTCGCGCTGATTCGCGGATCGGAAAGCCCGGACGCGGCGCGCAGCGGGCTGATGGCGCGCTTCGAGCTGAGCGAGATCCAGGCCCGCGAGATCCTGGCGATGCGCTTGCAGCGCCTGACCGCGCTGGAGCGCGACAAGATCGTGGAGGAGATGAAGCAGCTCACCGTCGAGATCAACCGCCTGCGGGCGCTGCTCGAAGACCGCTCGCTGCTGGTGGGGCTGATCGTCGAGGAGCTCGAGGAGCTGAAATCCAGGTACGCCAGCGAACGCAAGACCGAGATCATCGAGGACTACTCCGACCTGGAGATGGAGGACCTGATCGCCGAGGAGGACATGGTGGTCACGGTCACCAGCCTCGGCTACATCAAGCGCACGGCGGTCGCCGAGTATCGCGCCCAGCATCGGGGCGGCAAGGGCCTGGCCGGAATGGAGACCCGCGACGACGATTTCGTCAATACGATCTTCGTCGCCTCCACGCACTCGCACGTGCTGTTCTTCTCGGACCGCGGCCGCACCTACCTCAAGAAGGTCTACCAGATTCCGCTGGCCGGACGGACCGCCAGGGGCAAGGCGATCGTCAACTTCGTGGGCATGGAGTCCGGCGAGAAGGTGGCGGCCGTGCTGCCGGTCGACGAGTTCGCCGAGGACAGGTTCGTGATCACCGCCACCCGCCGCGGCTACGTGAAGAAGACCGACCTGATGGCCTACTCGAACATCCGCTCGTCGGGGATCATCGGCGTCGTGATCGACGACGGCGACGAGCTGATCCGCGCCGACGTGCTCGGGGAGAAAGACCACATCATCCTGGCCACGCGCGAGGGCAACGCGATTCGCTTCGAGGAGTCTCGGGTGCGCTCGATGGGTCGCCAGAGCCGCGGAGTGCGCGGAATCGAGGTGCGTCGCGGCGAAGGAGAGGACGACGCGGTGGTCAGCATGGCGGTCGTGCCCCCCGACTCGGACGAAACGCTGCTGACCGTCTGCGAGCGCGGCTACGGCAAGCGGACGGCGCTCGACGAGTACCGCCTCCAGAACCGCGGCGGAATGGGGCTGATCACGATCAAGACCCACGAACGCAACGGCCGCGTGGTCAACCTGAGACCGGTGGCGGACGACGACCACCTGATGATGATCACCAGCGGGGGCAAGATCATCCGCATGGCGGTCGACTCGATCCCCACGCTGGGACGCAACACGATGGGAGTCAGGCTCGTGCGCCTCGCGCCGGAAGAACACGTGGTGGCCGTGGAAAGGCTCGCGGACAAGGAGACCGCCGCGGCCGAGGTGGAAGAGCCCCCACCTCCCACGCTGGTACCCGAGCCTCCCGCCGAAAGCGAAGACGACGACCCGGCCCACGGCGGCGAAGGCGACACGAAAGACGACGAGTAGCGCCGCGCAGGATCGCTTCACAAACTGTCTGCACATCGCTACGATGTCGCAGTCGCGGTGATGATCGCCCGACGACCGACTCGGAGAGATCATGGGCATTGCCGTAGGTATCGACCTGGGAACGACCAACTCCTGCGTCGCGGTGGTGCAGGGCAAACGCGCTCGCGTGGTGGAAGACGCCTCCGGCAAGCGCATCCAGCCGTCGGTGGTCTCCTACTGTCCCGACGGAAGCACGCTGACTTCCTGGGACGCGCGCGAGCGGCTGGTGATCGATCCGGAAAACACCTACTTCTCGTTCAAGCGCCTGCTGGGCCGCGACCTCTCCAATCCCGAGATGGGGAAGCTGGTCGCGAATCTGCCCTACAAGGTGATCTCCGGGCCGGACGGCATTCCCGCCGTCGAGACGCGCGGCCGTGCGATCACGTTGCCGGAGCTGTCGGCGATGATGCTGCAGCATCTCAAGTCGATGTGCCAGCAGGCGTACGGCATGGAGATCGACGAGGCGGTGATCACCGTTCCGGCCAACTTCGACGACGTGCAGCGCTCCTCGACCAAGATCGCTGGCCGGATCGGCGGCTTCAAGGTGCTGCGCATCCTCAACGAGCCGACCGCCGCTGCTCTGGCCTACGGCTTCGGCGGCAAGCTCTCCGAACGGATCGCGGTCTACGACTTCGGCGGCGGCACTTTCGATATCACGATCATCGAGCTGATGGACGACATCTTCGAGGTGCTCTCCACCGCGGGCGACACCTACCTGGGCGGCGACGATTTCGACGACAAGATCGCCGAGGAGATGGTCGAGATCTTCTTGAGGCAACACCGCTACGACCTGAGGGAGAACCCGTCGTCCATGCAGCGCGTGCGCACGGTCGCCGAGCGGATCAAGTGCCAGCTCTCCTCGCTCGACGAGGTCGAGGCCACGCTGCGCGAGCTGGCCTACGGTCCGGGCGGCAAGCCGATCGACTTCACCTACAAGCTGACGCGCCAGCGGTTCGAGAAGATGATCGAGCCGATGATCGAGCGCAGCCTCAAGGTCTGCGACGAGGCGCTCAAGCTGGCCGACGTGAATCGGTCCACGCTGGACAACCTGGTGCTGGTCGGAGGGACGACCCGGGTTCCGTTGCTGAGGCGCAGGGTCGCGGACTACTTCGGCCGCGAGCCCAGGGTGGAGATCAATCCCGACGAGGTGGTCGCGATCGGCGCCGCGCTCCACGCCTGCTCGCTGACCGACGAAGCTCTGCCGGAAGACCTGCCCCAACGGCACGGGCCGGAGCGTTCCGACCGGATGCTCTCGCCGATAATCGCGCCCGCGGCAGGAGGAGGACCGGACCTGCCCGCGCCCAAAGTCGAAGCCGACCTGCCCGCGCCCAAAGTCGAAGCCGACCTGCCCGCGCCCAGGGACCAGGCCGACCTGCCCGCGCCCAGGGGCCAGGCCGACCTGCCAGGCCCGAAGAACGGCGCGGTGCTGGGGCGGGTGGCCACCAAGCAAAGGACGATTCACGGCCTCCCCTCGCCCTCGAGACCACAGGACGAAGCGCGTTCGAGCTCCGAAGAGAAACAAGCCGGAGAAGAGGAGCCGCTCGCGCTCGACCCGGACCTGCTCGAAGAAATACCTTCCGAGGAAGTGGAGCCGCTCGCGCCGGAGCCGAAAAAGAAAGAAGAGCCGCTCGCGCTCGACCCGGACCTGCTCGAGGAGACGGAGGAGCCGCAGATGGCCGGTCCGGCGGCGGAGGCCGCAGACGACCCCTTCGGCGATCTCGGTTTCGACGATCCCATCGCCAAGAAGCCCGAAAAGCCGCCCGCGCCCGAGCCTCCGTCTCCGCCTCCGGCTCAGGGCGCTCCGATCTCGCAGCTCGACGAAGTGGGAGGCGAGGAGCGTTCCCCCGACGAGCAGGACAGCGAGGCGTTCTCGGTGCCGATGGTCTCCGGCGCCGCGCCGACGCTGCTGCTCGACGTCACTCCGCGGGCGCTGGGCGTGGCCACGGCCGGCGGGTACTGCGACACGATCATCGAGCGCAACGCCTCGATTCCCATGGAGCAGTCGCGCCTGTTCACCACCTCGACCGACAACCAGACCGAGGTCGCGATCGACATCTACCAGGGCGAGTCCCGGCGCGTGGAGGCGAACTCCAAGTTGGGCACCGTCCACTTGAGCGGCATCCGACCGGCGCCCCGCGGAGAGATCAAGGTCGAGGTCGCCTTCGAGATCAACACCGACGGAATCCTGGGCGTCTCGGCCCGCAACAAGGAGACCGGCAAGGCGCAGACCACCCGCATCCAGCTCACGGGCGGAATGAGCGAGGAACGCGTCGAGAAGCTGGTCGAGAAGTACTCCTCCTCGCAAGGTTGAAGATGGCTGACCGCGATCCCGGCTTCGACTCCTACGTTCTGAAAATCCACGAGGTGCTCGACCGCCTCGACTACTACCGCCTGCTCGGAGTGAAAAAGAGCGCGAACAACATGGAAATCAAGCGCTCTTTTCTCGCGATCGCCGCCAAGTTCCACCCGGATCGCAACCGCGGCGCGCAGCAGGAGATTCGTACCGCCATCTACGAGATCTTCAAGCGCCTCAACGAGGGTTACCGCGTGCTGACCGACCACGCCAAGCGCAAGCGCTACGACGCCGGGTTGAGCGAGGGCAAGCTGCGCCTCGATCGCGAGAATCGACGCGCCCTTGGACCCAAGACGCCACAAGACACGATCAAATCCCGCGAGGCGCGCCAGTTCTACCGCCAGGCGTCCGAGGAGCTGGCCGGCGGCAACCTGATGCAGGCCGAGCTTCACATCAAGGTGGCCCGCAGCCGCGAGCCGGGCAACGAGGCGATCGAGGCGCTGTGGCAAAAAATATCCGAAGCCAAGAAAAACAAGAAGAAGAAATAGCCCCGCTCGATCGCGATATCTATTTTTCTCCTTCGGCGGCGAGATGGCCGCGGATCCGCGCGGCGATCGCCGGACCGACACCGGGCACGGCGAGCAGATCCTCGGGACTGGCGTTGCGCACTCCCCGCGGCGATCCGAAAGCCGCGATCAGCTCTTTTTTCAGCCCGGGGCCCACGCCGGGAACGTCGTCGAGCTTCGATCGGACGGCGCGCCGCGCTCGCGTCTTGCGCTGGAAGGTGTTGGCCAGCCGGTGGGCCTCGTCGCGTGCCGCGGCCAGCAGAAACAACGACGACGTCCCGGAGCGCAGCGGGATCGGGTTCTTGCGCCCGGGCAGAAAGACGCGATCGCTCTTTGCCGACTCGTCGTCGCGGCGAGCCTTGGCCAACGCCACCACGGGCTGCGCCGCGAATCCCAGCTCCTCGAGCACGGCGACGGCGCGGTCGAGCTGTCCGCGCCCGCCGTCCACAACCAGCAGATCCGGAGCCCGCCACTTTTCCACGTCCCTTGCGGCGCGACGAAAGCGGCGACTCAGCACCTCCGCGATCGCCGCGTAGTCGTCACCGGCCGCGGCGCTGCGAATCCGATAGCGGCGGCCCTGACCGCGTGCCACGGCGCCGTCGACGACCGCTCCGATCGCTCCGACGGCGTCCCGACCGCCGAGATGGGCGATGTCGACGCACTCGATGCGGCGCGGCGGATCCGGCAGGCGCAGCCTGCGCTGCAAGGCGGCCAGCCGCTCTTCCAGGGCCCGCTGCTCGCCGAACCCGGCCTCGAATGCCTGCCGGGCGTTCAGCTCTGCCAACCTCGTCTGGTCGCGGCGCGGACCCCGCCGCGGACGAATCACGCGCACCGCTTTGCGCCCGCGTTGCTCCGACAGGATCTCCGCCACCGCCGAGGAGGCGGGCAGCGAGCAGGGCACGACCACCTCGTCGGGGATCGTCGCTTTGCCGACGGTGTAGCGCTGCAAGAGGAACGACGCGACCAGGTCGCCGTCGGGCGCCTCCTGCCGCGAGAAGGAGTAGTCTCTCCTGCCGGCCAGTCGCCCGGAACGAACCTCCAGCACGACCAGCTGGACCAGGTTTCCCTCGCGGTGGAGGCCGATCACGTCCTGGTCCACGGCCCGCACCTCGGTGATGCGCTGGGGGGCCAGCGTGCGTTCCACGGCGCTGATCTGGTCGCGGTAGACCGCGGCCCGCTCGTACTCCATCTCGGCGGCCTCGATTTGCATGCGCCGCTCCAGCTCGCGGAGCAGATCGTCGCGCCTGCCCTCGAGAAAGAGGCGCACGTACTCCACCTGGCGCATGTACTCCTCGCGGCTCACCTCGAGGACGCAGGGCGCCAGGCAGCGATGGATCTGGTGCTGGACGCACGGCCTGACCCGGTTGGAGAAATTGCGATCGCGACACGAGCGCAGCTTGAAGTGACGGTTGACGACCTTGAGAGTCTCGCGCGCCGCCGAGGCAGAAGGGAACGGTCCGAAGTAGACCGCGCCGTCGCTCTTGGGGCGCCGCACCAACTCCAGGCGCGGCCACTCCACGGATCGGTCGAGGCGCAGGCCAAGAAAATCCTTGTCGTCGCGCAGGCGCACATTGAGCCGGGGGTGGAGCCGCTGCACGAAGTTGAGCTCCAGCAGCAGCGCCTCCTTTTCCGAGCGCGTGACCACCACCTCCACGTCGCGCGTGCAAGAGCGGATCTCGCCGAGCGACGGCCGCGTGTCCGAGCTGGACGGCGCGAAGTACTGGCGCACCCGGCGGCGCAGGTTGACCGCCTTGCCCACGTAGATGGCGCGTCCGCGCGAGTCCCGCATGATGTAGACCCCCGGCGAGGCGGGCAGCCTGGCAAGGACGTCGGAGAAGTCGGGCTTGGGGCTCATGCCGGTTGCGTGGAGGGTCGGCGCAGAGCGCGAGCGAAGGGGAAGACGCGTCCGCTCAGTTGCGGCCGCTGTCGCCGGTCTGGCGGCCCGCGCCGATCGCGTTGACCATCTCCTTGAGCTCCTTGCCGACCTTGAAGAAGGGCAGCCGCTTGGAGGCGACGTGCACCGGCTCGCCGGTGCGCGGGTTGCGGCCGTTGTAAGGCCTGTACTGCCTCACAGAGAAGCTGCCGAATCCGCGGATTTCGATTCCGTCGCCCTTTTTCAAGGCGTCGGTCATCGATTCGAAAATGCAGTTCACCACGAGCTCGGCGCGACTCTTGGTGATGTTGCTCCGACTCGCGACGGCATCGATCAATTCCGACTTGGTCATTTCACCCCTCTTTGTCAGGAACGACAGAAGCTACCAGCATTCCCGAGGCTGGTCAAGGCTCAACCCTCCAATTTGATTGGGCTTTGCGGTGCCCCGCGGCGGCGGGCTCGAAATGTGGCTCCGTTCGTCCCGACAATCGGCCGCGAAGATTCGCGATTGATCCCGCAATGGGACCTGAGCTAGATTACACAGGATTCCATCGAAGCAAGGAGCACGACATGAACGAGGAGATGCGTCCCGACGAAAAACAAGGCCACCCGGACGAGCAGACCGGTATGCCCGCGGACCCGGATCCCCTCGACGATCCGGGACCGGACCCGGAAGGAGGAAAGGTCGGCCGCGGCAGCAAGGGCATCGTGATCGTCTTCTTGGTGCTGGTCGCGATCGCGGCGGTGGTGGGCGTGGTCTACTACTTCCACCACACCGACGCCAAGCAGTGGGAGGAGCGTCTGGAGACCGCGGCCAAGGCGCCGACGGACGCCGAGTTCAAGGCCCAGCTCCGCGAGATCGTCTCCGACCTGCTGGAGAAGGACAAGCGCTGGCAGAACGACACCCTGGCCCAGGCCGCCTTCGAGCTGGGCCAGGTAGGCGACGAGGAGGCGGTTCCGCTGCTGATCCGTGCCGTCTCGTGGGGCGACTCGGCCGGAGTCGAGGCCGCGATGGCGCTGGCGCGCATCGGCAGCGAGAAGGCCAAGCAGGGCACCGACGCCATCTACGAGCAGATGAAGAAGTCGACCGAGCTGAGAAAGGCCAAGTACGCCTGGGCGCTGTGCATGCTCGACGACGATCGGGGCTTCCCGCCGCTGCTCGAGGCGCTGGGCAAGCGGATCGTCAAGGAGGCCACGATTCCCGATTTCGATCGGGACTTGATCGCCCGCGTCGGCACCACCGAGAAGCTGATCGAGCTGGCCGGGGAGGAGGATCCGATGCTGCGCATGTACGCGGCGATGGAGCTCGGCTTCCGCACCGACAAGGATCCCGTCCCGGCGCTGCTCGAGCTGGTCAAGGACAGCAACAAGGAGGTCGCCCGCGCCGCGGCCGTCTCGCTGGGGCGCACGACCGACGAGCGCGCCGGCGAAGCGCTGCTGGCGAAGATGAATTCGACGCCCTCGCTGCGCAACTCCATTCTCAAGGCGGTCTCGCAGTCGGTGGGCGCTCCCGGTCTGGAGGCGATCTACGACAACACCACCGATCCGGCGGTCAAGTACAAGATCGTCGGCGAGCTGAAAAAGCTGCGCGATCCCCGCTCCAAGGACCTGCTGCTGCGCATTCTCGAGGAGGACTTCCCCGGCTCGGCGGACGAGGAGAAACGCCAGGCCGACGAGATCCGCAACCAGGCGCTGTGGACGCTCGAGGACCTGGGAGACCCCCGCATCGCCGAGCAGATGTACGAGAAGACGCAGTGGCAGGAGGCCACCGAGGAGAAGATCGCGGACTCGGCGATCCGCTACCGGGAGAACGACATGCGGCGCAAGATCGCCAACGGTGTCGTGAGCTGGTTCGGCCAGGTGAAGCCCGAGGGCGCCGCGGACTACCTGATGAAGATCTACGACGCCAACAAGCCGTACTCGAACACACCCGAGAGCGCCCGGCGGGTCAAGGTCGACATCGGTCCGCTGATGGACGCGATGGGACGCACCGGCGACGAGCGCTTTTGCGACATCATCGAGCCGTTCCTCGAAAAGGACGAGGGGTTCTACTCGCAGTCGGCCTCGATGGCGCTGGGGCGCCTCGACTGCCCGGGGATCGTCGACGACTTCATCGACAAGATGCGGATGACCAAGGAGGAGCGCAAGGAGGAGAAGTTCTCCACGACGATCGAGGGGCGCGACTGGCAGATGGAGGATCGGCTCCAGGAGCGGCGCAACTCGATCATCGCGACGCGCTACCTGGGCGATCCCAAGGCCGCCGAGACGTTGATGGAGATCGTGCTCGACCCGGACGACGATCCGGAGCTGCGCGAGGAGGCGGCGACCTCGTTGGCCTACGTCGCAGACGAAGAGGTGATGGAGAGCATCGTCGAAAAGGTATCGGACGAGGAGATCGACAGCGTGGTGCGGGCCGCGCTGATGCAGGGGCTCTGGCACAATCCGTCGCAAAAGGCGGTCGAGGCCTCGATGGAGATCCTGGAGGGCGATGGAGACACCGCTCTGGTCAAGCCCGCGGCGATAGCTGTCGGCGAGTCTGGCGACGAGAGCCTCGGCTCCCGGCTCAACGCCTTGCTCGAGGGCGAGGACGAGCACCGGCAGCGCGCCGCCGTGCTGGCGATCCTGCTGGGCGCCGGCAACCTGGAAAAGATCGACCGCTTGATCGAGATCCTGAACGGCCAGGAGGCCCGACTGCTGCTACGCCAGTGGTATACATCGCATCCGGTCTACCTGACCAAGGACATTTTCGACAGCGGCCGCATCTTCCAGCGGCTCGAGGTGGCCAGGAAGATCATGGATCGCACCGAGGGGAGCGGCGAGCCGCTGCTCTGGCCGTGGAAGCACCTGATGGAGCGCCTCGAAAAGGGCTGGGACGACTCGCCGGGCGGGTTGACCGCGCTCGAAGTTCGCGAGCTGCTCAGCGACGCGGTGCGCAACGACGCCGAGCACCGCGAGCTCGCGGCCAAGGTGCTCTCCGGTCTCAACGAGCGCGGATACCTGCTCGCGCTCCAGGCCGAGCAGGGACCGCAGTCCGAGGTTGCGCGCGATACGCTGCTGATCATGAACACCAAGTCCTGACAGGCGAGAGGGGTACGACCACCTCGGTTGACCCGCAACCGGTAAGTAAGTAGACATAGGATCGGTTTTCGAAACCAATTCTAAGGAGATCGGAATGGCCAAAACCCAGTTCGGAATGCCCGGGGTGGGATCCAAAAAAGAGGACAAAGGGGAAGGACCCAAGGCGCCCGAGGGTACTCCCGGCGCGAAGAGCGGGGGATCCCTGCCCCAGAAGCCGTCGGGAGAGAAGCCGGCCGAGCCCAAGCCGGCCGCCCCCAAGCCGGCTCAGCCCAAGCCGGCCGCCCCCAAGCCGGCTCAGCCCAAGCCGGCC